>NZ_JABXFH010000127.1:0-542 GCF_013372745.1 Janthinobacterium sp. BJB401 | reverse complement strand
GAATGATGCAGCTGTGCCTTCGTCAACGCCCCTTTGCCCGTGACGAAATCGAGGGTCTGGCCCGTACGGTCGCGCGCCACCAGGATGCAAACCTGTTCATTGGAAATGCCGCGCTGATGGGCATGGCCGCCACGGCGGCGCGCCGGACGCGTCATCTGCCTGGATCCCTTTTCTGATTCCAGCACGTAGAGTTCATCGGCCTCGGCAATGCCATGCAGACAATGCGGCCGATCCGTCTTTGCTACGCTGAGAAAACGGTGTCGCCAGCGAAACGTGGTGTTGCGGTGCAGTCCCAACTGCTGAGCGGCCTGGCGTACTGACCTGGAATCAAGCAGGCAATCCGCATAGTCGAGCCACAGCGATTTATGGCGCAAGTGCGCCAGCGGCGTGCCCGTCAAGGCATTGAATGTGCGTCCACAGGATACACAGCGGTAGCGCTGCAGGCCGTGCGCATGGCCATGCCGGTGCAGGTGACACGATTGGCAGGCGGGACAGCCCAGGCGTGCTTGCGTAGCGTTTTCAAGCAGCGTGACGGTCACATC
>NZ_JABXFH010000126.1:0-729 GCF_013372745.1 Janthinobacterium sp. BJB401 | reverse complement strand
GGGCCTTGGACAGTTCGCCCTCGGCAGCGGCGGCCGATGCGGAAAGTCTGGAGCGGGGCCAGCATCGCCGCCAGGCCATGCAGAGGCGCTCTGCCGCTCGCTCCAAATAACAACGATTCTTGAGAAACCTATGACTTCAAATCGCTCGCTTGAATCGATGAAAGAAGAACTCCTTGCCTTGCTGCTGCAGGAGGAAGACGATGCACCGCCGCCGGAATCGATTGCGCTGGCCGATCGCAGGGGATTGCTGTCGCTGTCGTATTCACAGCAGCGGATATGGTTTATGGATCGCTTTACGGGAGGCGGGGCGGCCTACAATATTCCGCGGGCATTCGAAGTCCAAGGGCGGCTGGACCGCGCCGCGCTCGAACGCACGCTCAACGAGATCGTGCGCCGCCACGAGGTGCTGCGCACGACCTTCGATATGGCCGATGGCGCGCCGGTGCAGGTGATAGCGCCTGAGCTGCGGCTGGCGATGCCGGTCACCGATATCAGTGGGCTGCCGCCGGACGAACGTCAGGCCAGGGCGAAATGGCTGGCGCAGGACGAGGCGCAGGCGCAGTTCGACCTGCAAACCGGCCCCTTGCTGCGTGCCCGGCTGATTGTACTGGGCGAGGACGCCCATGTTTTCCTGCTGACGTTTCACCATATCGTCTTCGATGGCTGGTCGATGGGGGTGCTGGTGAGAGAGGTGGCGGCCTTGTACAGCGCGTTCGTTGAGGAGACCGT
>NZ_JABXFH010000125.1:0-739 GCF_013372745.1 Janthinobacterium sp. BJB401 | reverse complement strand
CTCCTCGAACAGCGCGTGCAGTGTCTGGCCGTGTGCGAATTCTTTCGCCGTGCTGTTCCAATCGACCAGCAGTTGCTGCCGCTCGCCTTCGGCCAGCATGCACACCTCGCGGACCAGCGCCTGCGGATTGGCTATGACCGCCATCAGCAGCGTCTGCAAATGCGCGGCCATCCGCTCCACCGTGGCGCGGTCGAACAAGTCGGTGTTGTATTCGAAGTTACCGCCAAGTCCATCCTCCGCCTCGACCAGCGTCAGCGTCAGGTCGAACTTCGCGACCTGTTGTTCGACACCCATCGGCCTGAGCGCCAGGCCGGGCAGATCCAGCTTGCCCGCAGGCGTGTTCTGAAGCACCAACATCACCTGGAACAGTGGACTATGGCTGGCATTGCGTGCCGGCGCCAGATGCTCCACCACCTGTTCGAACGGCACGTCTTGATGGGCATAGGCATCCAGCGTAGCCGCCTTGACCTGCGCGAGCAGTTCATCGAAGCGCTGCGCCGCATTCACCCGCGTGCGCAGCGCCAGCGTGCTGGCGAAGAAACCGATCAGCGGCTCAAGCTCCGTCCTTTGGCGATTCGCGATCGGCGTGCCGATGCAGATGTCATCCTGGCCGGCATAACGGCTAAGCAGCACATTGAAGGCCGCCGCCAGCGTCATGAATAAGGTGGCCTGCGCCTGCTGGCCAACGCGGTGCAAGCCGCTGGCGATGTGCGGTGGGAACAGCAGCGGTACATTGCCC
>NZ_JABXFH010000124.1:0-759 GCF_013372745.1 Janthinobacterium sp. BJB401 | reverse complement strand
TCGGGGCTGCGCAGCACCTGCTCCTCGAACAGCGCGTGCAGTGTCTGGCCGTGTGCGAATTCTTTCGCCGTGCTGTTCCACTCCACCAGCAACTGCTGCCGCTCGCCTCCTGCCAGCATGTCCAGCTCACGCAGCGGCGCCCGCGGATTGGCTACCAGCGCCACCAGCAAGCGGCCGAAATGCACGGCCATCCGTTCCGCCGTGGTGCGGTCGAACAGGTCGGTGTTGTATTCGACGTGCCCCCTCAATCCATCCTCCGCCTCGACCAGCGTCAGCGTCAGATCGAGCGGCGACACATTGTGCTCGATGTCCATCGGCCTGAGCGCCAGCCCGGGCAGCTCAAGCTTTCCCATCGGCGCGTTCTGAAGCACGAACATCACCTGAACCAGCGGGCTGTGGCTAGTATTGCGTTCCGGCGCCAGATGCTCCACCACCTGCTCGAACGGCAGGTCCTGGTGCGTATAGGCGCCCAGCGTGGCCGCCTTGACTTGAACGAGCAATTCATCAAAACATTGCGTGGCATCCACCCGCGTGCGCAGCGCCAGCGTGTTGGCAAAGAAACCGACCAGCGGTTCCAGCTCCGCCCTTTGGCGATTCGCGATCGGCGTGCCGATGCAGATGTCGTCCTGGCCGGCATAACGGCTGAGCAGCACGTTGAACGCCGCCGCCAGCGCCATGAACAAAGTGGCTTGCGCCTGCTGGCTGATACGGTGCAAGCCTTTGGCGACGTGCGCCGGGATCACCACGGACACCATGCCG
>NZ_JABXFH010000123.1:0-905 GCF_013372745.1 Janthinobacterium sp. BJB401 | reverse complement strand
TAAGAACACCTAACAAAACCTCTGAATATATCGCCAGCAGATGAGTATGCAGGCAAGCGAGAGGAATGCTTGGTGGATATCGGCTCGGCGCTCGTAGCGGATACGCAACCGGCGGAAACGGTGGAGCCAACCGAGTGTGCGTTCGACCACCCAGCGCCATTTACCCAGGCGTTCGCGCGACTCGATGCCGTAGCGGGCTATACGTGGAGCGATGCCACGGCTGCGCAACCAGGCCCGATGGGCACGCGAAGCATATGCCTTGTCGGCGTGCAGTTTGGCCGGACGTTTGCGTGGCCGGCCCGCTAGCCCGGATACGGATGGGACAGTTTCGAGCAGCGGGATCAGCATCCGGGAATCATGTACCTGAGCCCCCGATATGCTCGCCACCAGAGGCAGTCCGCGTTGGTCGACGAGCAGATGGTGCTTGCATCCGAGCTTGCCGCGGTCGGTGGGATTGGGGCCTGTATGCTGTCCGCCGAGGGGGGGATGGCACGCTGGCCGAGTCGACACTGGCGCGTTCCCATTGAATCTGATCGTATTCCCGCAAGTGGTGCAGCATGGCTTCGTGGATGCGTTGCCACACACCAGCCTGTTGCCATGCATGCAGGCGCCGCCAGCAACTCATGCCGCTGCCACAGCCCAATTCACGAGGAAGATATTCCCAGGGCAAGCCTGTCTTGAGGACGAACAGGATACCGGTCAAGGCGGCGCGGTCGTCAATGCGAGGGCGTCCTCCCTTTGGGGAAGGATGATGTACTGGCAGTAAAGGCTGGATCAGCCCCCACAGGTCATCAGGAAGAAGTGCTTTGGCCATGTGATCGGCTCCCAAAAACGATGTCAGGTGAGTTTGACCAGCTTCGGGGCCGTTTGTTTCTATGGGTGAGGTTTTGTTAGGCGTTCTAAGT
>NZ_JABXFH010000122.1:0-917 GCF_013372745.1 Janthinobacterium sp. BJB401 | reverse complement strand
TCAGTGACGGTTTAAAAACTTCATAGCAACTTTTGTGTCAAAGCGTCTTTGACGTTTTGGAGTAGCTGTCATGTGGACACAAGAGAATCGTAGCAAGCATCAACAGGTACGGACATCGCTCAAACGTGGTTATCCTACGGATGTGAAAGATGAAGAGTGGCACCTGATCGCCCCGCTGTTGCCGAAGCAAGCGAAGACGGGAAGACCTCGCAAGACGGATCTGCGCGCAGTGATCAATGCGCTGCGTTATATGGTGCGATCTGGATGCGAGTGGCGCATGCTGCCCAATGATTTCCCGCCGTATCAGACAGTCTATTACTGGTTCCGGCGGCTGATGCGGCGCATGCTGTTTCGCACCATTCATGACTTGGCACTGATGCTGGATCGCTTGTGCAATGAGCGGGAGGTGCTGCCGAGTGCCGGTGTTGTCGATAGCCAGAGCGTGAAAGCGCCAGGGACGGGAGCGAGAGGCTATGACGCCAACAAGAAAGTCAGCGGGCGCAAACGCCATATCGCGGTCGACACGGATGGTCGCTTGCTGGCGATGAACCTGACACCAGCCGATATCGCCGACTCCACTGGTGCTCAGATGGTGCTCGACGGCTTGGTCAAACGCTGGCCGTGGGTGAAGCATCTGTTTGGGGATGCGGCATACGACCGCAGACAACTGATGGACAAGGCAGAGTTTCTCGACTTTACGGTGGAGGTCGTGCGGCGCCTGCAGGGGCAGCAAGGTTTCGCTGTTCAGCCAAGGCGCTGGGTGGTCGAGCGAACGTTTGCATGGCTGATGCGTTACCGACGCTTGGTGCGCGACTATGAACAGCGCATTGACGTGTCGGAAAACATGATTTACTTGGCCATGGGATCGCTGCTGCTGCATCGACTAAATTTCCGCTAAGTTATTAAACCGTCTCTCA
>NZ_JABXFH010000121.1:0-1079 GCF_013372745.1 Janthinobacterium sp. BJB401 | reverse complement strand
CGTGCCAGCAGCACGCTCAGCGCGGCGTGCAGCACCATGAACAGCGTGGCCTGATTATCCCGTGCGACCTTCTTCAAACCTTGGCACGTGGCAGTATCCATCGCGAAGCGGTGCTGCGCGCCTCGGAAGCTTTGGTGCGCCGGGCGTGCCCGGTCCAGCGGCAGGCTATGCACCGGTGGCAGGCCGGCCAGCTGACTGTCCCAATAGCCAAGCTGCTCTTCCAGCACCGGCCCGGCCAGCCAGTCGCGCTGCCATTGCGCATAGTCGGCATACCGGATTGCCAGCGGAACATAGGGATTGTCCAAGCCGCTGCGCAGCGCCTGGTACTGGCCCAGAAATTCTCTGACCAGCAAGCCCATCGACCAGCCGTCCGAGGCGATGTGGTGCATATTAAACAGCAGCACGCCCTCCTCCTCGCCTAGGCGGACGAAGCTGGCGCGCAGCATCACGTCGCGCACCAGATTGAACGGCGTTTCGGCATCGGCCAGCGCCAGCTGCCGCGCGGCCAGTTCCCGCGCGCCGGGGTCGAGCGACGTCAGATCTCTTATTTTGATGCCAAACTCCACCTGCTCGCGGATCACTTGCCACAGATGCTCACCTTCACTGGCAAAGACGGTGCGAAGCGGCTCATGCCGTTCAATGATGTGCCGGAACGCCTGCTCGGCGACGGCGACGTCGAAGCGGCCCGTCACGCGCAGGGCGGACGGCATGTTGTAGTGCGCGCTGCCGCCGTCAAGCCGGTCCAGGAGCCACAGACGCTGCTGCGCGAACGACAGAGGAATAGATTCGCTGCCGCGGGTCTGCGCCGTTACCTGCGGGCGCGTGAACGCGCCTGTGCCGGAGTCAATGGCTGTCGCCAGCGCCGCCAACGAACCGTTGGCGAACAAGTCCTTGATTCCCAGTTCGACATCGAACACGTGGCGCACTTCAGCCAACAGACGTACGGCCAGCAGCGAGTGACCGCCCAGCTCGAAGAAGTTCGCTGTCGCGCCGATCTTGCCGGCCTCCTGGTTCAGCAGGCCCGCCCAGATCACGGAGAGCTCTATTTCGGTCTCGGTCTGTGGCGCCACGTACTGCTG
>NZ_JABXFH010000120.1:0-1119 GCF_013372745.1 Janthinobacterium sp. BJB401 | reverse complement strand
CCCGTCTTGTACAGGCGCGAACCGGCTTCGCCGTAAGGATTGGCGATGAATTTCTCGGCCGTCAGCTCAGGGCGGTTCAGGTAGCCGCGCGCCAGGCCAATGCCGCCGATATGCAGCTCGCCCGCCACACCCAAGGGAACCGGCTGCAACTGCGCGTCCAGCACGTACAACTGGGTATTCCAGATCGGCCGGCCGATCGGCACGCAGGCCAGACCGTTGTCCGGCCGGCAAGCGAAATAGCTCACGTCTACCGAGGCTTCGGTCGGACCGTACAGGTTATGCAGCGCCACGCCAGGCAGCACCTCGAAGCAGCGCTGCGCCAAGTCCAGCGGCAGCGCCTGGCCGCTGCAGATCAGCTGGCGCAGCGTTGCGCACTGCGCCAGCCCGGCCGAAGCCAGGAAGGCGTCCAGCATCGGCGGCACGAAGTGCATCGTGGTGATCCCCTCGCTGGCAATCAGTGCGGCCAGATAAGAGGGATCCTGATGCCCTTCCGGCTTGGCCACCACCAGCGTGGCGCCCTGCAGCAGCGGCCAGAAGAACTCCCACACCGACACATCAAAACTGAACGGCGTCTTCTGCATCACGCGGTCGGCCGCCGTCAGCCCATACTCGGCTTGCATCCACTGCAGCCGGTTGACGATGCCGGCGTGTTCGATGGCCACGCCCTTCGGCTTGCCGGTCGAACCCGAGGTATAGATTACATAAGCCAGGCTGGCCGGGCTGCCTTGCGGCGCCGGGTTGACTTCCGACTGCCCTGCCAGCGACGGCCACTGGCTGTCCAGGCACAGCACCGGCAACGCCGGGTCCATCGCCGCTGCCAGCGCGGCGACCAGCGAATCGGCCAGTGCCTGCTGGGTCAGCAGTACGGTCGGACGCGCATCGTCCAGCATGGTGGCCAGCCTGTCCTTCGGATAGCCTGGATCGAGCGGCACATAGGCGCCACCGGCCTTCAGAATACCCAGCAAGCCCACCACCATCTCGACGCTGCGCTCGACGCAGATACCCACCAGGCTGTCGGCGCCCACACCCTGCCCGCGCAGGTAGTGCGCCAGGCGGTTGGCGCGCGCATTGAGCTCGCCGTAAGTGAGCGACTGGCCCTCGAACTTGACGGCCTCCGCC
>NZ_JABXFH010000012.1:0-142329 GCF_013372745.1 Janthinobacterium sp. BJB401 | reverse complement strand
CATGGTCGAACCAGCTTGCGCCACCAGCATGCTGCCCGCGTTGACTTGCTCCACGGAAGCGCCGATCAGGGTCTTGATCTCTTTCGCGGCCGAAGCGGAACGCTGGGCCAGATTGCGCACTTCGGACGCCACCACGGCAAAACCACGGCCCTGTTCACCCGCACGGGCCGCTTCCACCGCCGCGTTCAGCGCCAGGATATTCGTCTGGAAGGCGATGCCGTCGATGACGGAAATGATGTCGACGATCTTGTTCGACGACGCATTGATCGATTCCATCGTACCCACCACTTGCGCCACGACTTCGCCGCCCTTGACGGCCACTTGCGCCGCCGAGGCCGCCAATTGATTCGCCTGGCGCGCATTGTCCGCATTCTGTTTCACGGTACTGGTCAGTTCTTCCATCGACGACGCTGTTTCCTCCAGGGAACCGGCCTGCTCTTCCGTGCGGGAAGACAGGTCCTGGTTGCCGGCGGCGATTTGCGTCGACGAGGTCGCGATGCTGTCCGTGCCGCTGCGCACTTCGCCCACGATGTTGAGCAGGCTCGTGTTCATGTCCTTCAGGGCCAGCAAGAGTTGGCCGGTCTCATCCTTGGCGCTGGCGTCGATCTGCGCCGTCAAGTCGCCATCGGCCACCTTGCGGGCGATGTCCACAGCCGTGCGCAGGGGACGCACGATGCCCATCGTCAAGACCCAGGCACACACGACGCCGAAGCCCAGCGCCAGCGCGGCCAGCACCAGCATCAGGTTGCGGCTGGTATTGGCGACGCCGTCGATTTCGCGCGCCGTCGTGTCGATGCTGGCGCGCTGGTGTTCCAGCAAGTCCTGCACCATCTTCTGATACTTGGCGGCGGCCGGCACGAAGATCTTTTCAAACACCTCATTGGCGGCGTCGGCCTGCGCTTCGCCCTTCAGCTTGTAGACCTGGTCGCGCGAACTGATGTACACCTTGCGCTGCTCCAGCAAACCCGCGAACATGGCTTTTTCTTCCGGCTTGTCGATCAGCGCCTCGATTTTCTTTTGCAGTTCAGCCGAGCTGGACGACGAGACTTTCGATTCTTCCGCGAAATAGCCGCTGAGCGAGGTGTCGCTGCTGCGGGCAATCGCGATGGTGCGGCGCACGGCGCTGTCGATACGGCCGTACCAGTCGGAAATATAGCGTTCCTTCGCCAGCGGTTGTTCCATCATGACGCGCGTGGCGCTGGCCACGTCGTGCAGGCGCCAGACGCTGATGCCCGTAATGAGCATGGAAAACAGCAAAATCACGGCAAAACCGAGTCCGAGGCGGACACCGATGCTGACGTTGCGTAATAAATTCATGTGACTATCCTAAAAAGCCCTGATGCCGTCGCGACAGGCTGGCAGTTTCGCGCTGGCGTGGACTCGCTGCCGTGGCGAAACGGGCGTGAAAGTGAAACTGAAGTGAAACTGGCGCACGGTTCGGCTGAACCGTGCGCCAGGAAATGCGCTAGCGTGCGCCTTGCAGAAAAATCAAGCAATGCCGAGAGTCAATTGTTTCCGACAAATCCAGTCAAAATGACCGCGGCGAGAATTAAGCGGCTAATTTTTCGATCAAGCCCATGTCGGCGCTAGACATCAGCTGGTCGATATCGACCAGGATCAGCATGCGCTCGTCGATGGTGCCCAGGCCGATCACGTATTCCGTGTTGATCGAACGGCCCATGTCCGGCGCCGGCTTGATCTGTTCCGGCATCAGCGTGGTGACGTCGGAGACGCGGTCGACGACCATGCCGACGACGCGGTTGCCGATGTTGAGGATGATGACGACGGTGAACTGGTCATAGCTGGGCGTGCCCAGGTTGAACTTGATGCGCATGTCGACGATCGGCACGATGATGCCGCGCAGGTTGACCACGCCCTTGACGAACTCGGGGGCGTTGGCGATGCGGGTCGGCGTTTCATAGCTGCGGATTTCGCTGACTTTCTGGATGTCGATGCCATACTCTTCCTGGCCGAGGGTAAAAGCCAGGTATTCGGCAGCCTTGGCAACGGTTGCGCCAGTGTCGCTGGAAATGGTGTTCATGATAATCCTTTAATTAACTCGCCTGGGGCGCAGGCCAGCATGCACGATGGCATGACTGCCACTAGTATGTTTTTTGCAAATACTTTCTCGCAATTAGCTTATGCTTCTAATTTCCGTGCGGCAATGTTACCCCATGTAAATTCTACATGCACTAAAAAAGAGCAATTGCTGGAAGAATGATTTCAAAAATACAATTTATGTAGCAAATACGGCACGCCGAAGGGCAGACCACCGGCCGCAGTCGGCGGCGTTTTATGCCACACTGGCGGCCCCTGCTTTTTATGACCTTAACCATGCACTCTTTGCTTTCTCAATGGCAACCACGCCTGCTGGCGCTGGCCACGGCCGGCCTGGGCGATGACAGCGCCCACGACCTCAACCACCTGCACCGCGTCTGGCGCAATGCCAGTGCCCTGCTGCAAGAGCATGCGGACGCGGACCCCCTCACCGTGATGGCCGCCTGCTATCTGCACGACCTCGTCAACCTGCCAAAAAACCACCCCGAACGCCACCTGGCCTCGCGCCAGGCGGCGGCGCTGGCTTGCCGCCAGTTGGCGGAACTGGATTTCCCGGCAGAAAAATTGGCGGGCGTGGCCCACGCCATCGAGACGCACAGTTTTTCCGCCAACTTGCCGCCACACACCATCGAAGCGCAGATCGTGCAGGATGCCGACCGCATCGACGCGCTGGGCGCCGTGGGACTGGCGCGCCTGTTTTACACTGCCGCGCGCATGGATAGCGCGCTGGCGCATGGCACGGATCCGCTGGCACAGCAGCGTCCGCTCGACGACAAGGCCTATGCGCTCGACCATATCGTCACCAAGCTCGACAAGCTGCCCGGCAAGATGCAAACGGCGGCAGGACGCGCACTGGCCGAACAGCGGCTGGCCGTGTTGACGGACTTCCGCGCCGCCTTTGCCGACGAATGGGGAATGCCCCCTGACATGGATGGCGATAGCCAGCATGGTTCCCGCTGTCTATAATGCAAGCCTCAGCTATCGCGCCGCGCGTCAGCAGCATCCTGTCACGCGCCGGCGCTATGCCAACGCGCCGAAAGCATGCATGTCCGATAAAACCAGCCCCGACAGCCATTCCCCGTCCGCCCCCGCCCTAAAGAGCGCCGGCAACCTCAATTTCATCCTCGTCTGCGTCTTCATCGACATGCTGGGCATCGGCCTGGTGGTCCCCGTGCTGCCCATCCTGATCGGCAACTTTGTCGATGGCAAGGATGCGCAAGCGTTCTGGTACGGCATCATGGCGGCCCTCTTCGGTTTGCTGCAATTCATCTTCATGCCCATGCTGGGCGCCATCAGCGACCGCGTGGGACGCCGTCCCGTGCTGCTGTACTCGATGGCCGGCATGGGCATCAACTTTCTCGCCACGGGCTGGGCGCCGAACCTGGCCTGCCTGTTCATCGGCAGGGTCATCGGCGGCGTCTCGTCGGCCAGCATGTCGGTCGCGTCCGCCTATGCCTCCGACGTGTCCACGCCCGACAACCGCGCCAAGAGCTTCGGCAAGATCGGCGCCGCCTTTGGCCTGGGCTTCATCTGCGGGCCCATGCTGGGCGGCCTGCTGGGCGAAATCGATCTGCGCCTGCCGTTTTACGTGGCGGCGGGCCTGTCGGCGGCCAATTTCATCTACGGCTATTTCTGCGTGCCCGAGTCGCTGCGGCCGGGCCCGCGCGCACCGTTTACCCTGGCGCGCATCAATCCGTTTGCCGCCCTGCTGAAGCTGGTGCGCCGCGTGGAAATCCGTGGCCTGGTGCTGGCCTTCGGCCTGATGACGTTTGCGCAAATGATGCTCAACACCACCTGGGTGCTGTACACGCATTTCCGCTTCGACTGGACGCCGCGCCAGAACGGCATCGCCCTGTTCTGCGTGGGCCTGTGCGCGGCCGTCGTGCAGGCGGGCTTGCTGGGCATACTCATCAAGCGCTTTGGCGAAGTGCGCCTGTCCCTGCTGGGCATGGCCTCGGGCGCCCTCACCTATTTGCTGTACGGCCTGGCCACACAGGGCTGGATGATGTATACGCTGATCCTGTGCAACCTGCTGGCCTTTGCCGCCGGACCGGCCCTGCAAGGCATCATCTCGAAATCATCGAACGCCAGCGAACAGGGAGAGCTGATGGGTTCCCTGCAATCGATCAGCAGCCTGGGCATCATCATCATGCCTTTGCTCGGCAGCATGATCCTGGGCGAAGTGAGCCACTTGCCGCCGCAGGACTGGCGCATCGGCAGCACTTTCTACCTGTGCGCCATCATGCAAATTCTGGGCATCCTGGTGGCCTGGCGCTACTTCAAGGCGCAACGCCAGGCAAGACTTGTGGTTTCCACCACAAAGTAGTCGGCGGTATAATATTGCACTTGAGAAATAAATAGGCGAGAATGGGATAATCAGCGGAGCGTTGCCGACGCCCCGCATTCGATGGTGAGCAAGGATGGGTATGACTGACTTTTATTCCAGCGCCTGGCGCCGGACCGTGGCCATGCTGGCGCTGGCGCTGCCACCGCTGGCGGGCGCGCAATGCTCGCGCGACATCCAGGTGCCCGTCTCGGCCATCGGCGCCAGCGTGGTGGTCAATGGCGCCACGATAGGCGGCATCTATCCCGACTTGCTGCGCAGCATGGGCGCCAAGCTCGGCTGCAATTTCATCTTCACGGCCGTGCCCCGCGCGCGCCTGGAAGCGATGTTCGAGACGGGCAAGGCCGATATGCTGATCCCGGCCAGCAGCACCTTGCGGCGCGACCAGCATGGCCTGTTCATCCCCATGCTGGGCAGCCGCCCCCTGCTGATCTCGCTGCAGGGCGCACGCGCGCCCATCAACACCATGCAGGAACTGATCGAGCGGCGCGAATTGCGCGTGGCGCTGGTGCGCGGCTACGACTATGGCGCACCGTACCAGGCACTGGCGAAGGAGCTGAGCAGCCAGGGCCGCCTGTTTTATGAAGTCGACGCGCTGTCCGTGGCGCGCCTGATGCAAAGCGGCTTCATCGACGCCACCATCATGAGCCCCACCATCCTCGCCGGCGTGGCGCAGAACGATGCGCGCGTGTATGGCCTGGCCGACCGCTTGCGCCTGGAAGCGCTGCCGGAGCTGCCGTGGGGCATGAGTGGCGTCTACCTGTCGCGCAAGTCCCTCACGCCGGAAGACCAGGCCACCCTGCGCGAACTGCTGGACAAGGCGGGACGCTCCGGTTCCGTGATGGAAGGCTTCCAGCGCCATCACCGCCAGGAACTGCTGTCGCTGAGCATACGCCCTCGCTAAGGCCTGCATGTCCGGTCTGGTCGTCGCCGTCGTCCTGTTTGCCGCCCTGCTGCACGCCAGCTGGAACGCCATCGTCAAGTCGGGCAAGGATACCTTTCTCAGCACGGTACTCGTTTCCGTGGGCGCGGCCCTGATGTCGCTGGCCGTCCTGCCTTTCGTGAACCCTCCCGCTCCTGCCAGTTGGCCTTACCTGGCCGCCTCGGCCGTGGCGCAGCTGGCCTATTACTCGCTGCTGGCGGCCGCCTACAAGGCGGGCGACATGAGCCATGCCTACCCCTTGATGCGCGGCAGCGCGCCATTGCTCGTGGCGCTGGCCAGCTGGCCGCTGATCGGCGAGCGCCTGTCCGCCACGCAGATGGGCGCCGTCGCCTGCATCTGCGCGGGCATCTTCGGCCTGTATCTTGCCGCGCGCACGAGCGGCATCGGTAAGGCGCCGAAAAGCACGGGCCGCGTCACCGCCTTTGCGCTGGGCAACGCCTGCATCATCGCCAGCTATACCCTGATCGACGGCATCGGCGTGCGCCTGTCCGGCGCGCCTGCCGCCTACACGATGTGGATTTTTGTCTTGAACGGAACGGGCCTGCTGCTGTGGACGGCCTTGCGCCGCCCCGCCGACTTGCTTGCCTATGCGCAAACGCAATGGCGTTTGGCCGCCTTTGGCGGTTTCGGCACGCTCGCTTCATACGGCCTGGCCCTGTGGGCCATGACGCAGGCGCCCGTGGCCGCCATCGCGGCCCTGCGCGAAACGTCGATCCTGTTCGCCATCGCCATTGCGGCCCTGTTCCTGCGCGAAAAAATCAGCCCCCGCCGCTACCTGGCCATCAGCCTGATCGCAGCGGGCGCCGTGCTCATGCGCGCCGGCTAGCGCGCGTCGAGCGGCGCTATCGGCAACTCGATCGCGCTGGCCGCCCCTGCCGCGTGGTACACGCGCTGCGTCGCCTTTTTATAATCGCCTGGCTGGGCCAGGAAGATATTCGGCACGAAGGTTTGCGGATTGCGGTCGTACAGGGGGAACCAGCTCGACTGCACTTGCACGGCGATGCGGTGGCCCGGCAGGAAGACGTGGTTCGCGTTCGGCAAGGCGAAACGGTAGCGCTCGACCTTACCGGCAGGAATCGCCGTCGGGTGTTCGAGGCTGTCCCGGTAGCGGCCACGGAAGATGTCCATCGCCACGCCCAGCTGGTAGCCACCCATGGCCGGCTGCGACGGTACTTCATCCGGATACACGTCGATCAGTTTTACCACCCAGTCGGCATCCGTGCCGCTGGTGGCGGCGAACAGGTTGACCATTGGCGCGCCGGCGATGCGCACGGCCGTCTTCAAGGGTTCGGAAACATAGCTGAGCACGTCCGTGCGATCCGCATAGCCGCGCTGGTCGCTGACCAGCCATGGCTTCCACACGTCGCCATCGTTCAGGCGCACGGGACGGGGCACGAACGGCACGGGTTTCGCGGGATCGGCCACGTATTCATCGAAGGCGCCGCTGGCTGCATCGGCTGTGGCCGATGACGCCGCAAAGCCCAGCTTGTAGCCATCCTGCAGATAGATCGGCGTCAGCTTGATATCACACGTCTCGCAGGCCAGCGGCCACTGCTGCAGGCGCTGCCACTGGTTGGTGCCGCTCTGGTACGACACGACGGGCGCCGTGTTCGCTTCCGGCGCGCCATCCTTTAGGTATTGATTGAGGAATGGCTGCATGACTTTTTCACGGAACTGGCGCGCCGTATCGCCGTCAAACTTCAAGGCGCCCAGACTGGAGCCGTCATAATTGACGCCGCTGTGGCGCCACGGGCCGATGGCCAGGTAATTGAGGTTGTTGCGCGTGTCGCGCCCTTCCATCGCCCAGTAGGTGGCGTAGGGGCCATAGATATCTTCCTGGTCCCACTGTCCCACCACGTGCATGGTGGGCACGATCAGCTGACGCTTGGCCAGTATCTTGTCGAGCGCCTGTTCCTGCCAGTAACTGTCGTAAGCCGGGTGTTCGAACAGCTTTTTCGTGTAGGTCAGCTTGTCGATGCCGAATTTCTTCGCGTAATCACCGGCCGAGCCGATGCGCAGATACGCTTCGTAATCATCGTAGACGCCCAGGGCAGGCGATTCGCCGCTGCCGCGCACGCTCGTCTGGCCCGCGATGTACGACAGGCTGGGCATGCGGAAGGCGCCATTATGAAACCAGTCGTCGCCGCGCCAGCCGTCGACCATGGCGCTCATGGGCACGGCCACCTTCAGGGCCGGATGCGGGTCGACCAGGGCCATCAGTACCGTGTGTCCCTCGTACGAGGAACCGAGCATGCCCACTTTGCCATTGCTTTCCGGCACATTTTTCACGAGCCAGTCGATCGTGTCCCACGCATCGGTCACATTATCGACCTTGGTATTGTTCAGCGGGCCGCGCACAGGCCGCGTCATCACGTAATCGCCTTCCGAGCCATGCTTGCCGCGCACGTCCTGGAACACGCGGATGTAGCCGTTTTCCACCAGGGTATCGTCGCCCAGCGGCAAGGTGACCAGCATGCTGGGGCTGGCGGCGCGCTGGGCGCGGCGGGCCGCGTTGTACGGCGTGCGCGTGAGCATGATCGGCGCTTTTTGCGCGCCTTTCGGCACGACGATCACCGTGTACAGCTTGACGCCGTCGCGCATGGGGATCATCACCACCCGCTTGACGTAGTCGTTCAGGTCCGGCATCACCAGTTTGGCGCCGATATCGGGCGTCATCGGCGGCGTTTTCGGCGTTTGCGCCAGCACGGGCGCGGTAAACAGGGAACTTACAATCAAGGCCAGGCCGGTGAGCCGGACGGGGGACGACACGTGCATACTGTTCTCCAATGATTCATGCCACGCAAAAGTGGCCGAACGGCAATAGTACCCGCAAAGCAAGTTTTGCATAAGGCAAGCCTCTGACGCGGCGCAGCAGAGAAATCGGGGGCGCAAACTTGACAGAACGCGTGCGAACTGCAACCATAACGCCATGAAATTTATCCCTTCACAACACGCCTGCTTGAATTGGTGGTCCCGCTCACTTTCGCGCGGCCACTGCATAGTGATGTGAATCTGATCCACGCCGCCTCGATCGGTGGCGTAACAGGCTCAGCCTGGATCATCCCCGATGCAGGCGGCTCAAAAGGAAACTTGATGAGCTTGCCTAATACCCCCGATACCCAAGACCAGAACGACGCACCGGCAGCGCCGCTTTCCCCTGCCGCCATCGCTTCGCAATCCGTGATCCTGACGGGCGACCGCCCGACCGGTCCCTTGCACCTGGGTCACTACGTGGGCAGCCTGCGCGACAGGGTCCGCTACCAGAACAGCTACAAGCAATTCATCATGCTGGCCGACGCGCAAGCGCTGACGGACAATATGGATGACATCGACAAGGTGCACCGTAACGTCGTCGAAGTGGCGCTCGATTACCTGGCCGTCGGCATCGACCCGGCGAAAACTACGGTCTTCATCCAGTCGCAAATCCCGGAACTGGCCGAGCTGACCTTTTACTACCTGAACATCGTCACCGTGGCGCGCCTCGAGCGCAATCCCACCGTCAAGGAAGAAATTCGCCTGCGCGGCTTCGAGCGCGACATTCCAGCCGGCTTCCTGACCTACCCTGCCAGCCAGGCGGCCGACATCACGGCCTTCAAGGCGGGCGTGGTGCCCGTGGGCGAAGACCAGATCCCGATGATCGAGCAAACGAATGAAATCGTGCGCCGCTTCAACCGCATGTACAACCGCGAAGTGCTGATGGAATGCAAGGCGCTGGTGCCCGATATCGGCCGCCTGCCCGGCATCGATGGCAAGGCGAAGATGAGCAAGTCGCTGGGCAACACCATCAACCTGGGCGCGACCTCGGCCGAAATCACGGCCGCCGTGAAAAAAGTCTATACCGACCCGCTGCACCTGCGCGTGGAAGACCCTGGCCACCTGGAAGGCAATATCGCCTTTACCTACCTGGACGCGTTCGATCCGGAAAAAGCGGCGCTGGCCGAAATGAAAGCCCATTACGTGCGTGGCGGCCTGGGCGACAGCATCGTCAAGAAACGCCTGGACGTGGTCTTGCAGGAAATGCTGGCGCCGATCCGCGCCCGCCGCGAAGAGTTCGCCAAGGACAAGGGACAAGTCATCCAGATGCTGAAAGAAGGCACGTTCCGCGCACGCGAAGTGGCGGCCCGCACGGCCGATGAAGTCAAGTCGGCGCTGGGTCTCAACTACTTCTGATCAATAGCAGCAATAGCAAACTGATGCGCTCAGGCGGAGTCGGGTAAAATCCCGCTTCCGCCTGGGCGCAATTCGTTTGTCACCGTGGCACCAGCAATCCGTAGAGAAGACAACGCGCCATGACCGATACCCCTATCGAACAGCTGCTGCAGCAGCATTTTTCCATCGATGCGCTGCAACGCTCGCCCGCGCCTCTGCAACAGGCGCTGGGCATGCTGGGCGGCTGGCTGGCCGCCGAGCGCGACACGGCCTACCCGCATACGCCGTATGCGGAACTGCTGACGCAATTGTCCGACACCAGCCTGCCCGCGCACGGCATGCCCGTAGCGCAATTCCTGCAAGAACTCGACACCACCGTGCTGGCCAATACGGCCCAGCTGAACCACCCGCAATACATCGGCCACATGACGCAGGCCTTGCCGTGGATCAGCGTGCTGGCCGAAGCGTTTACGGCCACCCTGAACCAGAACCAGGTCAAGATCGAGACGGCGTACGTGTCGACCCTGATCGAAAAGCAGATCCTCGGCTGGCTGCACCGCCAGGTGTACCAGCAATCGGACGCCGTCTACACGCAGGCCATGGCCGCCACCAGCGGCGCGCTGGGCAATGTCGTCAATGGCGGCACCATGGGCAACCTGACGGCGCTGGCCGTGGCGCTGGAGCAGCAACTGCCCGGCACGCGCAAGCGCGGTTTGTTTGCCGCCATGCAGGAATCCGGTTACACAGGGCTGGCCGTGATCGGTTCGGCGCGCAGCCATTACTCCGTGAAAAAGGCGCTGGCGACCCTAGGCCTCGGCGAAAACGCCTTGCAGCTGGTGGCCGTCGACCGCGACAACCGCATCGACGTCGCCGCGCTGGAAGCAACCATTGCCGACTTGAAATTGCGCAAGATCAAAGTCGTCGCCATGATCGGCATCGCCGGCACGACGGAAACGGGCGCCATCGACCCGCTTGCCGCCATGGCGGCGATTGCGGCGCGCGAATCCATCTGGTTCCACGTGGATGCGGCCTGGGGCGGCGCCCTCTTGATCGCCGAGCAGTACCGCGCGCTGTACGACGGCATTGCCCTGGCCGACTCCGTCGTCATCGACGGGCATAAATTGCTGTGGGTGCCGATGGCGCAAAGCATGGTGCTGTTCAAGGACAGCGCCAGCCTGAACTTGCTCAAACACAACGCCAACTACATCTTGCGCGACAACTCGGGCGACCTGGGCCAGACCTCGCTGGAAGGCTCGCGCCGCTTCGACGCCCTGAAACTGTGGACCTCGTTCAAGGTGCTCGGCGTGTCCGGCTACACCACCTTGCTGCAACAGGCGGCCACCCTGTCCGGCCAGTTGCAGGATTTATTGGCCGACCAGCAGGATTTCGAACTGGTCACGCGCTCGGACACCTTCATTCTGACCTACCGCTATGTGCCCGCGCACTTGCGCCAGCGCATGGAAAGCTTGCTGGCCAGCGGCGACGTGGAGGCGGCGAGCGAACTGAACAAGCAACTCAACACCTTGAACGCCAAGCTGCAGAACCGGCAAAAGGCGCAAGGCCACAGCTTCGTGTCGCGCACGGTACTCGAATCGACGCGCTACCCCGGCCCGACCAACGTGCTGCGCGTGGTCATGACCAACGTCAAGACGCGCCCCCACCACTTGCGCGCCATTTTGGCCGAACAGCGCGCCATCGGCCAGGCGCTGGTGGCGGAATTGGGCCTGTAAGGAATCCCCCACCCATCAGCCTTGACTGGATGAACAATGCAGCGTCTTAGCGCCCTCACCGATCTGTTAAAGCATCTGTTGAAATGGCTGCTACTGGCCTTGGTCGTGGCCGTGCTGGCGGGATCGGCCTCGGCCTTCTTCCTGTTCGCCCTGGACTGGGCCACGCGCACGCGGATGGCGCACGCGTGGCTGATCTGGCTGCTGCCCGTGGCGGGCTTTGCCGTAGGCTGGCTGTATCTGCGCTATGGCCGCAGTGTCGAAGGCGGCGCGAACCTGCTCATCGATGAAATCCACGACCCGAAAAAAATCATCCCCTTGCGCATGGCGCCGCTGGTGCTGGGCGGCACCGTCATCTCGCATCTGTTCGGCGCCTCCGTCGGACGCGAGGGCACGGCCGTGCAGATGGGCGGCGCGCTGGCCGACCAGCTCACGCGCCTGTTCCGCCTGAACAACGAAGACCGCCGTATCATCCTGATGGCCGGCATCAGCGCCGGCTTTGCCTCCGTCTTCGGCACGCCATTGGCAGGCGCCCTCTTTGGCCTGGAAGTATTGGCCATCGGTCGCCTGCGCTATGAAGCCATGCTGCCCTGCCTGGCCGCTGCCGTCATCGCCGACCAGGTGGGTTTGCTGTGGGGAGTCCACCATACGCATTACGCCGTGCCCTTGATCCCCGCCCTCTCCGCCTGGACCTTGTGCGCGATGGTGATCGCTGGCGTGCTGTTCGGCGTGACGGGCAAAGTATTCGCGCAAGCCACGCACGGCTTGAGCGGCCTGATGAAACGCTGGATCGCCTACGCCCCGCTGCGTCCGCTGGCCGGCGGCCTCGTTGTCGCTATCGCCGTATGGCTGATCGGCACGGATCGCTACATCGGCCTGGGCATTCCCACCATCGTCGACGCGCTGAAGGAACCGCTGCCCGCCTGGCATTTCCTTGGCAAGATGGCGTTTACCATCGTTTCGCTGGGCACGGGCTTCAAGGGCGGCGAAGTGACGCCATTGTTCTTCATCGGGGCGACCCTGGGCAATGCGCTGGGCCCGCTGCTGCACCAGCCCGCCACCCTGCTGGCCGCCATCGGTTTTGTCGCCGTCTTTGCGGGCGCGGCCAACACGCCGATCGCCTCCACCCTGATGGCGATGGAACTGTTCGGCGCCGAAATCGGCGTGTACGCGGCCATCGCCTGCGTCGTGGCCTATCTGTTTTCCGGCCACGCAGGCATTTACCGGGCGCAACGCAGCGGGCATGCCAAGCGCACGCCCCCCGAGGACATCGACGCATGACACAGAATATCTACGACAACGACGCCTTCTTCACTGCCTACAGCCAGCTGCCGCGCTCTGTCGGCGGCCTCGACAGCGCACCGGAATGGCCAGCGCTGCGCGCCATGCTGCCCGGGTTGCAAGGAAAAAGCGTGCTGGACCTGGGCTGCGGCTATGGCTGGTTCTGCCGCTGGGCTGTCGAGGCTGGCGCGGCGCGCGTGCTGGGCGTGGACGTGTCGGAAAAGATGCTGGCGCAGGCAAGCGCCATGGGAGAACACCCGACGGTCAGCTATGCGCGGCTTGATCTGGAACAACTGGCCTTGCCGCCAGCCAGCTACGACCTCGTCTACAGTTCGCTGGCGTTCCACTACATCGAAGGTTTCGACACCCTGCTGGACGCCATCCGCCACGGCTTGAAGCCTGGCGGCAAGCTGGTGTTTTCCATCGAGCACCCGATCTTCATGGCGCCGCGCCAGCCCGGCTGGCTGACGGATGCGCAAGGATGCAAGACCTGGCCCATCGACAGCTACCAGCAGCAAGGCCCGAGGACGTCGGACTGGCTGGCGCCCGGCGTGATCAAGCAGCACCGCACCCTCGGCACGACCTTGAATGCACTGATACGCGCCGGTTTCCAGCTGGAACACGTGGAAGAATGGGGGCCGACCGACGCGCAGGTGGCGCAACAGCCGGCCCTGGCGGAAGAGCGCGAGCGGCCGATGCTACTGCTGGTGGGCTGCGGCCTGCGCTAGGGTCTGGCCCGCTCGAACAAATTGTCCGCCAGCTCTTCGATATCTCCGCGCATGGCCAGGACGTCGAGCCAGCGCGCAGGAATTGCCTGGGCGCCATAATAGGCGCCGGCAAGCTGGCCGACGATGGCGCCGGTTGTATCGGCATCCTCGCCCAGGTTGACGGCGCGCAATACGGCCTCTTCCAGTGAATCCGTATTGAAGAAGCACCAGAGCGCCGCTTCCAGCGATTCCACGCAATAGCCGGTGCCGCGTATCTGCTGCTCCGTTTTGCCAATGAAACTGCCGCTTGCCAGCTCCCTCAGCTTCGGTTCGGCAGGCCGGTACGCGATGCTGCCCATCAACGCTTCCTTCGCCGTGCCCGTCAGCGCGCCGCACAGCAAGGCGGCAAACAGCTGGCAGCTTTCGACCGCTTCCGGCGCCGCGTGGGTGGTGCGGGAACTGTCGGCGGCGCAGGCCACGGCTGCCGCCACATCCGGATAGGCAAACAGCACGACCGGGACCAGGCGCATGAGCGAGCCATTGCCCGCCGTGTCAGGCGCGGTGGAACCACTCCAGGGGTTGCCCGTTTCCTGGAAACTGGCCAGCGCGTCCCTTACCGTTCCGCCGATATCGAAGCAGGTGCCGGTGGAACTCAGGTAACCCCATTGCCACCAGTTCAAATACCGCACCATCTGGTCCGCCGGATCGAACGCCCCTTTCAATACCAGACTCTCGGCCAGGCACAGCGCCATCGAGGTATCGTCCGTCCACTGTCCCAGCTGCAGGCCGAATGGGCCGCCGCCCGTCATGTCCGTCAAGGGCGCAAAACTGCCGCGCGGGGAAAACTCCACGGTCGTGCCGACGGCGTCGCCACAGGCAAGTCCCAGCATGGCGCCCAGATATCGGTCATGCAAAGTCGGCTGGTATAAAGTTGACGTCATCATGATTCTCCCTTGGTTCCTAGCTGGCCACATTGCGCGTAAAGCGCAAGGTGGATGCGGCCGCATTCACGTAGGCATACGCTTGCGCGCTGCTGAAGACAAAAAAATCGCCCGTGGCCAGTTGCCTGGTTTCCGCCGCCAGCACGAGCTGCAACTCGCCTTCGAGCACGTAGAGCATTTCGCTGAAGCCGGCCGGGTCGGCTTGCGCATCGTAGCGCTCGCCCGGCGCCAGGGTCCATGACCACAGTTCCACCTGGCGGCTGGCGGGCGCCGCGCCCAGCAGCACGGCCTGGCTGGCCTGCGATGCACTTTGCCACATCAGCACGCGCAGGCTGTCGTGCGGCTGCCGCGGCGGCTGGACGAGGTCGACAAAGGCCACGTTCAAGGCGGCCGCCACATGGTCGAGATTGGCCAGG
Organism: Janthinobacterium sp. BJB401; assembly: GCF_013372745.1. Taxonomy (NCBI): domain Bacteria; kingdom Pseudomonadati; phylum Pseudomonadota; class Betaproteobacteria; order Burkholderiales; family Oxalobacteraceae; genus Janthinobacterium; species Janthinobacterium sp. BJB401. The sequence continues at coordinate 127,763 of NZ_JABXFH010000012.1, read as the reverse complement.
CTGATGTTGGTGCTGCCCGCCTCGACGCCATTGACCATGCGCCGGCTCAGGCCCGACAGGCGCGCCAGCTCTTCCTGGCTAAGACCGGCGGCAAGGCGCAAGCGCCGCAGATTGGTGGCCAGGTGTGCCAGCACGCCACCGGCCTCGGCTTGACTGCGCAATATATTGCTCCTATTATGATGGGAAATATTTTGCTCATAGCATAGCCTCCCATGAAAACACACGCAAGTCCCCCTCCCGCCATTGGTCTGCCCGAACTGGCCCTGATCGCCATTACCTTCATCTGGGGCGGCACGTTTCTCATCGTGCAACATGCCGTGACGGTCAGCGGCCCCTTGGCCTTCGTGGCCGCCCGCTTTGCCGTGGCCGCGGGCATCGGCGCTCTGATTTGCCGGGGCCAGTTGCGCCAGTTGACGAAGGCGGAGTTAGTCACCGGCATGGCCATCGGCCTGAGCATCTTTGGCGGCTACGCGCTGCAAACCTATGGCTTGATGCATATCACGAGCAGCAAATCCGCCTTCATCACGGCCTTTTATGTGCCCATCGTGCCGCTGGTGCAATGGCTGGTCTTCAAGCAGCGGCCCCACCCTGCCGTGTGGGCGGCCGTCGTGCTGGCGTTCGTCGGCTTGCTGCTGCTCACGGGCACGGATGGCTTGAGCATGGGTTTCGGCAAGGGCGAGCTGATCACGGCCGTGGGCGCCATCGCCATTGCCCTGGAAATCATCCTCATCAGCCGCGTCTCGCCGCAGCTGAACATCCTGCGCGTGACCATCGTGCAACTGGCCACGGCATCATTGATCGCCCTGCTGCTGATGCCCGTCTTGGGCGAAGCGCCGCCAGTACTCGGCAAGACTTTCATCCTCAGCGTGCTGGCCCTGGGCTGCGCCAGTGCGCTGATCCAATATGTGATGAACTGGGCGCAAAAGCGCATTTCCGCCACCAAGGCCACCTTGATCTATGCGGGCGAACCCGTGTGGGCCGGCGTGATCGGCCGCATCGCCGGCGAACGCCTGCCGGCCCTGGCCATCGTGGGCGCGATATTGATCATCGCTGCAGGCATCCTCAGCGAGTGGCGGCCCAAGCGCCTGCGCGCCGACGGCAAGGCCATCGTATCATCAGATTAAGCCTCGGTACGCCGCAACTCCGCCCCGCCATGCAAGGCCAGCGGCACGGCCCTGGCCCAGCGGTTCGACGACAGCGAAAACGTCAGCGCCCGCACCTGGTGGTACCAGCCGGCGGGCACGTACAGCATGTCACCCGGCTCGACGAGGCATTCGATCATGGTGGCTTGGCGCGCCAGCGGAAAGCGCTGGAAATCGGGCGCTTCCGGATCGAAGGGCGAGCCGAACAGGATGGCGTTCGCCTCGCTCGGATACAGGAAGGCGTCATGGTGCGGCGGCGACAAAAAGATGCGCTTGCGGCCCCACACCTGGGCGAAGATATTGTCATCGTAATCGCAATGCAAGGGCGTCACCGTGCCGGCCGGCCCCACCCAGAAACGCGGCGGGCCCATCTTGTCGAAATACGTGGGCCAGTGGCACAGGCGGTTCAGCTCGCGCAATTCCAGGTTGCCCAGGTACGGCGGCAGCACATGCGCGCCCTCGTCCACCAGATCCAGATATTGCCCCATCGACATGTCCTGCATGGCGCGGTCGGCCGCAAAGGCCGTGTTGATGTAGTCGCCCACCCGCGCGCGCACGGGCACGTGGCTGAACTGCTCGCGCAAGACTTCGGGCGCCAGCTGGGACAAGGGCCAGCGCTGTACCAGCCCGCGCATCAAAAATGGCAAGCCCAGCGCGGCACGCGCGCGGAAGGCGGCGGCGTCCAGCATGCCCAGGCATGGCACGGCGGTGATGGCCGGCAAGTCACGCGCCGCCTGCTTAATGGCCTCGCGCATGGCGTCGATGGAGGTCACGCCGCGCACCTGTGCATCCTTGTCTTCGCGCGCTTGCTTGCGCGCCAGGGCCGCTTCGGGCGAACTGAATTCGGCTGGGGGCCGGGGTGGCAATGCGCGTGGCAATATTGGGGCTGCCGCAAGCGGAAGCGGCTGTTTTTTTTCTGCAGACATAAACCTTCTTTGCGATCAGGCGTCGCGCGGCATGGCGCGACCATGCGCTATTTTAAGCCAGCAGAGCCCGTTTCAGCACATCGGCCTGCTCGCCCGCCTCCCGCGCCTTGGCCGCATACTCGCTGGCCGTGCCCGGATGCAGCCAGGCCTGGGCCTTGGCGGCCAGGTTCAGGTAGAGTTTTTCTTTTTCCTGCAGCGCCCTGACGGCAGCCCAGATGGCGTCTTCCGCCTTGTCATGCTGCAACTCACCGAGCATCTTCGCCGTGAAACTGTGGCCCGTATGGCAGCGAAAACGCTGCGGCTTCTGGCCATGCAGTTCCCACAGGGTGCCCTGGCATTCAGGACAGGTGAACGTCGATGGCGTGGCAATTTTTTCCAGTTGGTCCATATTCCCCACTCCCCGGGCAAAACGGTTTTCCACGGTGATCCACGGGGGCGCGGACGGCAAGGACGGCGCGGCGCTGGCCGGCGCCAAGTTGCCGTTGGCCAGCGCCAGCAGGGCCGGCCCGATCTCGGCAGCCGGCAAACGCCAGTCCACTTCGGCATAGTCGAGCGCGCTTTGCGGCATCGACGGCGCCACCGCGTCCTGCGGCTCCTGCACCAGCGCCCTGCCGCCGCAAGCCTTGATGGCCTGCAAGCCTGCCGTGCCATCGTCGAGGTAGCCGCTGAGTACCACGCCCACCACCTTCGGGCCGAAAGCGGCGGCCGCACTGCGAAACAGGGGGTCGATGGCGGGACGCGTATGGTTTTCCTTCGGTCCCCGGGTCAGCTCGACCGTCGCCTGGCCGGCCAGGTTGGCAACAAGCATGTGCCGGTCCGGCGGCGCCAGCAGGATGCGCCCTGCGCGCACGGGTTCGCGTTCTTCGGCAAAGCGCACGGGCAAGGCGGAGGTTTTGCCTAGGATCTCGTGCAACACGCTGTTGCGCGCGCCTACGTGCATGACGGCCAGGATTGCCGCGGGAAAATTCGCCGGCAAGGCGGCGAAGATGGTGGACAGTGCGCTCACGCCGCCCACCGAGGCTCCCATGACGATCAACGTTTCCATGCCGGCCCTTTCCCGCCTGGATCACTGAACTATTTTGCCGCGCCTCGCAACAAGATTCTGTGCGCCGGCTAACACTGTACGCAGCGTCAAACCTAGGACGTCACGCAGCAGCTTAGGAGGCCTTAGACAGGTGTTTTGAAAATCGGATCCACGATGAACTGCTGCGCCTTGATGCGCAAGGTGCGCTCTTCGTCGAGTTCGGCGCGCGTTTCGCCCAGCTCTTCACGCTCCGCTTCCAGTTCCAGACGCGCGGCCGCCAGTTCCGTTTCCACGCGCGTCAGGCTTTCCAGCTTCAGCTGGGCCTGGATCAGTTCCGCGCGCGCCGCTTCGGCGGCCTCTTCCAGGCGGGGGATGCCTTCGAGCTTGAATTGCGCCTTGGCCAGGTCCATGCGGGCCTGCTCGGCCGCCTCTTCCAGGCGCGGCAAGCCTTCCAGGCGCAACTGCGCCTTGGCCAGGTCCGTGCGGGCCTGGTTCGCCACTTGCCGCTCGCGTTCAAGTTCCTCGCGCAAGGTTTCCAGCTCACCGGCCTGCAGGTCGAGCAACTCTTGCTGACGCTCGTTCTCGCTGGCCAGGTCCATCAATTCCTGTTGATTGTCGTTCATCTCGGCTTCATGCGCGCTGTGGCTGGCGCTTAATTCCTGTCCTACATAATCGAGGATGGCTTGCTGCAGCACGGGCGACAGTTCGGCGGCGGCAGCGATCTGGCGCTGCGCACCGGCCTTGCGGCGCAGCAAGAGCTTGCTGATGGTGCCCAGGCAGGCGCCGTTGCCCAGCCGTTCGCGCAAGGCGCGCACCGTGATGGCCTGGCCTTCGCCCGCCATCGCTTCCATTGCCGCATTGATCTGTTCCGCGCTTACTTTTGCCATGTCGTCTGCTCTTGAATGTTGCCCAGGGCAATCTTGCCCAGGGGCATTATCTTATGCCAGCGGCGGCAAAGCGTAAAGTATTTCTCAATAGAAATTGCAATTGCACAACGGAAGCATGAGAAAACATGCGGCCTCAGGCAATTTATTCCTCCAACAAGCCGTTTTCCGTGAGCATATCCTGCACCAGTTCCAGGCGCAGCACGGGATTGTCCTGGCTCAGCAGCAATTGCTTTTGCATGGCGCTCAGGGACAGCAACTCGCACCAGCGGTTCGCCACCCAGCCGCACTCGTCGAGCCGGTATGGCGGCTGCAAGGGCATTTGCTCGGGCGGGATCTTTTGCTCCTGCAAGGTGCGAATCAGGGCGCCGAGCGCGTCGGCCACGTTCTGCTGCTCTTGCGGGATGGGGATGGTTTTATCGGGCGCCAAGGTCTCGACCTGCGCCATCCACAAGCCGTGCTTCAGCTGTTCGCTGGAAACGATATGAAAGCGCTGCATGCCCATGCATTTGATTTGCAGCAAGCCCGACAGGGGCGCGGCCCAGTCGATGACACGCGCCAGGGTGCCCACGGGCGCCAGGGTCTCTTGCTGGCCCGGCTTGCGCACTTCCCCGCCGTCCAGCAACTGCACCACGCCGAACGGCTGCTCGCCCATGATGCACTGACGTATCATGTCCAGATAGCGTACCTCGAAGATCTGCAGGGGCAGATAGCCGTCGGGATACAGCACCGTATTGAGCGGGAACAAAGGTATCGAGGTCATGGCGCATGATGGCACGAATGCGATATCCGTGCAGCGCGCCTTGCGTCCCCTTTTTACTTATAAAAACGGCGCTTCTTGGCCCGCTCCGCCGCCTTCGGCGCCAGCACTTTCACGGCCTTCTTCTGGATGGTGCCGCCGGCGGACGTGCCCGGCACGCGGTGCTCGGCCTCGAAACCAGGTTCCTCGTTGCGTTTCAGGGTTTGCCGGGTCAGCGCTTCCACGGCCGACAGCAATTCCACCTCGTCGGCGCAAACGAGCGAGATCGCTTCGCCTGAAGCGCCCGCCCGGCCCGTACGGCCAATGCGGTGGATATAGTCTTCGGCGACCGTCGGCAAATCGAAATTGACGACGACGGGCAATTGGTCGATATCGAGGCCGCGGGCGGCCACGTCGGTCGCCACCAGCACCTGCACCTCGGCCGATTTGAAGCGGGCCAGCGCGCGCAAACGGTTCGGCTGGGTCTTGTCGCCGTGAATCGAATCGGCGCGCACGCCCTGCTCCAGCAAAGTGTTCACCAGAAGCTCGACACCCTTGCGCGTCTTGACGAAGACCAATACCTGGCCCCAGCGCTTTTTCTTCAGCAAGTGCAAAAAGAGTTCCGGCTTGCGTTTCTTGTCGCACACGATCACCGATTGCTTCACGGCCTTGACCGTGCTGTTGCGCGCGCTGACCTCGACCGAGACGGGATCCTTCAGCATGGTCTTCGCCATGGCGCGAATCGCATCCGAGAAGGTGGCCGAGAACAGCAGGGTCTGGCGCTGCTTGGGCATGGTCATCAGCAATATATCGAGTTCGCGCTCGAAGCCCAGGTCCAGCATGCGGTCGGCCTCGTCCAGCACCAGGGTTTGCACTTGCTCGAACTTGACGGCGCCCTGCGTCTGCAAGTCCAGCAAGCGGCCCGGCGTGGCCACCAGCACGTCGAGGCCCTTGCGCAGTTTGCTGATCTGCGGCTCGATGGGCACGCCGCCATACGCGACAAAGCTGCGCAGCGGCAAGTTCCCGCCATAGCTGCGGAAGCTGGCATACACTTGCTCGGCCAGTTCGCGCGTGGGCACGAGCACGAGCACGCGCACGCACTGGGGCGCCACCACGCCTTCCAGGGTCAGGCGCTGCAGCAGCGGCACGGCGAAACCGGCCGTCTTGCCCGTGCCCGTCTGGGCGGCGGCCATCAGGTCGCGCCCGGCCAGCACGGCGGGAATCGCTTGCGCCTGCACGGGCGTGGGCTTGGCATAGCCGAGCTCGTCAAGTTTGCGGACCAGGGGATCGATCAGGCCGAGGGAGGAAAACGTCATGGGGAAAGCAATCTTGGCAAAGTAAAAGGTGGCGCGCACGGACGGGCCGTGCGCGCGATTGCCGAGATTATAGGCCAGCGGGGATGCCGGCCGGGGTTTCACCGTTAAAACAAACGCGTCAAAACTTCATTTCCAGGGTCGCGCGCGCCTGCGGTGAACTTGGTGAAATGCTGTTGCGCACGATGGTGCCGCTGGCGTCCGCATACGCTGTGGTGCTTTCAAAGTCTTGCGCCAGCAAATTCGACACGGCCAGACGCAGCTGGTTCTTCGCATCGAATTTCCACAGCGCATAAATGTCGACGTCACGCCGCGGCGACGTATAGGCGCTCTGGCGCTCGGTGATGCGCACGGGGCCGCCGTTGCGGAAGTTGAAGCTGCCGCCCGTGGTCAAGACGCCATCGGGGGTCTTGTAGTCGAGCCCAAAGTTGCCGCTGACGGGGGTTTGCTGGTCAAGCCGATTGTTTGGCCCCGGCACCTGCTCCACCTGCGACCAGTTGCGGCTGACGCTGGCGCGCAAGTCGATGGCCGGTACGGGCGCGGCCAGCACGGCGCGCAGCGGGAACTTCGCTTCCAGTTCCAGTGTCTGAGTATTCGCGCGGCCATCATTGACGGGCGTGGACACCCAGCGATCATTGATGAACAGCAAGCCCTGGCGCGTGTAGCCATCGATGCGGCGGGCCGAGGCGCGCGCGCTGAGCAAAGCGCCTTCGGCCCAGTAGTGCTCGTACGAGGCGTCGATGCCCAGCGCCAGCTCCGGCTTCAGGTAGGGATTGCCTTCGCGGTCGGGGTCCGTCTGGCTATTGTTGGTCGAGGTATTACGACGCGGAATCAGGCTCGCCGTGGGCTGCGCCTTGTAGGTGCGCGTCAGGGCCAGGCGTACCTGGTCACCCTTGGTATCAGGCAACTTCCACAAGGTTTGCAACAGCGGGCTCCACACGCTGGTGCGCTGGTTCACTTCATCATAGGTATTGCCCGCGCTGCGCGTGTCGATGCCTTCCCAGCGTACGCCCGCATACATGGACAAGCGCGGCGTGATTTCCCAGTCGTCCTGCACAAACAGGGCCAGACGCTTGATGGTGGCATCGAAACCTTCGTCGCTGTCGACGGGCGGGCGCGCACCCGAGGTGCCCAGCACCGCTTCGCGCTGGCGGCGCGTTTCCTCGCGCTCCGTGTAGGCGCCGTCCCAGCCCATCGACAGGGCGTGGCCGGGCAGCAAGGGTGTGGAGTACTTGCCGGTGGAACTGACGCCGTTTTCCGTCGCCTTCACGCCCACCTTGCGGTCGAGCGCCAGGCCGCTGCCATCGACAAAGCCTTGCTGCAGGCTGTCGGACGTATTGCGGGCGGCCGAGGCGCCGATTTTCAATTCCAGCCGGGCGCCGCCGGCCAGCTTGTGCATCCACGTCAGGTCGCTGCGGCCGAAGGCATTGTGGTTGCTGGAGCTGCCCGTATTGGTGTCGTAATCGGGACGCAAGCCCTGCTGCGTTTCCGCGCGGCTGAAATTGCGGTGGTTCGAGCGCCCGCCATTGAAAAAGAATTGCGCCGTCACGTTATCGCCGTTGGCCAGCACCCAGTTCAGGCGTGGCGACAGATTGATGCCTTCCGGGCGGCCATCGCCCGTGCCGTTCGTGCGGCGCAGCAGGTTTTGCCGGCCATCGGGCGCGTAGCCCAGTTCCAGCCCGGGATTGTCGTAATGGTAATCGTAGCGGAACAGCGAGCCAGCCAACGAATACGAAAAATTGCCGTCGCGGTCGGACAGTTGCACGTTGACGCTGGGCGAAAAGCTCACGTCGCTGCCCTGCACGCCCAGCTTGAGCTCGCGCTGCGCCGTCTTCACGGCTTTCTTGAGCACCACATTGATGGTGCCGGCAATCGACTGCGTGCTGTATTCGGCGCTGGCTGCATGCAAAATCTCGATGCGTTCGATCACGTCGGGCGACAGGGTGTCGAGCGAAAAACCGGCCGGCGCCCGCTCGCCGTTGAGCAATATCTGCGTGTAGCCGCTGCCCAGGCCGCGCATGCGGATTTCGCCGCCCGAGCGCCCGGCCGCGCCGGAAACCGTGATGCCGGGCAGGCGCTTGAGCACGTCGGTGACATTCGTGTCGCCATACTTGAGGATTTCTTCGCTGCCAACGACCATCTTGCTGGCCGTATCGTCGCGGCGCGGATCATAGCCGCTGCCCTTGACTTCGACGGTTTGCATCGCGGGCGCGGCGGGCTTTTCAGCCTTCAGCGGCGCAGAGGCAGCGGCAGCGTCGGCTGGCGCTTCGGATTGCTGGGCCTGGGCATTCCAGGCAAGTAAAACGGCTGAACAAAGGACGGTAAGGCGAAGGCAACGGCGTGGCATCATGACCTGGCTAAAAAAGTTGGCTGAATAAAAATGGCTAAAAGCTAAAAAACAGGCCGCTGTATTGTGCTGTAATTTTTTCCAAGTGACACAGTTTCCTGAAAATATTTCCTATGGCAAATTAAGTTCGGCGGCGGGCTGCGATGCGCACCCTTGCATACGGCGCATAGTATTGCGCGCCACATCGCCGCTATAATGCGTTTTCACCATTGTTCCCATCACCCCGTCAAAGGCTTCCCATCGTGTCTGACCGTCTTGCCGTCCTGCCTCAATATCTGCTTCCCAAAGGAGCGTTGACCAACTTTGCCGGCCGTGTCGCCGGCGCCAAAGGCGGCGCCATGACGACGCGTTTGATCCGCTGGTTCGTCGGCTACTACAACGTCAACATGGATGAGGCGCTGGATCCGGACATCACGCACTACACGAGCTTTAACGACTTTTTCACGCGCGCGCTGCGCCCCGATGCCCGTCCGCTGGCCGAAGCCGACTACGTCTGCCCCGTCGATGGCCGCATCAGCCAGTTCGGCAGCATCGACAAGGACCAGATCTTCCAGGCCAAGGGCCACAACTTCAGCACGACGGCCCTGGTCGGCGGCGATGCGGCACTGGCGGCCCAGTTCGAGCACGGCAGCTTCGCCAATCTGTACCTGAGCCCGCGCGACTACCACCGCATCCACATGCCCTGCGACGGCCGCCTGACGCGCATGATTTATGTCCCTGGTGAATTGTTCTCCGTCAACCCGACGACGGCGCGCGGCATTCCCGGCCTGTTCGCCCGCAACGAGCGCGTCGTCTGCGTGTTCGACACGGCCAACGGCCCCTTCGTCATGACCCTGGTCGGCGCCACCATCGTCGGCAGCATGGCCACCGTCTGGCACGGCGTCGTCAACCCGCCCCGCACGGGACAGGTGCGCGACTGGAGCTATGCGAACGACAACGTGGTGCTGAAACAGGGTGAAGAGCTGGGCCGCTTCCTGCTCGGCTCCACCGTCGTCATGCTGTTCCCGAAAGACACCTTGACGTTCAATGCCAACTGGCAACCGGCCGGCCCCGTGCAGCTGGGCGAGGTCATGGGCAACCTGCCCAAGTAAAGCATCCGGACGCGCGCCTAGACGGGCGCGTCCGTGCGATACATCTCCTCCATCAGATCCAGAAACGCGCGCGTCTTGGCCGGCATCAAGCGCCGGCCAGGAAACACGGCCCAACCCGTGACCAGCGGGAAACTCCACTCCGGCAACACCCGCACCAATTCCCCCGTCGCCACATACGCCTTGGCAAAACGGTCCGTGCTGGCCGCGATGCCCACGCCCGTGCACGCCATGCGCACCAGCAATTCCGGCGAGTTGGCCAGCAGGCGCACGGGCAGATCGCGCTCCCACGTCGTCTTGCCGCGGATCAAAGTCCAGTGCACGAGGCCATGCACGGCCCGTGGCAAGCTGAGCAAATCATGTCCATATAAATCGTCGGGATGCTCGGGCAAGCCGTGCACGCTCGTGTATTGCGGCGAGGCATACAGCGCGAGCGTACTGAAGGCCACACGGCGCGCGGACAGGCTGGCGTCGTCGGGCAAGTTGCCCATGCGGATGGCCAGGTCGAAATTTTCTTCCAGCAAATCCACCCTGCGCGCCGACAAGTCCAGTTCCAGCGAAATGGCCGGATAGCGGCGCACGAACTCGGCCAGCACCTGGCGCATCAGGGTGTCGCCAAAGTCGGCCGGCATGGAAATGCGCAGCAAGCCGCTGGGCCCGGCCTGCCGGTGCTGCGCCAGCGCGCCGGCCGCCTCCGTTTCTTCCACCACCTTGCGCGCGTGCTCGAGCAGGCTGGCGCCAAACTCCGTCAGCGCCAGCTTGCGCGTGGTGCGCAGCAGCAATCGTTCGCCCAACTTCGCTTCCAGCAGCGAGATGCGGCGCGACAGGGTCGATTTGGGCAAGTCCACGCGCACGGCGGCGCGACTGAAACTGCCGCATTCGACGACTCTGGCAAACAGCAATAAATCTCCGGGATCGATATCCATACTTTTGATTGTTCCATGAGTGGATTAATGTTATCCATTTTAACGGCTTCCGCATCAATTTTGGAATTGCTATAGTTCATCCATCGCAAGACACCTCACAACGGAGAAAACAAGATGAACATCCTGCAAATCAATTCCAGCGCCCGCAGCACCGGTTCCGCCTCGACCCGCCTGGCTGACGCCATCGTCAGCCGCGTACAAGCGGCCAACCCTGGTGCCGCCCTCGTCCGCCGTGACCTGGCTGCCGCACCGCACCCCGTGCTCGACGAGCCGACCCTGCAAGCGCTGTTCACGCCAGCCGACAAGCGCACGCCGGAGCAAGCGGCCCGCATCGCCCTGGACGACGCATTGATTGCGCAAGTGCAAGCAGCTGACGTGATCGTCATCGGCGCGCCGATGTACAACTTCGGCATCACCGTGCAACTGAAAAGCTGGTTCGACGCGATTGCCCGCGCCAACGTCACCTTCAAGTACACGGAAAACGGCCCTGTGGGCCTCTTGAGCGGCAAGAAAGTCTACGTGGGCCTGTCCCGCGGCGGCTTGCACCGCGACAGCGCCAACGATAGCCAGGTGCCTTACCTGAACACCATGTTCGGCTTCCTGGGCCTGACCGACGTGCAATATGTGTATTCGGAAGGCATGGGCATGGGCCCGGAAGCCGTGGCCAAGGCGCAAGCCCAGGCGGACGCCGAGATCAACGCGATCCTGGTGTAATGCACGTACCAAGCTGGGGTCAGACCCGCCGGGTCTGACCCCAAACAGGAGAGAACAATGAGCGATACCACCACTGTCACGAAAGCACGCGCCGTCGAGCGCGTGATCGCCGGCCAGGCCGTCATGGATGGCGCCGGCGTGAAGATCAACCGCGTGCTGACGCAGCAACTGCAGCGCCGTCTCGACCCGTTCTTGATGCTCGACAATTTCGCCAGCGACAAGCCGAACGACTATATCGCCGGCTTCCCCGAGCATCCGCACCGCGGCTTTGAAACGGTCTCGTACATGATCACGGGACGCATGCGCCACAAGGACAGCGCGGGCAACGAAGGCTTGCTGACGTCGGGCGGTGTGCAATGGATGACGGCCGGCAGCGGCGTGATCCATTCGGAAATGCCGGAGCAGGAAGAAGGCGTGATGGAAGGTTTTCAGCTGTGGCTGAACCTGCCCGCGCGCGACAAGATGCGCACGCCGTGGTACCGCGATTTCACGAGCAGTGAAATCCCCCGCTACACGACGGAGACAGGTGTCGCCGTGCAAGTGATCGCCGGCGAGAGCCATGGCGTGACGGGCGCCGTGCAGCGCGAACTGACGGAACCGTTGTACCTCGATATCGACCTGCCAGCCGGCGCCAGCTTCGAGCAACCCTTGCCGCCAGGCCATAATGCTTTCATCTACACCTTCCGTGGCGAAGTGCAGGTCGACGGCAAGGCCGTGCCCGCCCTGCGCATGGCGATCTTCTCCAACACGCCGGGCAGCGACGGCGTGCGCATCGAGGCGCCCGAAGGCGGCCGCGTGATCCTCGTCGCCGGCCAGCCCTTGAACGAGCCGATCGCGCAATATGGCCCGTTCGTCATGAATACCCAGGCGGAAGTGTTCCAGGCCGTGCAGGATTTCCGCGAAGGCAAGTTTGGCGAGACGGCGCCGCAGTAAGCTTGTCTCCGTAAAAATGTTTGCTCCAGGTAAAACCTGCAGTGCCTCGCGGCCTGCAGGTTTTTTTATGCGCCGACTATTTTGTTGCTTTTCAATTACACTGACGGCAACATCATTCCACAAAGCATTCCATGCATCCCACGCACGACAACACCGAACACGACGCCACCCATTTGCACGCCCACCTGAAAGGCGACGCCAAGCATACCCACTCGTTCGAGGGGCGTAGCCAGAGCATCCTCGCGTGGGCGCTGGGGCTGACCCTGTCATTCGCCGGCATCGAGGTCATCGCCGGTTTCATGTCCAATTCGCTGGCCCTGATTTCCGACGCTGGCCACATGGTCACGGACGCGGCCGCGCTGGGCCTGGCCCTGCTGGCGCAGCTGATCGCGCGCCGCCCTCCCTCGCCGCGCCACTCGTTCGGCTTTGGCCGCGCCGAAGCACTGGCCGCCTTCGTCAACGGCCTGGCCATGCTGTGCGTGGTGGGCTGGATCTGCTATGAAGCCGTGCTGCGCTTTTCCGCACCGCAAACCGTGCAAGGCGGCATGGTCTTCGTCGTCGCCTTCATCGGCCTGGCCATCAACTTGGTGGTGGCGTGGGTATTATCGAAAGACAAGCAAAGCGTCAACACGCGCGCCGCCCTCGTGCACGTGATGGGCGATTTGCTCGGCTCGGTCGCCGCCATCGTCGCCGGCGCCGTGATTTACTTTACGGGCTGGATGCAGATCGACCCGCTGCTGTCCGTGCTGGTGTCCTTGCTGATCCTGAAGTCCACGTTCGGGGTATTGAAAGAGTCCTACCACTTCCTGATGGAAGGCGTGCCCATGCACATCGACTACATCCAGGTGGGCGCGGACGTGGAGCAGGTGGACGGCGTGATTGCCGTGCACGACCTGCACGTATGGGACATGTCGCCCGGCCAGCCAGCCCTGATCGGCCACGTGGAAATCGAGCACCTCGACCATTGGCCGAAGGTATTGCGGGCGATCAAGAAGATGTTACTGAGTAAGCATGGCATCGACCATATTACTTTGCAGCCTGAAACCGCCACGATGGCGGGGTTGCATGCGGGTGACAAAACCCACTAGCAAGGACCGGGGTCGTACCCTCAGGGTACGACCCCAGCATCTGTCCTTGGGGTGCAAAGACTAGCTACGCCGAGCCTCAAGCACACCACTGACATCCTTGATCACATTCAGCGCCTTCAACAACTGCGCCGTCGAGCTGATCTCGGCCGTAAAGGTCATGCGGGCCTGGCCCTTGGCGCTTTGGGTGTTGACGCCGATCACGTTGATCTTTTCGCGCGAAAAGATTTCGGAGATGTCGCGCAGCAAGCCCTGGCGGTCACCGGCCAGAATAAAGATGTCGACCGGATACACGGTGTCGTGCCCGCCCGTGCTGCCCCACTCGGTAAAAATCACGCGCTCGGGCGACTTGGCGCGCATTTCCTCGAAATTTTTGCAGGTCGCGCGGTGAATCGACACGCCCTTGCCACGCGTCACAAAACCGACGATGCTGTCCGGCGGCGCCGGCTTGCAGCACTTGGCCAGCACCGTCATCAAGCCTTCGGTGCCCACCACCAGCACGCCGGACTTGGCGCCCTGCTCCACACTGGAAGCGCGGCTTTTTCCGACCAGCACGGCGTCTTCCGGCACCACCACTTCGCCATTGTCGTGCAGCGCCTGCTCCACGTGGCGCAGGCTGAATTCATCCTTGCCGACCGACAGGAACAGCTCGTCGACTTTCGCAAAGCCCAGCTTTTGCGCCAGCGCTTCGAGATTGACGGCCGTCTTGCCTTCGCGCTGCAAGGATTTTTCCACCAGCGCGCGGCCGTGGGCCAGGGTTTCCTGCATGTCGATGGCGTGGAACCAGGCGCGGATTTTCGAGCGCGTGCGCGTGCTGACGGCGTAGCCGGCGCTGAGCCAGTCGCGCGACGGCCCGGCCGTGCCCGGCGCGCCCTTGGCCGTGATGATTTCGCAGGTCTGGCCGTTTTTCAGTTGCGTATTCAGGGGCACCATGATGCCGTCGACCTTGGCGCCGCGGCAGCGGTGGCCCACGTCCGTGTGCAGGTGATAGGCAAAGTCGACGGGCGTGGCGCCCACGGGCAACTCCAGCACCCGCGCTTGCGGCGTCATGACGAAGATGCGGTCGTCCAGGGTGGCCGATTTGAGCTTTTCCACCCATTCGCGCTGGATTTCTTCCTGGCCCACGACGGCGTCGGCCACTTCCGTTTTCCAGGCCAGCAACTGGCGCAGCCAGGCGATCTTTTCGTCGTATTTCTGACCGGCAAAGTTCGAACCGCCCTCTTCCTTGTAGCGCCAGTGCGCGGCCACGCCGTATTCGGCAAAGCTGTGCATTTCATTGGTGCGGATTTGCACTTCCAGCGGGCGGCCATCCTCGGCCGTCACCACCGTGTGCAGCGACTGGTAACCGTTGGGTTTCGGCCGCGAAATGTAATCGTCAAATTCTTTCGGGATGGGGGTCCAGATATTGTGGACCACGCCCAACACCGTGTAGCAGGTTTTCACGTCGGCAACGATGACGCGGAAGGCGCGCACGTCGTACAGGGCCGTAAAGTCCAGTTCCTTGCCGCGCATCTTGTTCCAGATGCTGTAAATGTGTTTCGGGCGGCCAAACACTTCCGCCTGGATACCGGCCGAAGCCAGTTCCGTCTGCAGGCGCAAAATCGCGGAGGAAACAAAACCCTCGCGCATCATGCGCTTTTCTTCCAGCATCTTGGCGATGCGTTTATACGCTTCCGGCTCGATGAAGCGGAACGACAGGTCTTCCAGTTCCCACTTCAGCTGCCAGATGCCGAGGCGGTTGGCCAGCGGCGCGTACAAATCCAGCGTTTCCTTGCCGTATTCACGCGTCATTTCGTTAAACAGCTTTAGTTCGGCAAAGTAACGCAAGGTCGTCACGCAGGCGGCCAGGCGCACCAGCACGACACGCATGTCGGAAGCCATCGCCAGCAACATCTTGCGCAGGGTTTCCACCTGGGCCACGGCTTGCTGCGCCGCATTCTTGCCGCGCCCGCCGACGCTGCCGTGCTGCGCCTGGGTCAGCGCGCGCAAGCGGATCAGCTGGCGCACGCCTGTCGCCAGGTCGCACACCTGCTTGCCGAAACGGGGCTCGATGTCGGCCGCCGTGTCCGGTTCCAGCAGGGTCAGCTCGAACATCAGGCCGGCGATGCGCGTTTCCGCATCGCTGCGCAGGAAAGCCAGGGTGGTGGCCACGCCGATGGCGAACTCCAGCGCGGAGCGGCCGGCAAAGGTCTGCTTGTCGCCATACGCTTCGGTGGCATACGCGAGCGCGTCCAGCACGCGCGCGCAGTCCGGCGCACTCAAGCCCTCTACCAGTTGTTCCGAGGTGACGCTATTCGGGGCCGAGATGGAAACCATGTAATACCTTTAAACTTGATGACTGAGCAACTTGATGACTTAGCGTTCTGCAGCGATGATGACGATTTCCACCAGGCAAGCCGGATTGGCCAGTTTCGCTTCCACCGTGGCGCGCGGCGGCGTGTGGCCTGAGGCGACCCAGTCGTCCCACACTTCATTCATGCCGGGGAAATCCTTCATGTCGGCGATGTATATCTGGCACGACAGGATGCAAGTCTTGTCGCTGCCCGCTTCCATCAGCAAACGGTCGACGTGGCCGAGCACTTCGCGCGTCTGGCCGACGATGCCTTGCGTGGTGTCTTCGGCGATCTGGCCCGCCAGGTAGATGGTGTTGTTGTGTATGGCTACTTCGGAGAGGCGTTTGCCTACGTGCAGTCGTGTAATTTCCATGCTTCTTCTTTCGGTTGTTTCAAAATCTGTACAGCGTTACTGATTGTTACTGACTATTACTTGCCCAGCAAAAACTTGCGGGCGATGGCGATCTGGTCGTCGTGGACGAAAGTGGGCGCATGGCCCACGCCGGCGATTTCCACCAGCTCCGCCTTCGGGCCGCGACCGAGCATGATCTGCGCCGTCTCGCGCGACAGCAGGTCCGATTCCGACCCGCGCACCAGCAAGGTGGGGCAGCGCACGGCATCATACGCGGCCCACAGCATGGCTTCGTCGCTGGCCGCCGATTCCGGCGTGGCCGAGCGGAACGGCATGGCCAGTCCCATATCATAGTGGCGGCGCCAGTGGCCATCCTTATCCTGGCGCAACACATCCACCGCCAGTTTATGCCATTCCGCGTCCGTGTGCGGGCCGAAGCTGGCGGACACGTCGCGCACGAACCTGGCGCCCTGTTCAAACGTCTCGAAACGCAGGTCCTGGCCGATGTAGTCGCCGATGCGCTGCAAGGCTTCCGGCGCCAGGGTCGGGCCGATATCGTTCAGCACCAGTTTGCTGATCGGGCTGTTGGGCAACGAGGCCAGGCCCAGGCCGATCAAGCCGCCCATCGAGGTGCCGAACCAGTCCACCGTCTGGCGCTCGCCATTGGCCAGCACGCGCGCCAGCAGGGTCACCATGTCGCTCACATATTGCGGCACGCGGTAAAACTGGGGATTGGCCAGCCAGCCAGAGCGCCCGCGGCCCACCACGTCGGGGCAGATCACGCGGTAATCGCTGGCCATGGCGCGCGCCAGGTTGTCGAAGTCGTCCGCCACGCGCGTCACGCCATGGGCGCAGACGAGCACGTTCGGATTATCGGCCGCGCCCCACTCCTTGTACGACATGGTATGCAAGCCTGCGGGGGAGATGCACTGGACGGATTTGATGCTCGCTTCGATCATGCCAATTCCTTATTCGATGTAAAAAGAGCACCGCTTTATGCCCGCCAAGAGGTGTCCCGCGCGCGACGCTACGGCAGTGTAGCGCAGCGCGGGCAATGCTCCAAGCGCGCGCCTGAAATGCTGCGCCGCAGCACAGCACTGGCACGGTCGCCATGGCGCAATACCCGATATAGCGAAAATGCATATCTGCGGTTATCCACAATTGAGGCGGCCTGGCAATGGGCGGATGATCGCAGCATCAACCCGCAAGAGGAGACCACTCGTGAAAAAACCATTCTATAAAATCCTGTACGTACAGGTGCTGTTCGCCATCGTGGCCGGCGTGCTGCTGGGGGTGTTCTACCCTTCGAACGCCGTCGACATGAAACCGCTGGGCGACGGCTTTATCAAACTGATCAAGATGATCATCGCCCCGGTGATCTTCTGTACCGTGGTCTCCGGTATCGCCGGCATGCAGGACGTCAAGAAGATCGGCCGAGTGGGCGGCAAGGCGCTGCTGTACTTTGAAGTGGTCTCCACCTTCGCGCTGGCCATCGGCTTGCTGGTCGCCAACATCCTCAAACCGGGCGCCGGCTTCAACGCCGATCCGGCCCACCTGGACGCCAAGTCGATCGCGCAATACACGCACGCCGAAGGCATGTCGACCATCGACTTCGTGATGAACATCATCCCGAAGACCTTCGTTGACGCCTTCGCCAAGGGCGACATCCTGCAAGTGCTGTTGATCGCCATCCTGTTCGGTTTCTCGCTGTCCCTGCTGGGCGAGCGCGGCCGTCCGGTCACCAAGCTGATCGACGAGCTGTCGCATGCCATCTTCGGCATGGTCAACATCATCATGAAAGTCGCTCCGATCGGCGCATTCGGCGCGATGGCCTTTACCATCGGTAAATACGGCCTGGCTTCGCTGATCCCGCTGGCCAAACTGATGGGCTCGTTCTACCTGACCTGCTTCCTGTTCGTCTTCGTCGTGCTGGGCCTGATCGCCAAGTACACGGGCTTCTCCATCGGCCGCTTCCTGCTGTACATCAAGGAAGAGCTGCTGATCGTGCTCGGTACCAGCTCATCGGAATCGGCCCTGCCGGCCCTGATGAAAAAACTCGAACGCCTGGGCTGCTCCAAGCCAGTCGTCGGCCTGGTCGTGCCGACCGGCTACTCGTTCAACCTGGACGGCACCAATATCTACATGACCATGGCCGCCCTGTTTGTAGCACAGGCAACCAACACGGAACTGACCATCTGGCAGGAACTGACCATCCTCGGCGTGGCGATGCTGACGTCGAAAGGCGCCTCCGGCATCACCGGCGCCGGCTTCATCACCCTGGCCGCGACCCTGGCCGTCGTGCCGACGATCCCCGTGGCCGGCATGGCGCTGATTCTGGGCATCGACCGCTTCATGAGCGAATGCCGCGCGCTGACCAATTTCGTCGGCAACGGCGTGGCCACCATCGTCGTGTCGAAATGGGAAAAGGAGCTGGACATGGACAAGCTGCACAGCGAGCTGGCGAATCCAACCCACCCGACCGACGACGCGTATGTCGCACCGGCCGTGAATATCGTCAAGTAAGCGCCTCAAGCACTTGAAAAGCCCCGCGGAGCGATCCGCGGGGCTTTTTTCATTGCGCGTGGGCTATATCGCATCATCAACCAATAGTAAATCATGCATCAATATTTACCATGATGATCAATGAATAAAAAACCATTACAGTACTGACTTACTGTTCGCTGCCAGGCTCGCGCATAATGACATTGCGTTAATGCAAGCCTGACACCGAACCATCCACCTTTGAATGGAGTACGTCATGTCCCTCTCGCCCGCCTTTTACGCCACCTGGAACCCACGTTTGCTGGGCCTGCTGCGCATCATCCTCGGTTTCCTCTTCCTGCAACACGGCACCGCCAAGCTGTTCGGCGCGCCGCACGTGGCCATGTTCGATGGCTTGCAACTGTTTTCCGTGATGGGCGCGGCCGGCGTCATCGAGTTGGTCGGCGGCACCTTGCTGCTGGTGGGCCTGTTCACGCGCCCCGTCGCCTTCATCCTGTCGGGCCAGATGGCGGCCGCCTATTTCATGGCTCATGCGCCAGCAGGTTTCCTGCCGATCCTGAACGGCGGCGAAATGGCTGTGATGTATTGCTTCACCTTCCTGTATTTCGCCGCAGCGGGCGGCGGCGCCTACAGCCTCGACGGCTTGCGCGGCAAGGCGGGCGTATAAAAAAAGGGCGGACATCGCTGTCCGCCCTTTCATCCCATACAACAAGCCTTTTATACGGCCGACACGTCCAGCTCAGCGCCCGTGGCCGCCTGCACTTGTTCCTTGGTCACGCCCGGCGCCAGCTCCACCAGCTTCAAGCCGTTTTCCGTCACGTCGATCACGCCCAGGTCGCTGATGATGACGTCGACCACGCCCACACCCGTCAGCGGCAAGTCGCACTGCTTGAGCAGCTTGTGCGACGTCGTACCATCCTTGGCCGTGGCCACGTGTTCCATCAGCACGACCACGCGCTTGACGCCGGCAACCAGGTCCATCGCGCCGCCCATGCCCTTGACCATTTTTCCTGGAATCATCCAGTTCGCCAGGTCGCCCTTTTCCGACACTTGCATGGCGCCCAGGATGGCCAGGTTGATCTTGCCGCCGCGGATCATGCCAAACGAGTCGGCCGAGCTGAAGTAGGCTGCGCCGGGCAAGGCCGTCACCGTCTGTTTGCCCGCGTTGATCAGATCGGCATCGACTTCCGCATCGGTGGGGAACGGGCCGATGCCCAATAAACCGTTTTCCGACTGCAGGAATACTTCGATGTTCTCCGGCACATAGTTGGCCACCAGGGTCGGCAAGCCGATGCCCAGGTTCACATAAAAGCCATCCTGCAATTCCTTTGCCGCGCGCGCGGCCATCTCATCTCTCGTCCAAGCCATAATAATCTCCGTATTCTGTTTTATGCTTCGGTGCGCACGGTGCGCTGCTCGATGCGTTTTTCCGGGTTCGCGTTGACCACGATGCGGTGCACGAAGATGCTCGGCGTGTGGACTTGGTCCGGGTCGATTTCGCCCACTTCCACCAGTTTTTCCACTTCGACGATGGTGATCTTGCCGGCCATGGCCACGTTCGGGTTGAAATTGCGCGCCGTCTTGCGGTAGACCAAATTGCCGGCGCGGTCGGCCATGTAGGCTTTGACCAGCGACACGTCGGCCACGAGGCTGCGCTCCATCACGTATTGCTCGCCGTCGAATTCGCGCAGTTCCTTGCCGTCGGCAACGATGGTGCCCACGCCCGTCTTGGTGAAGAAGGCAGGAATGCCGGCGCCGCCGGCGCGCAGTTTTTCAGCCAGGGTGCCTTGCGGCGTAAATTCCAGTTCCAGTTCGCCGGCCAGGTACTGGCGCGCGAATTCCTTGTTTTCACCCACGTAGGAGGCGATCATTTTCTTGATCTGGCGCGTGGTCAAGAGCTGGCCCAGGCCGAAGCCGTCCACGCCGGCGTTATTCGAAATGGCCGTCAGGCCCGTCACGCCCGAATCGCGCAAGGCGCCGATCAGGGCTTCGGGAATGCCGCACAGGCCGAAGCCGCCGACGGCGATGGTCTGGCCATCTTGGACGATACCGGCCAGCGCCGAGGCGGCGTCAGGATAAACTTTATTCATGGGTGTCCCTCTATCTTTTGTTAAGCTTTGGTCTTGAGTCCATGACTCAGGCAGCGACTCAGCATAAAATACGCGAGTGGAAAGTACAATACCGTAGAACTACCGGCGCCGTGCCAGCAATCCCCCTGTGAGAGTGATACGTATCAGATGAACGCCGCGTCAGCCATCGATTATGAAAGCATCTTCCTGCACGCGCCCGTGGGCATGTGCATGTCGGAAAACCGTATCATGCGCAGCTGCAACGAAGCGCTGGCAGCCATGTTCGGCTATGCGCGCGCCCAGCTCGACGACCAGTCCTTCGAAGTACTCTACCCCACGCACGACGAATTCCTGCGCACCGGTGACCGCATCATCCCCATCATGAACGCCAAAGGCCGCTATTCGGACGAGCGCATCATGCGCCGCAGTAATGGGGAATTGTTCTGGTGCCACGTCACGGGCCACGCCATGCTGCCGAACAAACCGCTGGGAGCGGGCATCTGGACGTTCGAGGATGTCAGCGAGAAACGTCCCGTGACGGCGGAACTGACCCCGCGCGAGCGCGAAATCGCCGCCCTGCTGGTGGAAGGCAAGACCAGCAAGGTCATCGCCCGCCAGATCGACCTCAGCCCCCGCACGGTGGAAATGCACCGCGCCAAGCTGATGCGCAAGTTCGCCGCCTCGACATCGTCCGAACTCGTGCACAAGCTGGTGGGACTGCAGCTGCAGCGTTAGAAGGTACTCATGCCACCGTCTGCGGAAATGATGGCGCCGTTGATGAAATGCGAATCCTCGCCCGCCAGCAGCAGCAACAGGCCGTCCAGGTCTTCCGGCTTGCCCGGACGTTTATTCGGCAGCATTTCGATCAGCTTCTTGCCCTGCTCGGTGGCGAAGTAATCTTCATTGATTTCCGTGGAAATATAGCCGGGGCAGATGGCGTTCGTGTTGATGCCATATTTTCCCCACTCTACGGCCATGGCGCGCGTCATGTGCACCATGCCCGCCTTGCTCATGCAGTACACGCCGATCTGCGGCAGCACCTGCAAGCCCGCCATCGAGGCGATATTGATGATGCGGTGCTGTTTCTTCGGGTCGCCCTTGGCGCGCGCGATCATGCGCTTGGCCGTTTGCTGGGCCACGAAGAACGATCCGCGCAGATTGGTGTCCATCACGAACGAGTAATCTTCGGGCGTGACGTCGACCAGGCGTTGCGTGGTGGAGACACCGGAATTGTTGACGAGGATATCGATGGGACCCGCTTCCGTTTCCGCATGCGCGATGGCCGACTTGATGCTGGCGAAGTCGGTCACGTCGAGCGACACCACGTGCGCGGCGCCGCCGTCCGCTTCGATTTCGGCGCGCAACTCCTTCAGGCGTTCGGTGCGGCGCGACGCCAGCACGACCTGTGCGCCGGCCTGGGCCAGCACTTTCGCAAAGCGCGCGCCGAGGCCGCTCGATGCGCCGGTAATCAGGGCAATCTTGCCCTCGAAATTGACTTCTATGCCCACGAGCTACTCCTGTTTTATTTTAGACAACACTTTACGCCGTGCCTATGGCAATCGGGCACATTCCCCCGCAGCGCACTCGAGCAAAAGTAAACGCCATCATTACACAAAATGGCCGGATTTAGATTGCGGCGAGGGGCAATGTCACGCAAAATGGCGCCAAAGTTGCAATCCTCGTCAAAAACAAGCACACTCGTGCTTAAATTTCCCCGATGATGCTTTATTCCCTATCCTTGCTACCTATTTAGTTACTAACAATCGAGACCATGACACAGCCTAATAACTTAGTTGAACAGTACGGACCGCGCGAAACCATGGAGTATGACGTGGTGATCGTCGGCGGTGGCCCCGCAGGCTTGGCCGCGGCGATCCGCCTGAAGCAGCTGGCCGCTGAAAAGAGCCAGGAAGTGTCCGTCTGCGTGCTGGAAAAAGGCGGCGAACTGGGCGCGCATATCCTGTCGGGCGCCATCATGGACCCGAAAGCGTTGACCGAACTGATTCCGAACTGGAAAGAACTGGGCGCGCCCCTGAACACGGAAGTGACGGAAGACCGCATCCTGTTCCTGACCGAAACGAAAGCGTATAAAACGCCGGGCTTCGCCGTGCCGGCCTGCTTTGAAAACCACGGCAATTACATCGTCTCGCTGGGCAATGTGGTGCGCTGGATGGGCCAGCAGGCGGAAAACCTGGGCGTGGAAATCTTCCCGGGCTTCCCTGCCGCGGAAATCCTCTACAACGACGACGGCTCCGTGAAAGGCGTGGCGACCGGCAACATGGGCGTCAAGCGCGACGGCGAACCGGGTCCCGACTTCCAGCTGGGCATGGAATTGCACGCCAAGTACACCCTGTTCGCCGAAGGCGCGCGCGGCCACCTGGGCAAGCAATTGATGGCCAAGTATGACTTGAACGCCGGCAAAGATCCCCAGTCATACGGTATCGGCATCAAGGAATTGTGGGAAATCGACCCGGCCCAGCACAAGCCGGGCCTGGTGATCCACTCGAGCGGCTGGCCGCTGGACACGAAAACCTATGGCGGCTCCTTCCTGTACCACCTGGAAAACAACCAGGTGATGGTCGGCTACGTGGTGGGACTGAACTACGAAAACCCGTATTTGTCGCCGTACGAGGAATTCCAGCGCTATAAAACGCATCCGGAAATCCGCAAGTTCTTCGAAGGCGGCAAGCGTATTTCCTACGGCGCGCGCGCGATCGCGGCCGGCGGCCTGCAATCGTTGCCGAAACTGGTGTTTGCCGGCGGCGCGCTGATCGGCTGCGATGCGGGCTTCCTGAACATGAGCCGCATCAAGGGCAGCCACGCGGCCATCAAGAGCGGCATGCTGGCGGCGGACGCGGCCTTCGGTGCGCTGGGCGAACAGCGCCAGCACGACGAACTGACGAGCTACCCTGTTGCCTTTGAACAATCGTGGCTGCATGAAGAGCTGCACGTGGCGCGCAACGTCAAGCCATGGCTGTCGAAGGGCCTGTACCTGGGCAGTCTGATGACGGGCATCGACCAGCTGATCTTCCGCGGCAAGGCGCCATGGACGCTGCACCACTCGCACGGCGACCACGAATGCCTGAAACCGGCCGCCCAGTCGAAAAAGATCGTGTATCCGAAACCCGATGGCAAGCTGACCTTCGACAAGATGTCGTCCGTGTTCATCTCGAACACCAACCACGCGGAAGACCAGCCCATCCACCTGACGTTGAAGAACGCCAGCGTGCCCGTCGACGTCAACCTGGCCACGTATGCGGGTCCGGAAGCGCGTTACTGTCCCGCTGGCGTGTACGAGTTCGTGAAGAACGACGACGGCGCCGAACGCCTGCAGATCAATGCGCAGAACTGCGTGCACTGTAAAACCTGCGACATCAAGGACCCGACGCAGAACATCGTGTGGGTGACACCGGAAGGCGGCGGCGGGCCGAATTATCCGAATATGTAAGTTGGCAATCAGCCGCCGGGGTGGCGGCTGTTGCCGCTTGCTTTAGCGGCAATATGACATTCGTTCCAACAACGGGGCTGGCCAGACGAGCCTGCCCCGCCGCTCCCCCGTTGCCGGCACCGCTGGCGCAAGACGCAGGCTAGCTTGCTACCTGGATAAAGAGTGCCCCACCCGAGAAAAAGGCGCAGGAAATGCGTGCCGCATGCTGGAACAGGAATTCATCCGTGGCGCGGCGCGGTCCGTCACCGTAAGCCCATGCATAGTCATCCATCACGATCCAGCCACCCGGTCTGACCAGATCGCACCAGGAGGCAATATCGGCCCGCACTTCGGCGTAGCCGTGGTTGCCATCGATATGCAGCAAGGCGATGTTGCCGCTGTACTCGGTCCGGCCAAAGGCCTCCGTCTCGACCACGTGATCCTGGCGGTATTCGAGCGCCGCCTCCACCGAGGGCAAGCGCAGATAGTTCACCATGCCATTCGCATAGGGCAACAGGTTGAGCTGGAAGACGGTCAGCGCTTCACTGGCATCCCACGCAACGTTATCGATCAGGTCGCTCTTGTTTGCCTGCACCAGGTGCTCGCTCGTCCACGGATCGACGCACAGCAGCTTGCCCGTACCATGGCAACGCGCCAGCGAAGCGAGCACGAAGGCGGATTTCCCCCACCAGCTGCCCACTTCCACGACATCGCCTGCCGGGCAATAGCGGAAAACTTCGCACAAGGCACGTATCTTTTCCTGGTCGCACATGCCAGGGATGGTTTCGGCATGCCGGAACAGCGCGGCGATCTGAGTAGCGGCCGCCGGCGCCTGCTCGCCGCTGGCCGCCAGCCCGAATGGCTGCGCCAGCACCGCCTTGCCGAATGCAAGGGCACGCGCATACGGCGCCATTTCACTGGCGAGCGGTGCGCTGTTGACCAGCACCAGACCCGGGAAGTCGCGCTCCAGACGCCGCTGCAGGTAATCCCAGACGACGGGATTGGGCGTGTAGATGCTGCCGATATCATGGGCAGCAACGGCCTGCCGCAAGGCCTGGTCGAATTCCGGCGCGGTCACGTAGGGCAGCTGCACCCAGCGCGAGTAACGCTCGCGCGCAGGGTCGTGCCCGAGCGAAGACGAACCCACCACCTCCATGCCGTTCGCCAGGGCCTGGTCGAGGTAGGCCAGCGAGCGTGGCATGCCTGCGGGAAAAATCAATACGCGCTTATTTATAGTGTCCGCCTTTCCAATATTCATCGATAGCCAATCCAGACAGGGCTAGGCCTTGGGACGCGCGATCGCGTACACATCCGCGCACATATCGGGATACTCGTTGCCCATGCGATACAGGCCTTCCAGCTGCGGCTCGCCGAGGATGCCGGAATCAATCATCTTGTCCATCTGGAAATCTGCCAGCGGCTTGAAGAAGATCCCGCCCAGCGCCACCACCTCGAAACCGGCAGTCTCAAGCTCACGGTTCAATGTCACGCGGTCGTAGACCCGGCGATGACCGCCACGCAGATCGTTCGGCGTCAGCTCATACAGGTCGTTGATCAGCCCCATGTGACGCGCGAGCTGGCGCGACATGGCGCGTGCATTCGGCACCGCCACGAGCAGGTGTCCGGTAGGCGACATCTGCGCCTTGACCTGCTTCAAGACCTGCTGCACATCCAGCAGATGTTCCAGCACGTGCGAGGCGAACACGGCCTCGTAAGGCTGCTCGGCAACATATTCCTCGAACAGGGAACAGAAAAAGCGCGCGTTGGGGATGTTGCGCGCCCGCGTTCTTTGCAGGAACAACTCGGAGGCATCGACGATGTCGAGCTGGTCGACCAGCGGCGCGATCAGTTCGGACATGTAGCCGATTTCGCAGCCCAGTTCCAGCGCGCGTCCCCTGTTGACATACGGCGTGAATACCCGCATTTCCAGATGGCGCATCAGTCTTTGCTGGCTCGAATCATCCGAGGTAATGTAGTTGGCCGCATAATTTTCCAGCAGCGTTTTTTCCTCATTCAAACCTGTTTGCATTTTCACTACTCCCTCTGCGCAATTATTCATTGTATGTTCATCCTCGCCAGACCAAAGCCGTGCCGTCCCATCTGATTGCCCAAGTAAAGCAGGTAGATTTCGCCATCCAGGGCAAACACGTGCGGGAAGCACACCATTTCCGAGTCCCAGCCCTCTTCGGACACGCTCAGTCCGGCCTTGCTGTCATCGCGTTCCCAGTGCAGCAGATCGTCCGACACCGCGTAGCCGAGCTTGTAGCCGCCGTCTTTCCCGTGATAATTCTCATGCGCCCGATAACAGAACAGCATGTGGTATTTGCCGCCAAACTCGAAGACGTCGGGACAGGCCTGGCATTCGTTGTCGCCGATCACGCACTCGACCAGGTCGCGATCTTCCTTCACCCAGTGCACCCCGTCGTCCGACGTAGCCATGCGGATGTGATACACAGGCTCCGCCCTGCGGCCCGTCTCCACCCACCGCTTGCCGGCGCTGTACCACATATGCCAGCGCGCGCCGAACTTGCGGACCCGCGGGGTCGTCAGGAAGAACGGTTCATTCGGGGTACAGGGCAAAAGCGGGCCGGCTCCCAGGCGACTGAAAGTGTTGCCGCCATCGCGGCTGACTGCGGCGCCGATATTGATAGTGAACGGTACCGATTCGCAACGGGTATAACCTACGTAGTAGGCCATCACGTCATCGTCGCGCGCCACCACCGACGTGAAATAGGCGCCGAATTCGTCAAACGTGCCGAGGCCGCCCAATTCCAGCAAAGGCTGCTCGCTGACGCCGACCAGTTCAAGCAGGTTGTCGCGCCGAAAATCGGCGTAGGCGGAAAGGCTGACATAATTCCCCTGCGCATCGGGGGGCGGACGGCAGGCGAAATACACGCGCACCACCTGGTCCATGACCACCACGGATGGCGCCTGGGAAAACTCTTTCATCCAGGGACGATCTCTCACTGTCGAGGGATCGAACATTTTCCCCAGCTTTTCCCACTTGAACATCGCTCGCTTCTCCCATCGCAAGTAGGGCCAGATCCACTCTGCGCCACCGTTGAGCCGCGCAAGAAAAATCTTGCCAGCGGACAAGATTATCGCATATTCCCTTGGGCACGGAGGTGAAATCAGGCGCAATATGCAGCCCTGCGGCACCGCGCGTGGCGGCAACAGCACAGTTACTCAGGAGACATCGAGGCGCGGCTTCCGGCCAGCCCGCGAGCGCCAGGCAATATGGAAATGCCATGATTTGCCGCGCTTTGACCTTCCTGCAACAGCCAGTTTGCGCCGCAACACCATGTACGAATTAATTCTGCCCGGAAAGTTTCTCATAAGCACTTCCAACAGTTACAATTCCTGTTGCTAATTCTTTTCGATCACTTCCGTCCATGAACGCGTCCCCTGCTGCGGCATTGCACCTCAAAACTGAACAGCTTGCACGCCCATGGGCACGGGCGGCATCCAATATGAACATGCCTGGCCTGGCCAGGCACTTACCCGCACCATCCGGAGGCCACCATGCGGCATGACGCACTGAGCAAACCGCTATATGTCACGCAACCCGCGCTGCCGCCACTCGAGGATTTCCTGCCCTACCTGCAGGAAATCTGGGGAAACAAGATCCTGACGAATGGCGGGCCGTTCCATCAGCAGCTGGAGCAGGCCCTGTGCGACTACCTCGGCGTCAAACATATCAGCCTGTTTACCAACGGCACGCTGGCCCTGATTACCGCCTTGCAGTCGCTGCGCATCACCGGCGAAGTCATCACCACGCCCTACTCGTTCGTGGCGACGGCCCACTCGTTGCTGTGGAATGGCATCAAGCCGGTATTTGTCGATATCGATCCGCACACCTTCAATCTGGATCCGGCCAAAATCGAGGCGGCCATTACGCCGCAGACCACCGCCATCATGCCGGTGCACTGCTACGGCCACCCTTGCGACGTCCAGCGCATACAGAAAATCGCGGACAATTACGGCCTGAAGGTCATCTACGACGCGGCCCATGCATTTGGCGTCCGGCACGCGCAAGGCAGCGTCCTCAATGATGGTGACCTGTCCGTACTGAGCTTTCACGCCACTAAGGTCTTCAATACCTTCGAGGGCGGCGCCATCATTTCGCCGGATGCCAAGACCAAGCAGCGTATTGACCATTTAAAAAATTTTGGCTTTGTCGATGAGACAACCGTCGTGGCGCCGGGCATTAACGGCAAAATGAGTGAAATCAATGCCGCCTTCGGCCTGCTGCAGCTCAAGAATATCGATACGACGCTTGCACAGCGCAAGGAAGTCGACGCGCGCTACCGCAGAAATCTGGCGCACGTGCGCGGCATCGACTGCATCAGCCCGCCGCCCAACGTCACCCCCAACCACGCGTATTTCCCGATACTCGTCAGGCCCGACTACCCGCTGAGCCGCGATGCCCTTTTCGAGAAATTGCGCGAGAGCAATATCTACGCGCGACGCTATTTCTATCCGCTCATCAGTGACTTCCCCATGTACCGCGGCATGCCTTCGGCAGCGCCGGCGAACCTGCCAGCAGCTCGCGTTGCCGCAGAGCAAGTGATTTGCCTGCCGCTGTATCCGACCTTGGAAACAGCACACATCGACGCCATCAGCGAGCTGATCGCGCAATATGGGGCGCCGACGGCGCTGCTGCACGCCATATGAGAGTGGCCATCATGCAGCCGTATTTCCTGCCCTACATCGGCTATTTCCAGCTGATCGCGGCGGCGGACCTGTTTATTGTCTATGACAATATCAAATACACCAAGAAAGGCTGGATCAACCGCAATCGCATGCTGCTCAACGACGGGGATGCACTCTTCAGTGTGCCTCTGAAAAACGCTTCGGACCAGCTGGATGTCTGCGAGCGCGAGATTTCACCGCAGTTCGACGCGGAAAAACTGCTCAACCAGTTCAGGGGGGCGTACCGTCGCGCACCATATCTGCGCGAAACCATGGCCCTGCTGGAAACCATCGTACGCCACCCTGCCGTCAACCTGTTTGATTTCCTGCTGCACAGCCTGGTACAGACCTGCGCGCACCTTGGCATCACCACGCCCCTGCGGCGTTCGTCCGACATCGGCATCGACCATGCGCTCAAGGGGCAGGACAAGGTGCTGGCCCTGTGCCAGGCCACTGGCGCCGACCACTACATCAACCCCATTGGCGGCCTGCAACTGTATCGCGAGGCGGATTTCCTCGCCAAGGGCATTGCGCTGGAGTTCCTGCAGTCGCGCCTGCACCCCTACCCGCAGGGCGGGGGCGAATTCGTGCCGTGGTTATCCATTGTCGACGTGATGATGTTTACGTCGCCGGCGTTCTTGCAGGCGGCCATTCGCCAGCAGTTCGACATGACGCGGCCCACGGCGTGAAGCCAGAGGAATCAGCATGACAAGCAATTCACTACATCAGGCGCGGGACATTCACGCCGCGACGCCGGCAAGGCTGGCATCGCCATGGCGCGCCAACCTTGGCCAGCCAGTATCAAAAGGACATGACGCATGAACAAAGCCATGCAATGGAAAAAACTTGGCCACATATTCGATCCCGCCGAGCATGTGCTGGCAAACGACTGCAAGCAGTTTGCGCAGTCGCCGCAGGCACTGGTCTTCGACGACTTCGTGCGCATCTATTTTTCGACCCGCGCGGTCGATCCCGCGAATGGCAAATACCTGAGCCACATTTCCTTCGTCGACATGCGCAAGGACCTGCGCACGGTCATCGGCGTTGCCGAGCATCCCGTCATCGCCCTTGGCGGCCTGGGCTGTTTCGATGAGCATGGCATTTTCCCGATGAGCGTCATGCGCCACGGCGACGCCGTGTATGGCTACACGTGCGGCTGGAACCGGCGCGTTTCTGTTTCCGTCGATACAGCCATCGGCCTGGCCATCAGCCACGACAATGGCTTGACGTTCGAGCGCATCGGTCCCGGCCCCGTGCTCGGCCCATCGCTGCACGAGCCCTGCCTGGTCGGCGATGGCTTCGTCAAGCACATCGACGGCGTCTTTCACATGTGGTACATCTTTGGCACAGGCTGGCGCCGCTACAGCGAGGACAGCGCGCCCGACCGCACCTACAAGATCGGCCATGCCACGTCCAGCGACGGCATCAACTGGACCAAGGAAGAAGCGCGCCAGATCATCGCGGACCGCCTCGGCGCCGATGAAAGCCAGGCACTGCCCACAGTGATCACCATTGACGGTCGCCACCACATGTTCTTCTGCTACCGGCAATCATCGGATTTCCGCGTGAACAGCGGGCGCGGCTATCGCATCGGCCACGCCTGGTCCGACGACCTGGCCAACTGGACACGCAACGATGAGCAGCCGGGCCTGGAAGGCACGGAGGGCGAGTGGGATAGCGACATGCAGTGCTATCCGCACGTGTTCGAGTGCGACGGCAACGTCTACCTGCTGTATAACGGCAACCAGTTCGGGCGCCATGGTTTCGGCCTGGCAAAGCTGGAACAATGAACACGCTACTCGACTTGCGCCGCGAGCACGCCTCGGCAGAAGAGATCGTCGCGCATTTTCTCGGCTGCGATGCGGCGTTCCTCGCACACTTGCGTGCACGCGTCAATTTGCCCGATTACGCCAGCAAGCTGCAGACGCGCGCGCTGCGCTTCGAAACCTGGTCCGGCACGCGGCTGGCCGGCTTGCTGGCCGTCTACCACGACGCCGCCGCAGGGACGGCTTACATCAGCAACGTCAGCGTGCTGAGCGATTTTTGCCGCCAGGGCATCGCCAGCCAGATGCTCACCGCCTGCCTTGCGCACGCGCGCCAGCTGGACCTGCGGGGCATCACGCTGGAAGTGGCAAGCGAGAACCAGGCCGCCATCGCGCTCTACCGCCGGCATGACTTTACTGCCCTGCCGGCAACGGATGGCCCGCGCTTGCGCATGCAGTGGCAATTCCAACATCGCTAGCAGCAGGCCAGGCAGCGCCGCGCCCTGCTCATGTTTTGTTGCAAAACGGATAGGGCAAAAAAATTCCACACGGAAACTCTCCATTTCAATTCCTAGCAGTTACAATTCCCGCTGGCACACCTTCCTCCGACATCCATGAGCACCCATACCCCTGAAGCAGTGAACCTCGACGCTGAGCTGCAGCGCGCTATCGAACATCACCAGGCGGGGCGCCATGCGCAGGCCGAGGAGTTGTATCTGTCGATCGTCCAGGCGCAGCCCTACCATGCCATCGCCAACCACAATGTCGGCCTGCTGGCCGGGCAACTGGGCTTCCACGATGCGGCCCTGCCCTATTTGCGCACGGCACTATCGGTCAATCCGGACGAGGGCCAGTTCTGGATTTCCTACGCGAATGGCCTGCTGGCGGCGGAGCAAGTCGTACAAGGACTGGAGATCATTGAAAGCGCGATCCAGCGCGGACTCGACAACGCGGAGTCACAGGCATTGCTGGCAAGGGCCAAAGCCGCGGTCGCGCAGCTGCCACAGACCCCGACGACAGAGGAAATGCAGCATGTAATTGCCTTGTATAACGCCGGCCAGTACGCGCAACTGGAGAGCGCCACGCGCGCCCTGATCGCCAGCTATCCTGAATCGGGGTTCGCGTGGAGCGTTCTGGGTACGGCCTTGCAGCTGCAGGGCAAGGATGCGCTGGCGACCTTGCAGAAAACCGTGGCGCTCACACCGCACGATGCGGAAGCGCATGGCAATCTGGGTAATGCCTGGCAAGCTACAGGGCAATACGACCAAGCCATCGACTGTTATCTGCGGGCACTGGAAATCCAGCCTGACTTTGCCGAAGCACATGGCAACCTGGGCAGCGCACTGGTGGCGCTGGGACGACTGGACGAGGCGGCGCACGCATACCGCCAGGCCCTGGCCATCAATCCGGCGTATGCCATGGCGCATTTCAATCTGGGCAACACCCTCAAGTCGCTGGGCGACCTGGAAGGCGCCGTCGCCAGCTATCGCCAGGCGCTGGAGATCGTGCCCGGCGACGCGGAAATGCATGGCAACCTGGGCAATGCGCTGCAAGCCCTCGCGCAGCTCGACGACGCAGCGGCCAGTTACCGGCACGCCGTCGCGCTGGCGCCGGACTATGCCATGGCGCACAGCAACCTCGGCGCCACCTTGCAAGACCTGGAACAACTCGATGACGCCCTGGCCAGTCATGCCACAGCGGTCCGCCTCGATGCCGGCAATGCCGCTTTTCAGAATAGCCTGGGACTGTGCCTGAGGGCACTGGAACGGCAGGAAGAGGCGCTCGACGCCTTCCAGCGCGCACATGACAGCAACCCCACGGACATCGGCATCTGCACCAATCTGGGCGGCACGCTGCTGGCGCTGGACCGCAAGACGCAGGCACTGGAAATCTACCAGGCCCTGGTGGAACTGGATGCGGAAAATGCCCTCAACTATAACAATCTGGGCCTGATTCTGCTGGAGCTGGCACGCCTGGACGAAGCCATTGCCATGCATCGCAAGGCGCTGCAGCTGGACCCCGCTTATGGCAAGACCCTGCTGCACCTGGCCGACGCCCTGACTGCCGCGCGCGACTTCGACGGCGCGGTCGATTGCCAACGCCAGGCGCTGGCGCTGGATCCGCAGTCGGCCGACTTGCACAACCGGCTCGGCATCGCCCTGCAAAAAGCCAAATGCTATGACGAAGCACTGCTCGTGTACGCCAAGGCACTCGAATTTGACACCGGGCATGCTATCGTGCATAGCAATATCGGTGCCGTCCTGCATGACCAGAAGCACCACGAAGAGGCGCTGGAAGAATACCGCAAGGCGATCGCGCTCGACCCCGGCTTTGCCGCCGCCCACCTGAACATGGGCATCGCGCATCGCATGCTGAGCCAGTATGACGAGGCCATCGCCGCGTTCAACCAGGCGATCGCGCTCAAGCCTGCCTATCTGGAGGCGCATGCCAGCCTGGGCGCCACCTTGTGCGAAAAAGGCATGCTGCAGGAAGCCATCGCCAGTTGCCGGGCCGCCCTGGCCATCGATCCGCAATGCGCCCCCGTGTACAGCAACCTGCTGTTTTGCCTGACGCACCTGGATTACCCCGATCCGGCCATGCTGTTTGCGGAACACCAGAAATTTGCCGACCTATTCGAAACGCCGCTGCGCGCCAGCTGGCCGCAACATCGCAATGACCGTGATCCGGAGCGGGTGCTCAAGGTGGGCTTTGTCTCGGGTGACTTCAATAACCACGCGGTGGCCAATTTTGTCCTGCCCATCTTCCATCACCTGAGCTCCTCACCGCGTGTCGTGATGTATGGTTATTACACCAATGTGCTCGAGGATGACTGCACCGCGCGCATCCGCGAACTGCTGCACCATTGGCGCCCAGTGAATCACCTCAGCAATACCGAGCTGGCGGCGCAGATTGAAAACGACGAAATAGATATCCTGATCGACCTGTCGGGCCATACCGGCATTAACCGCTTGCTGGCCTTTGCCCACAAACCGGCACCTGTGCAGGCAAGCTGGATGGGCTACCCTGGCACCACGGGCCTGCAAGCCATCGATTACTTCCTGTGCGACCGCTTTTACTTGCCGCCTGGCGAGATGGAAAAGCAGTTCAGCGAAGCCATCGCCTATCTGCCGGCTGCCGCGCCGTTCCTGCCGTCCGCGATGTCGCCACCCGTGAATGCCCTGCCCGCGTTGCAGAACGGCTACATGACCTTCGGCAGCTTCAACCGGCCGAACAAACTCAGCCGCGAAGTGATCGCCGCCTGGGCGCAACTGCTGCGCGCCGTACCCACCGCACGCATGCTGATGGGTGCCATGCCGAAAAGCGGCACCTTCGACACTTATATCGACTGGTTCGCCAGCGAGGGCATCGCGCGCGAGCGCCTCGAATTCCATCCGCGCACCTCGACCGAGGAATATTTGCATTTGCATCACAAAGTCGACCTGTGTCTCGACACCTTCCCGTATACGGGCGGCACCACCACCATGCATGCCCTGTGGATGGGCGTGCCCACGCTGACCATTCCGGGCAACACCTTGCCGGGCAGGGTCACGGCGTGCGCCCTCAGCCACATGGGCCTGAACGCCTTCATCGCGCGCGACACCGATGATTTCGTGGCCAAGGGCACGTATATCGCCAACGATCCGTCGCTGCTGGCCAACATCCGCAGCAATTTGCGCCAACTGATTGAAAATTCGGCCATGGGCCGCTCGGAAGTCATCGCCGCCGGCTTCGAAGGCGCCATGCGTGCCATGTGGCACCGCTGGTGCGAGGGCAAGGCAGCGGCCAGCTTCGAGATTGAACTGGACACGCAAGCGGACGCGGCATGATTGTGCCCTGCCACATAAATATTTCCAGAAAGCATTTAATAAAGAAGCGCTAATGGTCGTCCTGTAGTGATGGAGAGCGCAACTTTGCAGCTCCCGGCCGAATTTACCCTATTAGGAGTTTTCCCATGCTGAGTTTGCATACCAACAACGCGTCGCTGTCCGCACAAAACTCGATTGCAAAAACGCAATCGCAATTGTCGACCTCGATGACCCGCCTGAGCACCGGCTACCGCATCAATTCGGCTATGGACGACGCCGCAGGCCTGCAGATCGCCACACGCCTGAAAGCCCAGACCAGCGGCATGACCGTTGCCATGAGCAACACGCAAAACAGCACCTCGATGCTGCAAACGGCCGAAGGCGCGTTTGGCGAAGTGACCAACATGCTGGTGCGCATGAAGGATCTGGCCACGCAAGCTGCCGATGCTTCGTCGAACACGGATGACCAGAAAGCAATGCAGGCAGAGTTCGACGCCCTGGGCCAAGAACTGTACAACATCATGAGCAACACCACGTTCGGCGGCAGCAAGCTGCTGGGCGACGGCGCCGGCACCGCCGGTTCGCCGACCCTGTCGACGACGATGACGTTCCAGATCGGCGCAAGCTCGACGGAAAAAATGTCGATCGACGTCTCGGGCGGCATGTCGACCCTGAACACGGCGCTGAAAGCCGTGTCGGCCAAGTTCTCGTCGGTTGCCACGACGACCGCCGGCGCCGAGATCTCCTCGGGCACCACCGCCAACGCCATGATCAAGACGCTGGCCGATGCCATCGACAACGTCGGCACCGTGCGCTCGGCACTGGGCGCCGCCGCCAACCGTCTGGACCACATCAACAGCAACCTGTCGAACATCTCGACCAACACCAAGGCTGCAACCGGCCGCATCATGGACGTCGATTTCGCTACCGAAAGCTCGAACATGACGTCGTCGCAAATGCTGCTGCAAGCCGGCACCGCAATGCTGAAACAAAGCAACAGCATGTCCTCGATGGTCATGTCCCTGCTGCAATAATCGACTGCGCTTCACGACCAGCCCCGGCAAGCGATTGCCGGGGCTTTTTTCATCCAGCAACATCCATATAAAAAATTTCCACATGGCATTTAATAAACGTCGCGGCATGGTCGTCTTGTACTAGGGAGAGCGCGATGGTTCGCGGCTCCCGACCGAACATACTTATTAGGAGTTTTTCCAATGCTGAGCCTGCATACCAACAATGCGTCGCTGTCCGCGCAAAATTCGATTGCTAAAACACAATCGCAACTGTCCACCTCGATGACCCGCCTGAGCACCGGCTACCGCATCAATTCGGCCATGGATGACGCAGCCGGTCTGCAGATCGCCACGCGCCTGAAAGCCCAGACCAGCGGCATGACCGTTGCCATGAGCAACACGCAGAACAGCACCTCGATGCTGCAAACGGCCGAAGGCGCGTTTGGCGAAGTGACCAACATGCTGATCCGCATGAAAGACCTGGCCACGCAAGCTGCCGATGCCTCGTCGAACACGGACGACAAAAAGGCCATGCAGGCTGAATTCGATGCCCTGGGTTCGGAACTGGCCAACGTCATGACCAACACCACCTTCGGCGGCAGCTTGCTGCTGGGCAATGGCACGGGCACCACCGGCACGCTGTCGTCGGCCATGACCTTCCAGATCGGCGCGAGCTCGACGGAAAAAATGTCGATCGACGTCACCGCCGGCATGACCGGCCTGGCAGCTGCCCTGAAAGCCGTTTCGGCCAGCTTCTCCACCGCCGGCGCCGCTGGTACGGAATTGACGGCAGCGGCCAACGCCGCCATCGGCAACCTGACCACCGCCATCGACAAAGTTGGCACCGTGCGCTCGGCTCTGGGCGCCGCCGCCAACCGCCTGGACCACATCAACAGCAACCTGTCGAACATCGCCACCAACACCAAGGCCGCTACCGGCCGCATCATGGACGTTGACTTCGCCACCGAAAGCTCGAACATGACGTCGTCGCAAATGCTGCTGCAAGCCGGCACCGCGATGCTAAAACAAAGCAACAGCATGTCCTCGATGGTCATGTCCCTGCTGCAATAATCGACTGCACCTCACGACGAGCCCCGGCAAGCGATTGCCGGGGCTTTTTTCATGGCCATACGCGATTATGAAAAATTTCCATACAGCATTTAATAAGCTGGCAGATCTGGTCGTCTTGTACTATTGAGGGCAAGAAACGTTGCCCCTCGACGAATTCACCTTACAGGAGCAACACCATGCTGAGCCTTCACACCAATAACGCGTCGCTGTCCGCACAGAACTCGATTGCCAAAACCCAATCGCAACTGTCGACCTCGATGACACGCCTGAGCACCGGCTACCGCATCAACTCGGCCATGGATGACGCAGCCGGCCTGCAGATCGCCACGCGCCTGAAAGCCCAGACCAGCGGCATGACCGTTGCCATGAGCAACACACAAAACAGCACCTCGATGCTGCAAACGGCCGAAGGCGCGTTTGGCGAAGTCACCAACATGCTGGTGCGCATGAAGGATCTGGCCACGCAAGCCGCCGATGCTTCGTCGAACGCACAAGACAAGACCGCCATGCAGGCAGAGTACAACGCCCTGGGCCAGGAACTGTACAACGTCATGACCAACACCACCTTCGGCGGCAGCTTGCTGATGGGTAACGGCACGGGCACCACCGGCACGCTGTCGGCTGCCATGACCTTCCAGATCGGCGCGAGCTCGACGGAAAAAATGTCGATCGACGTCAAGCAAAACATGGTTGACCTGTCGGCATCGCTGCTGGCCGCGACGAAGAACTTCGCCGCAGCGGGATCGACCGGCGCGTCGGAACTGACCACCACCGCCAACACCACCATCGATTTGCTGGCTACGGCCATCAACGACGTCGGTGTCGTGCGTTCAGCACTGGGCGCCGCCGCCAACCGCCTCGACCACATCAACAGCAATCTGTCGAACATCGCCACCAACACCAAAGCCGCGACCGGCCGCATCATGGACGTTGACTTCGCTACCGAAAGCTCGAACATGACGTCGTCGCAAATGTTGCTGCAAGCCGGCACCGCGATGCTGAAACAAAGCAACAGCATGTCCTCGATGGTAATGTCCTTGCTGCAATAATTTTTATCCGCATTACTCGCTGGTACCGGCCAGCAAGAAAGCCAGACCGCGCGTCTGGCTTTTTTACGCCCATCGCATCCTATTAAATAATTTCCACGCAGCATTTAACATTTACTGGAACGCGGTCGCCTGTCTTGCTTGAGGACGAAAAATACCACCGTCCTGCAATGCATTCACCACAGGAGTTACCATATGCTGAGCCTTCACACCAACAACGCATCGCTGTCTGCACAGAACTCGATCGCCAAGACCCAATCGCAACTGTCGACCTCGATGACACGCTTGTCCACCGGCTACCGCATCAACTCGGCCATGGACGACGCCGCCGGCCTGCAGATCGCCACGCGTCTGAAAGCGCAGACCAGCGGCATGACCGTCGCCATGAGCAACACCCAAAACAGCACCTCGATGCTGCAAACAGCCGAAGGCGCGTTTGGCGAAGTGACCAACATGCTGGTACGCATGAAGGATCTGGCTACGCAAGCGGCCGATGCTTCGTCGAACGGCCAGGACAAGACCGCCATGCAAGCCGAATTTGACGCGCTGGGCCTGGAACTGTACAACGTCATGACCAACACCACCTATGGTGGTCAGACCCTGCTGGGCAACGGCACCGCCGGCAACGGCACGCTGTCGGATGCCATGACGTTCCAGATCGGCGCCAGCTCGACGGAAAAAATGAGCATCAACGTCTCGACTGACATGGGCGCTCTGAACACCAAGCTGGTGGCGCTGTCGGCCAACAACTTCAAGGCGACTTCCGCTGGCGTCGGCACCGAGCTGACCGCAGCCGGCACGGCCAACACCACCATCGACAAGCTGGCCGCGGCCATCGACAACGTCGGCATCGTGCGTTCGGCACTGGGCGCCGCCGCCAACCGCCTCGACCACATCAACAGCAACTTGTCGAACATCTCGACCAACACCAAGGCCGCTACCGGCCGCATCATGGACGTCGATTTCGCCACCGAAAGCTCGAACATGACATCGTCGCAAATGCTGCTGCAAGCCGGCACCGCGATGCTGAAACAAAGCAACAGCATGTCCTCGATGGTCATGTCCTTGCTGCAATAATCTTTGCCTGGCCGCCTGCGGCCAGCAACGCCAAGCCAGACCGCGGTCTGGCTTTTTTTATGCGCAAAACGTATTTATTTGACTATATTGCCTTTCGATTTAACAATGCTGGCGCCGCAGTCGCCTATACAAGGTAGACCCGACTCACCCTCACCGCCCACCGGAGCCGCCACGTGCTGAGCATTCACACCAATATCGCCGCAATGTACGCCCAAAGCGCCGCAGCCAGTGCGCAAAGCCGGCTGTCGACGTCGATGATGCGCCTCTCCACCGGCTTTCGCATCAACTCGGCCATGGACGACGCTGCGGGCCTGCAAATCGCCACGCGGCTCAGCGCCCAGGTCAGCGGCATGACAGTGGCCATGCGCAATACGCAGAACAGCACCTCGATGCTGCAGACGGCCGAAGGCGCGTTTGGCGAAGTCACCGACATGCTGGTACGCATGAAAGACCTGGCCACGCAGGCGGCCGACGCCTCGTCCAACCAGACCGACCGCGACGCCATGCAGTCCGAGTACGATGCGCTGGGGCTCGAGCTGTACAACATCCTGACCAACACTTCCTACGGCGGCAGCCTGCTGCTGGGCAACGGTGCTGCCGGCAAGGGTACGCTGTCGGAGGCGATGACCTTCCAGATCGGCGCCAGCAGCAGCGAAACCATGGGCTTCGACGTGTCGGGCAAGATGGGCAGCCTGGACACGATACTGAAAGCCATTTCCGCTAACTTTGCCGCCACCGGCACGACCGGCAGCGAGATCGGCACGAATGCGAGCGCCAACAGCATGATCGACCAGCTGGCGGCGGCGCTCGACCAGGTCGGCGGCGTGCGCTCTGCTTTGGGCGCGGCGGCCAACCGCCTCGACCACGTGCACAACAACCTGGCCAACATGGTCACCAACACCAAGGCCGCCATCGGCCGCATCATGGATGTCGATTACGCGGCGGAAAGCGCCAACATGGTGTCGGCGCAAATGCTGATGCAGGCCAGCACGGCGATGCTCAAGCAAAGCCAGAGCATGCAGAAAATGATACTGTCGCTGTTGCAGCCATGATGGCTGATACCGCCTGATTCACCGGCTTTTATAGACTTTCATCTGGACACAGTGGCATGGCGATAGACCGCATTTCATCGGGCAACCCGGTTCCCCTGATTACCCAGCGCTTCGACGTCAGCCCGGCTACGCCGATGGTGCCGGGCGTGGTCCAGCCGCTGGTGCCCATCGGTCCCTACATGGCGCCCGCCCCCGATGCCGGCACCCTGCCCGCCCAGCTGCAACAGAAGGGGCAAGACAGCCTGGCGTCCCTCATCAAGCCGAATGCCGACGGCACGGGCGGCGCCATGCCGCGCGACAGTAGCGCCATGCAGGTCAATCAGCTGTTCTTCACGCGCCAGCTGGTCTGGCAACCGCCCGACGCGGCGCAACTGGCCGCCTCGTGGCGCGTGATGGTCAAGACCTATGGCGAGCAATATGCGGCGCTGCAGGAGCAGGCGCGCGGCCAGCACGTGCCGGGCAATCTGTTCATGGCCGAGCAGCAACCGGCCCTGCTGCGCGAAGGCGCCCGTCCGCCGTTGACGGTCGACAGCGAAGCGTGGCGCTTTGCCGTGTATGGCTGGGGCGGCCAGCGCCTGCTGCTGCGCGTGCTGGCCAGCGACGAAGACGAAGAAGCAACACCGAGGCGGCGCGGCAAGGTGGCGCTGCGCGTCGAACTGATCATCATCGGCATCGGCCGGGTCGTGATCCAGATGGAGCCGTCAGGCGACGGCGTGCTGCTGGAACTGGCTGCCGACGAGGAAGCGGCATTGCGCCATTTGCGCCTGGCCCTGCCCGAGATCGCCGACGCCGTGCGGCGCACCGGCCTGCGCGTGGTGCGCTGCCGCCTGAACCGCCAGCTGCATGCGCAGCGCGTGCACGGCAATTACCCGATGCAGGCGGGCGCCGCGTCGCTGTCGCTGGCCCTGTTCCGCGCCATGGCCGAAGTGGCCCTGCTGCTGACGCGGCCGGAAGCGGAAGCGGCAGCCGATCCCGAGGCGCCGGCAGAGGCGCCCGCCGCCGAGCCGGAGGACGAAATCATCGTCTCGAAGGAAGTGGCGGCGCCGCTGGGCTATGATTACGGCGACATGGCTGAAGAAGTGTTGCTGCTCCAGATGGAGCCGGCCGGGCAAGACCTGCTGCCGGCCATCGACGAGCAGGATTGAAACGCGGGATATGCCATGGCTAGAAGCGCCGGGGCCAGCGCCGGGCGACATGTTGAACCCGCAAGACCTCCACCACGTCTCCGCGCACCCGGTACGGGATGATGTAGCTGGGGTGGATGACCAGTTCGCGAGTGCCAATCACGCGGCCGGGTCGGCCCATGCCTGGAAATTCGGCCAGGCTGTTGGTCTTTGCCCGGATTTCCAGCGCAAACGACTTTGCCCGTTCGGCGTTATCTTTCTCGATGTACTCCACGATGGAGACGAGGTTGGCCAGCGCGGTTTTGGTCCACTTAACCGCCATATTTTGCGAAGAAATAATTTACTTCGCCGTCACTGGCGAACTCGCCGCGATCCGCTTCCCCAATACCTTGTTCGATGTCCTGAATTTGCCAGGCCTCGGCCTCGACATAATCCCTCAACGCGGCCACAGTGATAGCGCTCTTGTTCCGTCCGGTGGCCTGCATGAGCTTTTCGAGCTGACCGGCCAAGTCTGCCGGGAGGCGGACAGTCATTGACTTTTCGGTGCTTGATTTCATGATTTCCATTGGAGTGAAGTGCAATGTAAGACGAACTCAGTGTACGTCTTACATTCGTAAAGTCAAGCGAGTTCACACTCTGTTGGTGTAGAGCAAGAGAAGCAATTGCTGCCGCCCATCGACGAGCAGGATTGATGCAGCAGCATTGATACAATATAAAAACGGCGCCCGTAGCGCCGTTTTTGTTACTCCATCGATTACCCCACCGTGCCGATGATGCTCACTTCGCGGTTTTCCGGAATTTCGTTATACGACAGCACGTGCAGGCCCGGCGCGAACAGGCGCGCGTAGCGGGCCAGTAGCGGACGGATCTGCGGCAGCACCAGCAACAATGGCGGCGTGGCCTGCTGCTTCATCTGCTCGCGCGCCACCGGCATGTTCACTTGCAGCTGCGACAGCAGATGCGGATCGATCGGATAATTATCGAGGGTCACCTTGCCGGACTGGCGCGCCTGGTTCAACGAACCGAGCAGCATGTTTTCCAGCTCGCCGCCCAGGTTAAACGCCTGCATTTCCATCTTCTGGCCGAACAGGCCGCTGACGATCTGGCGCCGCAGCGCACAGCGCACTTCGGCCGCCAGCAGGATCGGATCCTTGGTCGTTTCCGAACTGTCGAGCAAGGTGGTGGCGATGGGCACGATATCCTTCAGCGACACATTTTCCGCCAGCAAGACGCGGAACACGCGCAGCAGCTGCGTGTGCGTCAGCGCCTTGTCCAGCGCGCCGGCCAGCTTGGGCGACAGGGCCGTCAGGCGCTCCATCATGTTCGAGACATCTTCGTGGCGGAACAGTTCCGGCAAGTATTCGCGCACCATCTTCGACAAGTGCGTGGCGATCACGCTGGGCGCCTCGATGACCTGGTAACCGAGGCCCAGCGCATGCGCCTTCTCGCTCGGCTCAATCCACGTCACGGGCATGCCGTAGGCCGGCTCGATGCCGGGAATGCCGTCCAGCTGGCCATACACGTTCGGCGACGGGATCGCCATCAGGCGGTCGGCCTGCACTTCCGCCTGCGCCACGACGGTGCCCGACAGCACGATCGCATATTGCGACGGCTTCAGGGCCAGGTCGTCGCGCACGCCGATATTCGGCAGCAGCAAGCCCATCGCCTCGGACAGGCTCTGGCGCACGCCCTTGACGCGCTTGTTCAATGGCTCGCCTTGCGTTTTGTCCACCATGCCGACCAGTTTATAGCCGAGCATCACCATCAGCGGCTGCACGGCAGGCAGTTGCTGCCACTCCAGTTCGGCCGGACGCTCGTCGCGCAAGGCCGCCTCGATGGCCGCCATGCCGGCCGCATCGGGCCCCTTCACGCGCTTGGTCAATCGCCAGGCGACAAACGCCAGCACGCCGGCAAAGGTCATGAACATAAACCATGGCATGCCTGGAATCAGGGCCAGCGCCACCATCATGCCGGCCGCGCTGTAGATCACCGTTGGCGAGGTCAGCACCTGGCCTGCCACTTGCTGTTCGAAATCGCCCGAATCGCTGATGCGGGTGACCAGGATGGCGGCCGCGGCCGACAGCAGCAGCGCCGGAATCTGCGCCACCAGGCCATCACCGATGGTCAGCAGTGCGTATTGACGGAAGGCATCGCCGAACGACAGGTCGTGCATCAGCGAGCC
This sequence comes from Janthinobacterium sp. BJB401, assembly GCF_013372745.1. Taxonomy (NCBI): domain Bacteria; kingdom Pseudomonadati; phylum Pseudomonadota; class Betaproteobacteria; order Burkholderiales; family Oxalobacteraceae; genus Janthinobacterium; species Janthinobacterium sp. BJB401. Next base: position 85,133 of record NZ_JABXFH010000012.1, on the reverse strand, counting down.
GATGGCCACGCCGCCGACCATATTGATGATCAAAATCAGGATACTGGCGACGGCGTCGCCGCGCACGAACTTCGACGCGCCGTCCATGGCGCCATAGAAATCCGCTTCGGCAGCCACGTCCTTGCGGCGGATCTGGGCTTTTTCCTGATTGATCAGGCCGGCGTTCAGGTCGGCGTCAATCGCCATCTGCTTGCCCGGCAAGGCGTCGAGGGTAAAGCGCGCCGACACCTCGGATATACGCTCGGCGCCCTTGGTGACGACGGCGAAGTTGATGATCATCAAGATCACGAAGACCACGATACCGACGACGAAGTTGCCGCCGATCACCACGTTACCAAACGCCTCGATCACCTTACCGGCCGCATCCGCGCCCGTATGGCCGTGCAACAGCACCACGCGCGTCGACGCCACGTTCAGGGTCAGCCTGAGCATGGTGGTGGCCAGGATCACCGTCGGGAAGACGGAGAAATCGAGCGGCCGCTTGGCCGACACGCTGACGAGGATGACGATCAGTGCCAGCACGATATTGAAAGTGAACAAGATATCGAGCAGCACCGGCGGCAGCGGCAGGATGATCATTGCCAGGATCACCAGCAGGAACAGCGGCGTGGCGAACTTGTGGCGGCGCATTTCAGCAACCACGCGGTTCAGGAAATTCATGAAGGGACTACCTCGCTCAGATGAGATGGCACGGCCATCTCGGTGGGTAATACGGGCTGGGCGGCACGCTGCCCGGACCGGAATGCTTTCAATTGCAGGATGTAGTTAAGCACCTGCGACACGGCCTGGTACAGCTGCACGGGAATCTGCTGCTGCACCTGGCTGGTGTTGTAGATGGCGCGCGCCAGCGGCGGCAACTCCAGCGTTTCGATATTGTGTTCCTTCGCCACTTGCCGGATATACAGCGCCATCTCGTCGACGCCCTTGGCAACGACGAACGGCGCCTCGGCGCGGTCCTGGTCATACTTCAGTGCGACGGCGTAATGCTCGGGGTTGACGATCACCACGTCGGCGTCGGGCACGGTCTTGCGCACGCTGCGCCGGCCGATCTGCTGCTGCAACTGACGGATGCGCTGGCGCACTTCGGGCCGCCCTTCGCTGCTTTTATGCTCTTCCTTGACATCCTGCTTGCTCATGCGCTGGTTGCGGGCAAAGAAAAACGCCTGCGCCGGCACGTCGATGATGGCAAACAGGACGAAGACGGAAATGAGCGCCATCAGGCCGTCGAGCATCAGCGCCGAGCCATCGAGCATGGCCTGCTGCAGGGGCCGGTGTTGCAAGTCCACGTATTGCACCAGGCTGGAGCGGCTCACATGCACCAGCACCATGCCCAGCACGGCGGCCTTGGCGATCGACAAGCCGAATTCAAAAGCATGCTTGGGCGCAAACAGACGGCCCAGATTCTTGGCCGGGCTCAGGCGCTCCATCTTCGGCATCCAGTTCTTCGAGCTGATGACCCAGCCGCCGGGAATCAGGGAGCCGAGCACGACGAACAGGGGCACGCAGAACAGCGGCACGATCATCTTGATCAGCAGGCCCACCGACGTCGTAAACGCCATCGACATGGCATTTTCCAGCGCACCCTTGCTGTCGAGCGGCATGAAAGCCATGGCGAACAGCTCGCGAAAGCTCAGCAGATAGCCCGGCAACAGGTAAATGAAAACCTTCATGCTGATCAGGATGCCCAGCGCCGTCGACAGGTCGCGCGAACGCACCACCTGCCCTTCCTGGCGCGACTTCTTCAGCTTTTGCTGTGACGCCTTTTCGGTTTTGTCGCCCGTGCTGCTATCCGCCATGCGCCACCCCTTTCCGCACGTGCCCTACAAGCGTAGCGAGCAAGTTCAATGCCGGGTTGAGTAGCGCAGCTGTACGGAGGTACAGCGAGCAACGGATGCCCGGAAGTGGACTGCGCAGTAGCTTGTTGGTACGTGCGCTATCCATGGGCCACCCGCATCTGTTCGGCGATCATGTCGAGCACCCGGTTCGTCATGGCGATGTAGTGCTCCGGGATAAAGCGCACGATCTGCCCCACCATCAGCAGGCCGAACACGGTGATCATGGAAAAGCCCAGCGAAAACAGGTTCAGCGACGGCGCCACGCGGTTCAGGAAGCCGAAACCCAGTTGCACCACCATGGTGGAAAAGACGATGGGCAAGGCCAGCAGCATGGCGGCGGCGAAAATCCACGCCACGTTGTACGCCACCGTCTGCAGCAGCAGCGGCCCGTAGCCCTGCCCCACTGGCCAGGCCGTGAAGCTGGCGCCGATCACGCCCGTCAGCACGAGGTGGCCGTCGATGGCGAAAAACACGATCATGCACATGATGGTGAGCATCCCCGTGATCACGTCCGACGAGGTGCCGTTGAGCGGGTCGTTCATGACGGCCATGGAAAAGCCGACCTGGCTCGACACCAGGTAGCCGAGCACCGACATGACGGACATGGCGAAGTGGAAGGCCAGGCCCAGGACGAAGCCGATGATGGCCTGCTCCAGAGTGGCGACGAGGGCGTGCAGCGAAAACGGATCAATCTTCAGCAAGTCCTGCGACACGCCCGAGGCCTGCATCACGGGCAGCATCAGGATCGCCAGCACCAGCGACAGCAGCACCCGCACGGGCACGGGCACCATGGCGTCGCCGATCACGGGCGAGGCGCTGAGCATGGCCAGGATGCGGCAGAACGGCCACCACACGGCCAGCAGAAACGGCAGCACCTGATTGAAAATCTGATCCATGGCGCGCGGCGCTATCCGACCAGGGTGGCGGCGCGCTGAAAGATGGACACGCAATAATCCATCAGATAACCGGCCATCCAGCGTCCGGCCAGGATCAGGGCCAGCAGGGTGACCAGCAGGCGCGGCAGGAAACTCATGGTCTGTTCATTGATCGAGGTGGCCGCCTGCACCAGCGCGACCAGCAGGCCCATGAGCAAACCCGGCACGACCAGGATCACCACCAGCAGCATGACGACATGCAATGCTTCGATGATCAGGTCGACGGCGACTTCAGGGGTAAACATCGGTCAATAGCCCTGTATGCTGGTAACTAGGGTGTTGACGGTCAGGGTCCAGCCGTCGACGAGCACGAACAGCAGCAGCTTGAACGGCAGCGAAATGACAAGCGGCGAGAGCATCATCATGCCCATGGCCATCAGCACGGACGCCACCACCAGATCGATGATGAGGAACGGGATGAACAGCATGCAGCCGATCTGGAACGCCGTCTTGAGTTCGGACAGCACGAACGCGGCCAGCTTGACCGTGAAACTGTGGTCTTGCGGGCGCATGCTTGCCGGTTCGCCTGCCAGGTGGGCGATCTGCGCCAGCGCCGCCTTGCTCGTCTGGGCCAGCATGAAGCGCGAAATCGGCACTTCGGCGATCTTCAGGGCTTCCTGCATGCCGATCTGGTCGCGGTCGTAAGGCACGAACGCTTCCTTCCACACCTGGTCGCCGATGGGGCGCATGACCAGCAAGGTGAGGATCAGGGCGATGCCGGTGACGATGCGGTTGGGCAAGCCCTGCTGCAGGCCCAGGGCCTGGCGCAGCAGGGACAGCACGATGACGAAGCGGGTAAAGCTGGTCATCATCATGACCATCACGGGCAGCAGCCCGAGCAGGGTCATGACGACGAGGATCTGCATCTTGACCGACAGGTCGGTCTTCGCGCCCGGCACCACGCCGGCCAATAAATCCTGCGCGCCAGCGGTGGCGCAGCACAGCATCAGGACGGGAACAGCCAGCGCGGCAGCCAGCGCGCCGCGGCGCCGGCTCAAACCGGGTACCGCCAGCTTCATGCTGTCATCAGGTCGAGATTGAGGCCGTCGAGGTCGATGACTTTCAGGCCATAGTTCTCGCCGGCCACCACCACTTCGGCACGGCCGATCGGCGTGCCGTTGACCTTGATCACCAGCGGTTCGCCGGCCAGCATGTCGAGTTCGATCACGCTTTCCGGGCCGATGGCCATCAACTCTTCCAGCGAGATGCGGGCCGAGCCCACTTCCAGGGTCAGGGTGACGGGAATCTTGCGCATCATCTGCGGAATGTCGCGCCGCGCGCGGCCGCTGGCCACGTCGGACACATCGCCCTGCTCGATGATCATGTCATCGCCCAGGTCTTCCAGCAGGGTTTCGCTCTGGTTGGTATCGGTCATATTCATATTATTCGACATCTTCAAAGGAGGTTAAACAGAGCTTGCCCTTGTGTTCGGAAACAGCAGCTGTAAATAAACGGGAGTCGTCGAGCATGACGTCGGTACGGCTGAGGCTGACGGGAATCACGTCGCCCACGCGCAGGTCGAACAAGGCGCCCAGTTGCACCTGTTTGCTGACGAGGCGGCCTTCCAGGGTCACTTGCAGGCGCGACGCGAGCGGACGCACGCTGCCGCGCAGGGCTTTCTTCGCTTGCGCGCGCTCGGGCAGCAAGCCGCGCAGCACGTCGGCCATCAGGCGCTTGTCCAGCGAGAACCAGAACTGGCCGCTCTGCCCCGCCTCGACGTCGCTGAGCGCCACGGTGACGATCCAGCTGCCGCGCACCGGATGCACGCCCGACTGCACGGCGACCTCGGCACTGGTGTCGATGTCGCTGCTTTTGCCCAGAGTTTGCAGATTCTTGTGGACGCGGGAAATCAAACTGTTGACCAACTGTTGTCCCAGCACCACAGCGAGGCGCTCTTCCGTGGCCGTCACGCGCACCTGCGCCGGATCGGGCAACGCGCCCTTGGCGCCGGCACTACCATAGCGATAGTTCAGCACGCTCAAGAGTATCTGCCGCTCGAGGGCAAAGCCCGTCTGGCTGGCCGGCGTGGAAAAACTCAGCCAGCGGTTCACGCTGTCCTCGTTTTCCACGCGCGACAAGGTGACGGCGTCGATCTGGAAATTGCCCCAGTAGCGACGGCTCATCGGCTGGCGCAGGGCCACGGCCAGGTCGTCGCGCAGCTGGGCGCCGAATACATGCAGCAAATGGACAGGACGTCCAAGCAGACAGGAATCGAGGACTTGATGGCGCACAGTTTGATCTGTCTTGGTAAGGATTGTCATGTAGTGGTCATGTCGGTATTGCGGTGGCAGAACAAATTATACGGATCGCCCGAAATTAAATACAGCATCATCTTGACCCAGGGTACTGGTCCGCAAGCAAACGATTGCGCATCGTATCGCATGCTAGATGACTACGGTGCTGAACAATACATGAAAAAGCTAAATATTGCCATGTATCAATATTCCTTGAGGCAATCCTCTCTTTACTTTATAGTTGCCGCGAGGTAAGCTTATAGCGAGAAAATAGTGATTTGCAGTGCGCCATTCCGCTTACCTGATTCCGGTTTTTATGGCAGTTTTCAGTTTCCTTATTGCCACCAGAAGAAACTTTTATCAGATAATTATTAGTTGTCATGGCCATGTAAATCATATCGGCGCGGGGCTGCCGGGTTTGTTTGAATCTGCTTGAGCGGATGGTGTGGCAACTGATAAAACTGATGGGCCCTGTCATTCGGGCCGGGCGCGATGGTATTCAATGAAATGCCTGCCGGAATGGCAACACCAGTAATTTCTGATTGATACGTCACCGCATATTGAAAGTAGAGGGCACGATGAGCAACGAACTCGCAGGTCTGATCAAGGCCGATCTGGCAGCACTGAGCAACGACGCACGCGCCCTGGGCGCCAGCATCGCGCCTGCCGCCCAATTCGGCGCCCCGGAACAATCGGGCTTCTCCTTTGCGCAAAGCATGAAAGACGCCATTGGCAAGGTCAACGGCGACGACCGCATGGCGGCGCAGAAAATGAGCGACGTCGACAGCGGCAAGAGCGACGACATGGTCGGCGCCATGCTGGCCAGCCAGGAAGCGAGCCTGTCCTTCTCCATGTTGATGCAAGTGCGCAACAAGGTCATGGGCGCCGTCGACGAACTCATCAAACTGCCTCTGTAATCTTCACGTCCTGAACCACGCCCAGCCTCCCAGCGAAAGTTATCCCAAGTGATTACCCCCATGAAGTCCGCATTTGCGCGCTGGCGCCTTGGCGCCCAGCCCGCCATCCCGCCCGCCCTGCTGAAAAACCTGGTTCCCATCGTCGTGCTGGCCATCGGCATCACCGCCATGGTGACCATGTATGCCTGGCGCGACCAGGCCAACTACAAGCCGGTGTTTGGCGCGCGCGAAAAAGTGGCCGTGACGGACATGATGGCCACCCTGGACGCCGAGCACATCCCCTACCGCCTGCATCCGGACAGCGGCCAGGTGCTGGTGCCCGACGCCATGCTGGGCAAGGTGCGCATGCTGCTCGCCTCGAAAGGCGTGACGGCGCAGCTGCCGGCCGGCCTGGAGCTGATGGACAAGAACGACCCGCTGGGCGTGTCGCAATTCGTGCAGGACGTGCGCTTCCGCCGCGGCCTGGAAGGCGAGCTGGCGCAAAGCATCATGACGATGGACGCGATCGCTTCGGCGCGCGTCCATCTGTCGATTGCGAAATCGACGTCGTTTGTCGCCAGCGACGGCGACAAATCGTCCGCCTCCATCGTCGTGGCGCTGAAACCGGGCCGCACCCTGGCGCCGGAACAGATCGCCGCCGTCATCAACATGGTGGCCGGCAGCGTCGCCAGCCTGGCGCCCACGCGCGTGAGCCTGGTCGACCAGGGCGGCAACCTGCTGTCCGCGCACGTCGACCTGACGGACGGATTCGACGCCTCGGCCGCCGGCAATGAAGGCGCGAAACGTTTTCAGGATGAAATCCGCCGCAACGTCACGGGCTTGCTCGGTCCCGTCATCGGCGAAGACAACTTCAAGCTCAGCGTGACGGCCGCCGTGAACAACGACCGCGTGGACGAAACCCTGGAAAAATACGGCGAAGCCCCGAAAGTGACGAGCGAAGCCATGCGCGAAGAGCAGGAACGCAACCGCACCGTGGCCGGCATTCCCGGCAGCCTGTCGAACCGTCCGCCAGCGGCCGCCGTGCCGGCACCGGCAGACGCCGCCGGCGCCGCGCCTGCCGATGGCGCACCGAAGCCGTCCGACGACGGCACGGCCCGCAAGAACGCCACCACGCGCCAGTACGCCTACGACCGCAGCATCACGCAGATCAAGCGCAGCCGCGGCCGCCTGGAAAAACTCAGCGTCGCCGTGGTCCTCAACAGCGCCGCCGCACCGAATCCGAAAACCGGCTGGACCCCTGCCGAACTGGGCAATATCGAAAAAATGCTGAGCAGCGGCCTGGGCATCAATGCCCAGCGCGGCGACAGCCTGAGCCTGACGGCGCTGGCCTTCCCGGCCAAGCCGCCCGTGGCGCAGTGGTGGGAGGAGCGCGACACCGTCGTCGATTTCAGCAGCTGGCTGCTGTACGCGCTGGGCGCCATCCTCGGCTACTTCCTGATCCTGCGTCCGCTGCTGCGTCTGCTGACCACGCGCCTGGCGCCGCCAGCGCTCAAGCAGATCGATCCGGCCATGGCCCTGGCCGGCAGCAGCGCCGCTGGCGCGAATGGCGCGGCCGTTGCCGGCGCGCCAGCCCTGGGCGTGAATGGCAGCCCGCTGGCGCTCGAAGGCGAGTCCGCCGGCGGCAACATGCCGGTCGTGCCGCTGCTGGAAAACTATGACTTGCCGCCACCAGGCTCGGCGGTCGACGTGATGGTCGACCACCTGAAAGTGCTGGCTGAAAAAGAACCCGAGCGTGTCGCCGAAGTCGTCAAACAATGGATGCAGAAAAATGGCCGAACTCAACAACAATAATCCCTCCGACGGCGCCGAGTACGAAAGTGCCAGCCTGAATCCCGTGGAACAGGCGGCCATCGTGCTGCTGAGCATCGGCGAAGAACAGGCCGCCAACGTGCTGCGCTGCCTGTCGCGCGAAGAATTGCTGGAAGTCACGCAAGTGATGTCGCGCATGAGCGGCATCAAGGTCGAATCCGTGAAAACGGCGATGCAGACCTTCTTCGACGACTACCGCCAGCAAAGCGGCGTGCATGGCGCCTCGCGCAGCTACCTGAAGCGTTCGCTGGACATGGCGCTGGGCAGCGATATCGCAAATAGCGTGCTGAACAACATTTACGGCGACGCCATCCGCCCCAAAATGGCGCGCCTGCAGTGGGCCTCGCCAAAATGGCTGGCCGAATACATCGTCAACGAACACGTGCAGATGCAGGCCGTGTTCCTGGCCTTTTTGCCACCCGCGCTGGCCGGCCAGATCCTCGATGCCCTGCCCGTCGAAGGCCGCGACCTGGTCTTGCTGAACCTGGCGCGCCTGGACGAGATCGACCGCGACCTGCTGGTCGAGCTCGACGAACTGGTGGGCCGCTGCCTGGGCACGCTCGACACGCAAAGCACCAGCGTGGAAGGCATCCGCCAGGCGGCAGAGATTCTCAACCGCATGCCGGGCAACCGCGCCGCGCTGGTCGAACTGCTGCGCGCGCACGACCCGGACGTCGTTTCCGAAATCGAACTGAGCATGTACGACTTCCTGATCCTGGCCACGCAGAGCGATGTCACGCTCACGCGCATCCTGGAAGACGTGCCGATGGAACAGTGGGCGATTGCACTGAAGGGCGCGGAACCGTCGATCCGCGACGCCGTGCTGAAAACCATGCCGCGCCGCCAGGCACAGAGCTTCGAAGACATGATGCGCCGTTCCGGCCCCGTGCCGCTGTCGCGCATCGAACAGACGCGCCAGGAAATCATGGCCACCGTCAAGGGCCTCGCCGATGCAGGCGAGATCGAAGTACAACTGTTTGCCGAAGCGGTGATCGAATGAAACACTTCCGCTCGTATCGCTTCCCTCCCCTGTCGCAATTCATCGCCGCCGGCCAGCGTGCCTCCAACGAGGACACGGATGGCCAGTGGCAGGCGTCCGTCTCGGAAGGCTTCGAGCAGGGCCAGCGCGACGGCTACGAAGTGGGCCTGGTGCAAGGCCAGCAGGACGGCTACGACACCGGACGCAACGACGGCATGGCGCAGGGCCGCGAAGAAGGCCGCAATGAAACCCTGGTGGCGCTGGACCGCCTGGCGCGCCCCGTCGACGCCATCCTGCGCGACCTGAAAAAAGTGCGCGCCGATTACCGCGAAGCGCAGCGCAAGGAAGTGGTCGACCTGGTGGCCAAGGTGGCGCGCCAGGTGATCCGCGCGGAACTGGCGTTGCAGCCGGTGCAATTGCTGGCCCTGGTCGACGAGACCCTGGCCTCGATGCCGCCCACGCGCGAGGAAATCGACGTCTTCCTCAATCCGGAAGAATTGAAACGCATCAGCGAACTCGATCCGAAGCGCGCCAAGCGCTGGAACCTGATCGCCGACGCGCGCCTCGACGCGGGCGAATGCCGCATCAAGGCGGGCGACAATGAAGTCGACGCGGGCTGCCATCAGCGCCTGTCGGCCTGCATGGAGCAAGTCAGCAGCCACCTGGCGCTGGCCGCCGAACACGCGGACCAGGGCGCGCCTGCATGATCGCCGACACGCTGCGCAGTTTCGAGATCGGCGATATCCCGGTCGCGACGCCGACCGGCCGCCTGGTCGGCGCGTCCGGCCTGCTGCTGGAAAGCGCCGGCTGCCGCCTGCACACGGGCCAGCGTTGTCAAATTGAAACTGTGAGCGGCGAGTGGCTCGATGCGCAAGTCGTCGGCTTTCGCGAAAAACTGTCCTACCTGATGCCGTTCAAGAAAGCCACCGGTCTGACCACCGGCGCGCGCGTATTGCCCCTGCCCGACAAGGCCAGCCTGCAGATCGGCCCGTCATGGCTGGGCCGCATGGTCAATGGCCTGGGCGAGCCGATCGACGACCTGGGCCGCCTCGGTGGCGAACACACGCTGGAAGTCACGCCGCCAAAAATCAATCCCCTGAAGAAACAACCGGTGATCGAGCCGCTGGACGTGGGCGTGCGCGCCATCAACAGCATGCTGACCCTGGGCAAGGGCCAGCGCGTGGGCCTGATGGCCGGTTCCGGCGTCGGCAAGAGCGTGCTGCTGGGCCTGATCACGCGCCAGACGGTGGCCGATGTCGTCGTCGTCGGCCTGATCGGCGAACGCGGCCGCGAAGTGCGCGAATTCGTGGAAAAGTCGCTCGGCGCCGAAGGTCTCAAGAAGGCCGTGCTGGTGATCGCGCCGGCCGATGAATCGCCCTTGATGCGCATCATGGCCACCGAACTGTGCCATTCGATCGCCGCGCATTACCGCGACCAGGGCAAGCACGTGCTGCTGCTGGTCGATTCGCTGACGCGCTATGCGATGGCCTTGCGCGAAGTGGCGCTGGCCCTGGGCGAGCCGCCGGCCACGCGCGGCTATCCGCCGTCCGTCTTTTCAAACTTGCCGCAACTGGTGGAAAGCGCCGGCAATGGCGCCCACCCGGAAGGCAGCATGAGCGCCATCTACACGGTGCTGGCCGAAGGCGACGACCAGCAGGACCCCGTGGTCGACACGGCGCGCGCGATTCTCGACGGCCACATCGTGCTCACGCGCGAACTGGCCGAGCGGGGCCACTACCCCGCCATCGACATCGCCGCCTCGATCAGCCGCTGCATGGCGCAGGTGATCACGCTGCCCCACATGCAGGCGGCGCGCGCGCTGAAAGCGTCGATGGCGCGCCATGCGCGCGTGCGCGACCTGATCCCGCTGGGCGCCTACGTGCCCGGCGCCGACCCGATCACCGACCGCGCCGTGCAGTTGCACGCGCCCATCGAAGCCTTCCTGTGCCAGGGCACCAAGGAAGAGGCGCCGATGGGGCCGTGCATCGAACAACTTGAACAGATCATGGCCTAGGAGCATACGTGAGCGACGCGCATACCATCCGCAACCTGACCACCCTGGTCGGCCTGCGCAGCACCGAAGTGGAACGCCTGCAAGGTGAAATGGCGGCGCAGACGGCCGTGCGCGAGCGCTACCAGAAAAACCTGGAGCGCCTGACGGGCCTGTACACGGATAGCGGCCCCAGCGGCGCCCTGCCCCTGGCCCTGTCCGTCAACTGCGGCAACTTCAAGCAGGCAGTCATGCAGATGGCCGACCAGCACCGTACCGATTTGCACCTGCACGAAGCCAACATGGCCGTGTCGCAACGCGCCCTGAATACGGCCTGGGCCAAGCGCGAAGTGCTGGACCAGGTGCTGACGCAAAAACAAAAGCATGTTGCAAATGAGCAACACCGAGTTGATGCCAAGCGGCAAGACGAGCTGGCGACGCAATTCTGGTTCCGCGGGCAGGTAAAATGAGGTTTGTGTAAGTTTCTTTCAGGAAAACTTCACAAAACGGGAATGGGGGTCGCCTTGTACCGGTATATCCCTTTATTCAGGAGTCTGGCATGGCAAACGTAATTACCGCACCGCAATACGATCCGATCCCAACGTCTGAAAAACTGGCGACCAAGGCTGTCGCTGCGCAAAAGGCAGCCCTGCAGGCACAGAACACGCTGGCCAGCAACACCAGCACGGCGCTGGGCAATCTGAAGTCGGCCATCTCGGCCTTCCAGAGCGCCATGTCGAGCATGACCAGCAGCAAATCGGTGCTGAGCCAGTCCGCCACCTTCCCGGCCGCTGGCTACGGCTCTGCCACGGCCGGCATCAATGCGACGCCGGGCACCTATTCCTTTTTCGTTGAGAAACTGGCCACGGCCAGCCAGATGTCGTATGGCGGCCTGAGCAGCGTCAACACGGCCGATGGCACGGGTACGCTGAAAGTCAAAATTGGCGATGGCGTGGGCGACAACACGCTCGACATCGACCTGGCCGCCGCCGACAAGGATGGCAACGGCACACTGACACCGCAGGAAATCGCTGCCGCCATCAATGGCAACAGCAAGAACAATTCGCGCGTCACCGCGTCCATCGTGACCATCAACAACCAGGCGCAACTGGTACTGACGTCGAATGCGACGGGCATCGCAAACGCCGCCACGCTCGACGCCAGCGGCGTCGACAATATCGCGCTGAAAGGCGCGCTGATCGCTCCGGCCAACATCAAGGAAGTCGTCAAGGCTGACGACGCCACCGTCTGGCTGGGCGGCAAACCCGGCGGCACGGCCATCACGCAAGCATCGAATACCTTCACCAACGTGCAGGATGTGAAAATCACCTTCACCCGCGCCATGAGTGCCGCCGAAGCGCCCGTGACCTTGACTGTGGCCACGGACAGCAGCGGCACCGCCGCCAACGTGCAGGCATTCGTCGATGCCTACAACAAGCTGAAAAGCCTGATGGATGGCCTGGCCAGTCCCGGCAACCCGGAAAAGGGGATTAGCGCGGGCATCTTCGCCCATGATTCCGGCCTGAATGCCCTGCGCAGCAGCATGGGCGATGCACTGCGCCTGAACGTCAATGGCGTATCGCTGGTGTCCTACGGCATTACGGCCCAGCGCGACGGCACAATCAGCCTCAACACCGCCAAGCTGACGGCCAAACTGGCCGACAACCCGACGGGCCTCGACAAGCTTTTTGGCAACAACAGCCTGTCCGCCCCTGCCGGCGTGCTCGGTAGCCTGGACAAGGTACTGGGCCAGTGGAGCAATATCACCAAGGGCCAGATCACCCTGCGCCAGGCCGCCACGGAGAAGCTGCAGAAAAGCCTGGTCAAGAGCGGCGAGCGCCTCACGGCCCAATATGACACGGCATACAAACGTTTCCTCGATCAATTTACGCGCCTGCAAGTCATGCAGGAACAAATGAGCAAGACGTCCGATATGTTCGATGCCATGTTCAGCAACAATAAATCCTAAGGCGAGCGTGCCTGCCGCGCCGCCACAGTTAACATAGCGAGAATACAATAATGTTAAACAATGAAGCTTACGGCAACTACCACGCCGTCAACCTGGATGCCCAGACCGCCCGCGCCACACCGGTCGAGCTGGTACTGGTGCTGACGGACGGCCTGCTGGAAGAACTGGCGCGCGCGCGCGGGCATATCGTGGGCAAACGCTACGAACAAAAGGCCGTCAGCCTGGATAAATGCACGCAGATCATCAACGGTCTGTCGAGCTCGCTCGATTTCGACAATGGCGGCGAAGTGGTCGTCAACCTGGCGCGCCTGTACGACTATTGCGTGGCGCGCCTGTACACGGCCGGCATCAAGCTCGACCCGACCCTGATCGATGAGGTGACGACCTTGATGACCACCATCAAGCGCGGCTGGGTGGGCGTCCAGGCCAACAATGCCTAGGCGCGCTGCGCTGCAGCAGCTGAGCCGGCAATTGAGCGCGGCGATCGCGCAGCCGGACTGGGAAGCGATGGGAAAACTCTCGGCCAGCCTGGCGAAAAACATCCCGCTGCTGGCTGAACGGGGCGCATGGAATGCGCTGGAACAAACAGAATTGTTGCAATTGCGCAAAATTCACGCGCAAGCGGTTAAAATTTGCTCTGAGGAAAAAGAACGCCTGGGTCAACACCTGGGTGCATTACAGGCAAATAAGGAAGGTTGGGTCGCCTACGCCGCGCTCGGCGAATACGACTCGGACGGGAATCAAGCATGATCATGAACTTCAACAAGGCGCCGGCCGCTCCGGCACCGGCCGCCACTGCGGCATCCGCACCGGCGCCAGCGTCGGCACAGGCCGCTGCCTTGCCCGGCACGCCAGGCTACGGCAGCACTGGCGCCGCGCCCTCCGCCCTGCCCCTGTTTGCGCAGGTGCTCGACGTGACCGCCGTGGAAACGGCCGATGCGGGCACGCCCGCGCCCGCGCCCTCCAAGGATAGCGACAGCGACAGCCAGGTCGACAACAGCCTGCCAGCCATGGCCGCGCCCGTCATCGGCTTGCCGGTGACGCTGCTGCCGCCAACGGACGCGGCCGCAGCCGAGGCACGCGCCGCCGCGCAAGCGCAGACACAAGCGCAGGCGAATGTGGCGCAAGCCAACCCTGCACTCAACATCAGCCTGCACCCGGCGGCAATCACCCTCACCGCACAGGGAGCGGCGCAGCCGGCAGGCCGCGATACGCGCGAGCCGCTGGCAGCGGCCATCCCGGCGACCGCCGCCAAAGGCAATGCACCGGCACAGCCGTTCGAATCGCTGCTGCAGCAAGCCGCTCCGGTGACCGCCGCAGCGGCCCCTGCCGCGCGCGAGGGCGAACGTGGCGCCGCGACGCCTGCGCCAGCCACGCCCAACCTGGGCCTGACGGGCGCGGTCGGCAATACGGCTACGCCAGCCCCGGCCGGCGACACCATCAAGCTCAGCGGCCCTGCCCAGCAATGGCAGGAACCGCTGCGCGAAGCGCTGGGCGAACGCCTGCAGACGCAACTCGGCCGCAACAGCGAACACGCGACGATCCGCCTCGACCCGCCGATGCTGGGCCGCATTGAAATTTCCATCCGCCACACAGCCGGCGCGCTGCAGGTGAACGTCACGGCGTCGAACTCGGAAGTGTTGCGCCAGCTGCAAGGCATCGGCGAAACCATGCGCAGCGACCTGGCGCAGCGCCAGTACACCGACGTGGCCGTGAATATCAGCGCCACCCCGCGCAGCCCGGCCGCCCAGGCGTTTGCCGAAGGCGATGCGCGCGGCCAGCGTCAACCGGGCCGCCAGAACGATGATGCCGAGCCGGGCCGCGCCCTGTCCGACGGCAGCACAGCCGGTACCACTTACGCCATGCATGAGCGAGAAACTGCCTGATGAATATGAAAATGAAACTGATAGGCGGCTTTGTCGCCGTGGCCGTCCTGGCCGCCGGCGCGGCTGGCGGCGCCATGTGGTATCTGGCCAAGCCGGTTGCCGGCCATGCCGAGGTGGCCGAAGCGAAAGCCCCGCCGCCCGCCACAGGCAAGAAGGCGCGCAAGTTCATCACGCTGGACAAGGTCATCGTGATGCTGCGCCGCGGCCCCGGCGAAGGTGAAACGCATTACCTGTCGGCCGACCTGGTGATCGCCACCACCGAGGAAAAGGAAAAGCTGACCAAGGACCACTTGCCGCTGATGCGCTCGATCGCCGTCAGCACCCTGTCGAGCTTTCCGATGGACAAGGCGCAGACCATGACGGTGGAGCAATTTGCCGAGCAGATCAACAAGGCCTTCAATGTCAGCTATGAACGCGAGCAGATGGAAAAGCCGTTCACCGAAGTCATGGTCGGCAAGCTGATCATTGAATAAGCCGACACGCCAGCCGACCTAGTGGGAGATCCCTTGGCCTATGTAGAGCAATACCAGGAAGCGTATGGCGCCGGCGAATATGCCGCCGCCAGCGCTTGCGCGGCCGTGCTCAGCGTTGCTGAAGAGCAACAACATCTGGTGGCGTACTCCCCGCTGGTGAAACGCATCGTGCGCCAGCTCAATTCGCAGGTGTCGGGCGCCATCGACCGCGACGACATGGAACAGATTGGCCTGATGGGCTTGCTCGAAGCCTTGCGCCGCTACGGCGTACCGGACCAGTCGTTCGGCAGCTATGCCAGCCTGCGCATCCGCGGCGCCATCCTCGATGAACTGCGGCGCCAGGACTGGCGTCCGCGCGCCGTGCGCCAGGAAAGCCACCGCCTGCGCGACAGCGTGCGCGCCCTGACCCGGCGCCTGGGGCGCGAGCCGCTGGACGCGGAAATCATGGCCGCCCTGAAACTGACGCCGGAAGCCTTCCAGGAATACCAGCTGGCAGAAAACGCCGAGCTGATCGCCAGTTTTGACGAAGTGCTGCAGGAAAGCCTGGGGCAAGCGGACAGCGCCCCGAGCCCGGAAGAGCAATTGATGGTGCGGCGCAGCCTGGAACAGGCGCTGCGCACGCTGGACGAACGCGAGCAGCGCGTAATCCAGATGTATTACGAATTCGAACTGAGCTACAAAGAAATTGCCGCCGTGCTGGACCTGAGCGACGCCCGCGTCTGCCAGCTCAACAAGACGGCGCTGGGCAAGATGAAAGCCATGCTGCAAGACGCATAAGTTTCAGCACTAGTTTCAGCAACACCCATCAAATTGACGCAGCACAATGACGCAGAAAGGCAGTTGACATGGTAATTATCGGTATCTTAATCGTGATGGGGTGTGTATTCGGAGGCTTCGCCCTGATGGGCGGCACCGTCCACGCGATCTGGCAACCGGTCGAGTTGATCATCATCATCGGCGCCGCCGTCGGCGCCCTGGTGCTGGGCAACCCCAAGCATGTACTCGGTGAAATGCTGCACCAGATGCGCAAGATCGTCACGCACAAGAAGCAAGGCTCGGAATTCCAGCGCCAGTTGCTGCTGCTGATGTATGAACTGCTGCAAACGGCCGCCGGCGGCCTGAAGGCGCTCGACGCCCACGTCGAGGCGCCGCGCGAAAGCGCCCTGTTCCAGCGCTATCCGCTGGTGCTGGAAGAGCCAAAGCTGCTGGCCTTCATCGTCGACAACTTCCGCTTGATGGCGATGGGCAAGATCAACGCGCACGAACTCGAAGGCGTGCTGGAGCAGGAACTGGAAGCCATCCACGACGAATTGCTGCAACCGTCGAAATCCTTGCACAAGATCGCCGAAGCCATGCCCGGTTTCGGTATTCTGGCCGCCGTTCTCGGCATCGTGATGGCCATGAATTCCGTGGCCGACGGCGCCGATGCGGCGGAAATTTCCGAAAAAGTGGGCGCCGCCATGGTCGGTACCTTCATCGGCATCTTCTTTTGCTACGGCGTGCTCGATCCGATGTGCAACATGATGAAGCAATTGGTGGGCGAGGAAGGCTCGACCATGGAATGTGTGAAGGTCGTGCTGGTCACGCACGTGGCGGGCAAGCCGCCGCTGCTGGCCATCGATGCGGGCCGGCGTCTGGTGCAGCTGAACATCAAGCCGAGCTTCGCCCAGCTGGAAAGCTGGATCAATGCGCTGGAAGATGGCGGCGCCGAACAAGAGCAAGGCCAAGGCCGGGGAGGCCGCCGTGCTAAAGCCGCATGAGAAACATGAACAGGCCATCATCAAGCGTGCGGGACGCAAGCACGACGACGATGGCCATGGCGGCGCCTGGAAAGTAGCGTTCGCCGACTTTTGCCTGGCCCTGCTGTCGCTCTTCCTCGTGCTGTGGCTGATGGCCGCGCGCGAGCAGCAGGCGATGAAGGAAATCATGATGGATGCTTCGGCAGGCAGCCGCCAGGGCGAAGGCCAGGGCGTCATGCCGGAACAGAAAGGCGGCCCGCGCGGCAGCCTGATCGAGCGCTTCCCCATGCCCCGCAAGGGCACGGGCGACACGCGCACGGAAGGCAAGCAGATGCAGGACGGCAAGGCTGGCTCCGCCCCGCCGAATCAGACCAAGGTCAGCTACCAGTCGCCGGAAGACTTGCTGTCCCTGTCGCGTGCGCTCGACAAGCTCAGCGACGAAGCGGGATTGAAGAGCAACCTGCAGTCGGTGATCACGCCGTACGGCTTGCGCGTCATGCTGCACGATACGGACAAGCAAGGCATGTTCGTGCGCGGCAGCGCCGTGCCAACCGACCGTTTCCGCAAGCTGCTGCGCCAGATGGGCCCCGTGTTTGCCCAGATGGAAAACCAGATGCTGATCGTCGGCCACACCGATTCGATGCAATACGCCAATACCGGCTATGAAGGCTTTTCGAACTGGACCCTGTCGGCCAACCGCGCCATGTCGGCGCGCGCGCAATTGTTGATCGGCAGCATGAGTCCTGACAGCGTACTGCAAGTAGTCGGCATGGCCGACCGCGCGCCGCTGGACGTGAAAAATGCCAGCGCCGGCATCAACCGCCGCATCGAACTGTTAATATTGACGCGTGGCCAGGCTGACAGCATCGCCGCCATGTTCGGCATGGCCGGACAAAAGGCGCAGGGCGAAGAGTTGCAAGTGGGCGAACCGGACTCGGGCACCTTGCAGCGCCTGCGCGAGAAACTGGGCCTGCCCGCCAAGAAGGAGCGGGATGAGCATGCAAATTAAGGGCAAGGGACAACGTATGAAAATCTCCTCCGGCAATACCGGCGCTGCCGTACGCAGCAGCGCCGTCGCGCCAGCCGAGGCGATCGCCGAGAACGCGGGTGCCGCTGGCGCCATGGGCGGCTCCTCGGCCGGAGCGGAACTGCAATCGGCCGTGCTGCAACCGGCCATGGCCGCCCTGCGCGCCATGCCCGAAATCGACCATGAGCGTGTGGCCATGCTGCGCGATGCGCTGGCCAAGGGCGAATTGCCGTTCGATCCGTCGAAACTGGCAGGCCTGATCCAGCGTTTCCACGGCGGCGAATCGTGACCGCGCCACGCAAGGGCATCACGCGCCAGGAAGCCATGCACCGCGTACTGCAAGGCATGGCGGACGACCGCGCCGGCTATGCCGCCCTGCACACCTTATTGGAAGAGCAATTCCAGGCCACCCTGCACCACCAGAGCGCGCAGCTGACGTTACTGGCCGAGCAAGTCATCGCCGCCGTCGAGCCGCTCGATGCGCGCCGCCGCCAACGCGTCAGCCTCGTCACTGCCCTGCTGGGCCCGCAAGGCGATATGCCACAATTGTTTGCGTTGTTGCAAGAAAGCGCGCGCACCACCGCCGAGCGCGACTGGGCCGCGCTCGAGCAGATGGTGCTTGAATGCAAACGCCTGAATACCCGCAACAGCGATTTATTAACAGAGCAGTACAGCATCATGCAGCGCGTGCTGCATGGCGAGGAAGATACCTATGCGCCAGGCTGATTTCCTGACCACCCGCGCCACGGCGGCAACGCCATCGACGGCAGCCACATCCGCCGTGCAGAGCAATATGCGCGCCACCGACGCCACGGGCTCCAGCGGCAACTTCAGCAGCGTGTTCCGGCAAGTACAGGGCGAAGTGGCCCGCTTCATCGAACAGGGCGGCGGCAACGCCACCAGCCTGAACCCGCAAGGCCGCGCCTACCTGGAGCAAAGCCAGCCCGTCAATGTGCTGGGCAGCATCAGCCAGGGCGGCGAGATCGGCGAAACGCAGCAGCAATTCCTCGCCTCGATCAAGCCATGGACGCAAGAAACGGGCGCCCGCCTGGGCGTGGCGCCGGAAATCGTCGCCGCCCACGCGGCGCTGGAATCGGGCTGGGGCCAGCGTCCGCTGCGCCAGGGCACGGGTGCGGACACGAATAATCTGTTCGGCATCAAGGCCGGCGGCAAATGGCAGGGCGACGTGGCCAGCAATGTCACCACGGAATACGAGGCCGGCAGCGGCACGGCCCTGAAGAAAACCGAGCGTTTCCGCAGCTACCCGGACCAGGCCAGCGCCTTCCGCGACTATGCGCAGGTATTGCTCGACAACCCGCGCTACCGCGCCGCCCTGAACACGGGTGCCGACGCGGGCGCGTTCGCGCAAGGCCTGGCGCGCGGCGGCTACGCCACCGATCCCAACTACGCCGCCAAGCTGACGCAGCTGGCGACACGTCTGCAGCGCACGGCCGCCGCAGACT
The DNA here is from genome assembly GCF_013372745.1 of Janthinobacterium sp. BJB401. NCBI lineage: Bacteria > Pseudomonadati > Pseudomonadota > Betaproteobacteria > Burkholderiales > Oxalobacteraceae > Janthinobacterium > Janthinobacterium sp. BJB401. The sequence continues at coordinate 65,877 of NZ_JABXFH010000012.1, read as the reverse complement.
GATACTCCTTAACGGCCGGGAATATCGGCCGGTTCCACGACGCCCGCATCGACCACCCTGGCACGTATCACCGTGCCGCTGGTGGCGTTGCGCACGCGAATCACCTCGCCCAGCGCGCCCGGATCCATCGCCTCGCCGGCCATGCTCACTTCCACCTGCTCCTTGCGCGCCACGATATTCACCGCACTGCCCCGCTTGATCAACACGGGTGATGCCAGTTGTCCCTCTCGCAACACTTCGCCGGCACGCAAGCTGCGCCGGCTCGACAGACCGACGGCGCCGGGCAAGGAAGCAATACTGTCGGGCACCATCGTCACGTCGCGCCGCGCCAGGGTCACGTCGCCCGCTTGCAACGGCGTATTCGCCGTGACGGGGACGGTGGTGACGGCCACCTGGGCCGTGATGCTGCCGCGCGCCAGCATTTCATAGCGCCAACCGTTGCTTCCAGGACACACCGCCACAAAGCGCATGCGCTGCGCCGAACGGCTGTCCGCCGTTTCCAGCGCGACGGGCGCCGCGCACGCCGGCACGGGGCGCGTGCTTTTTACCACGGTCACTTGGAACTGCGGTTCCAGCAGCCCCGCCAAGGCTGCTTGCCGTGTTAATTGCTCCCGCGCCAATTGTTCCACACGCGAAAATATATTGTCGGCTGGCAATTCTGCGCGTCCTGCACTACTATATAGGCTGGTCAGTAAAAATAGGCTTGGCAACAGTAGGTGACGACATTGCGCCTTGTTCCACATCACGGAATAGTTCTCAAAGTAAATCATTGCTAACCTTAATCAAAGATACTGAAGCGGCATGACCTTACCATGCGTCAACATGACCTGGCTGGGATTTTACCTCTGCACTACCTGTTTTCTAGCCCGAACCGCAAAAAGCACGAACGAATTCAACACAAAGGATGACCATGGGGATTAATTTCAAGGATGCGCTGGGCGTGCACGCCGATGCACTCGCGCTGCGTGCCGACCGTACACGCGTACTGGCCGCCAACATCGCCAATGAAAACACGCCCGGCTTCCAGGCCATGGACATGGATTTCGGCAGCGCCCTGCAGCAGTTGCAGGACAACGAGGCCGGCCTGCTGTCGACCGATGACGATGCCAGCGCCCTGTACCGTGTCCCCTACCACCCTAGCCGCGACGGCAACACCGTCGAAATCGGCGTCGAGCAGGCGGCGTTCTCGCAGAATGCCACCGACTTCCAGACCAGCCTGACTTTCGTCAACATGAAACTGAAGGGTCTGTCCAAGGCCATTTCCGGACAATAAGGATCAGCATGAGCTTCCAGGATATTTCCAAGATCGCCGGTTCGGCGATGGCGGCGCAAACCGTGCGCCTCAATACCATCGCCAGCAACCTGGCCAATGCCGATTCCGTTGCCGGTTCCGAAGGCGAAACCTACCGCGCGCGCAAACCCGTGTTTGCGGCCGTGATGGACGGCCCAGGCGCCAGCGGCGCCGGTGGACGGGTACAGGTCCTCGACGTGGTGCAAAGCGACGAGCCGCTGCGCAAAGTGTATGAGCCAGGCCACCCGATGGCCAATGCCGACGGCATGGTGTTCTACCCCAACGTCAATCAGGTGGCCGAGATGACCGACATGATGTCGGCGTCGCGCGCCTTTGAAACCAATGTCGAAGTTCTGGGCCGCATCAAGTCGATGCAGCAATCGCTCCTCAAATTAGGTGAAGCATAATCCATGGAAACCAATCTCTTTACAAACAACAACACCAGCGGCAGCAACAGCGGCAGCAATGCCGTCAAGTCGCAAAGCAATGCCACCCAGGATATGTTCACCAAATTGCTGGTCGCGCAGATCAAGAACCAGGATCCCCTGGCACCGACCGATCCGAGCCAGTTCGTCAATCAATTGACGCAGCAGGCGCAAACGGAAGCGATGCAAAACCTGTCGGCGCTGACCAGCGCCAATGCCAGCGTGCTGCAATCGATGCAAGTGCTGGCCCTGGGCGCGCAAGTGGGCTCGGAAGTCATGGTCAACAGCGAGACGGTGCAGCTCGACAAGAGCAAGGTCAGCGGCACCATCGCGCTGGCCGCCAGCACCACCAAGACCACCGTCACCCTGAAAGGGCTGGACGACAAGGAATACAAGATCGAACTGGGCGCCAAAGCGCCGAGCACGGTGCCGTTCACCATCGATCCCGTGGCCTTGGGCTTGCCTGCTGGCACCTACAGCATGAAGGTCAGCACCAGCGGCACCGAAAAGCCATCGGTCGACATCGCAGGCAAACTCAACAGCGTGCGCCTGTCGTCCGGCGGCAGCATGATACTGAGCGTGTCGAACCTGGGCGAAGTCAACCCTGGCGCGATCACCGGCTTTAACGGCAAGACGGCCTGATCCGCCCGCCCCTTCGCTCCCTGCACACTAATCTCGTCCTTCACTAAAGGAAGTCAACATGAGTTTCGACATCGCCCTGTCCGGTATCCAGTCCATCAACCAGCAGTTGAACAGCACCAGTAACAATATCGCCAACGCCGGCACCTACGGTTTCAAGAGCAGCCGCGCCAACTTTTCGGCCATGTACGCCGGTTCGCGCGCCACGGGCACGGAAATCGGCTCGATCACGCAAAGCATGTCGCTCAATGGCGGCGTGCTGAACACGGGCCGCGCGCTCGACGCGGCCATCGATGGCCGCGGCTATTTCGTCGCGCGCGATGCGCAAAACACCATGAGCTACAGCCGGGTCGGCATCTTTTCAGCCAGCAATGACGGCAAGCTGATCGACTCGAACGGCCGCCTGGTGCAAGGCTATGCCGCCGTCAAGGGCAGCACCACGCTGGGCACCATGGGCGACATGCTCATTCCGACGGGCCAGATTCCCGCCGAGGCGTCGACCAAGCTGGCGTATGCCGCCAACATGTCGTCCGAATGGCCCATCAAGGCCGTCCCCTTCGACAAGACCAACGAACTGAGCTACAACAGCGCCAAGTCCTCGATCATCTACGATTCGCTGGGCGCCAAGCACTCGCTGGGCCAGTACTTCGTCAAGACGGCAGCGGGCGTCGACGTGCACTACACCCTGGACAACGTCGGTGTAGGGCCGGTGACGAACATGGCCTTCAACACCTCCGGCAAGCTGACGATGACCGCGCCGGTCACGCTGGCGCTGGGCACGCCGACCGGCGCCGCGCAGCTGTCGATCGCCATCGACTACACGGGCACGACCCAGTTCGCGGGCGAATCGACTACCTCGACCGACCGCGCCGACGGCTATGCCTCGGGCACCTACACGGGCGTGGAACTGGCCGATGACGGCTCCGTCGTGGCGAAATACACGAACGGCCAGAAGCAAAGCATCGGCGTGATCGCCCTGGCCACCTTCCCCGACGAAGGCGCGCTGACGGCCGTCAACGATACCAGCTGGGTCGCCTCGACCACCTCCGGCACCGCCATCTATGACCGCCCGGGCGTCGGCATGGCCGGCAAACTGGTGACGAGCTCGCTGGAACAGTCGAACGTCGACATCACCTCCGAACTGGTGGGCCTGATGACGTCGCAGCGTAACTACCAGGCGAACTCGAAGGTCATCTCGACCGAGAACGCCATGCTGCAATCGCTGATGCAAGCGTTGTAATCGCCACCACGCAAAGGTAAAGAGCAATGGATGCGCTGATTTATACCGCCATGAGCGGGGCCGACCGTGCCCTGCGGGCACAGCAGGTACACGCCAACAACCTGGCCAACATCGAGACGGGTGGCTTTCGCGCCAACCTCGAGGTGTCCACTGCCCAGCCGTTGCAAAACGGCTATGGCTACGACGACCGCCACATGACGCAGACGCAGTCGAGCGCCATCGGCACGCGCACGGGCGCCATCAAGGAAACGGGACGCGAACTCGACGTGGCCGTCACGGGCCCCGGCTTTCTCGCGGTGCAGTGGCAAAACGGCGAAGCCTACACGCGCGCCGGCGCCATGGATCTCGATGAAACGGGCGCGCTGACCATCAATGGCCGGCCCGTGCTGGGCGAAGGCGGCCCGATCACGATACCCGAACACACCAGCCTGTCGATCGGCGGCGATGGCACGATTTCCATCCAGGTGCCGGGCACCGCGCAGATGCAGACGGTCGACAAGCTCAAGCTGGTCAACGCGGAAGCGGGCGAGCTGACCAAGAACGAAGCGGGCCTGATCGTGGCGCGCGGAGGCGAAGACTTGCAAGCCGATCCGGCGGTACGCATCCGCGACCGCCACCTGGAAGGCAGCAACGTCTCTGCCGTCGAGGAAATGGTCGCCACCATGAGCCTGAACCGCAGTTTCGAGATGCAGATGAAAATTTTCAAGGCCAGCGATTCCATGACGGAGTCCGGTAACCGCCTGCTGGGCGCTTAAGCCCAACGCCAACCAATTATCAGGAGTAAACCATGAATCCAGCAATGTGGATCAGCAAGACCGGCGTGCAGGCACAAGATGCCAAACTGCAAGCCATCGCGAATAACCTGGCCAACGTCAACACCGTCGGCTTCAAGCGCGACCGCGTCGTCTTCGAAGACCTTTTTTACCAGGTCGAGCAGCAACCGGGCACACAGCGCGCCGACAATACCCTCTCGCCCTCGGGCGTACAGCTGGGTAACGGTACGCACATGGTCGGCACGCAAAAGGTGTTTACCACCGGTAGCCTGCAAACGACGAGCCGCGAATTCGACGTCGCCATCACCGGCAACGGTTTCCTGCAAGTGCTGCGCCCCAACGGCGAGGCAGCATACACGCGCGCCGGCCAGCTGGGCATCAATGAAAACGGCGTGATGGTCAACGCCCAGGGCTTGCCCCTGGTGCCGCAGATCACCGTGCCGAACAACGCCACAGCCATCACCATCGGTGAAAACGGCATGGTCACGGCCACCGTACCGGGCAATGTCGCCGGTACCGAACTGGGCCAGTTGAACCTCTCCAGCTTCGTCAACCCGACCGGTCTGCTGGCACTCGGTGAAAACCTGTTCCAGGAAACGGCATCGAGCGGCACGCCGACGGAAGGCCGTCCCGGCGAAGGCGCTCTGGGCAAATTGAAGCAGTTCGCGCTGGAAGGCTCGAACGTACAAGTGGTCGAAGAGATGGTCGACATGATCGCAGCCCAGCGCACCTATGAAATGAACACCAAGGTGCTGTCGGCCGCCGACAATATGCTGCAATACCTGGCGCAAGCGGCACGTTGATGAAGGCCGCACTGAAAGCCGGAGCGGCGCTGCTGCTGGTCCTGGCGGCCGGTTGCGCCAGCCAGCCGGTGGCCCCTCTGGCGCCCAGCTTTTCCGATACGCCGCTGCCCGTGGCGCCGCGCAGCGCTGCGCGCGGCGGCATCGCGGGCGGCGTCTTCAATCCTGACGCGGGCCTGGCCCTGACTTCCGACAGCCGCGCCTTCCGCGTCGGCGACGTCGTCACGGTGGCGCTGCAAGAAACCACGCAAGCGAGCAAGAAGGCAGGCACCTCGTTCAACAAGGGCTCGTCCGTCGGCGTGCAGGCGGCCAACATCCTCGGCAAGACTTTCCCCAAGACGGGCATCGACCTGTCGGCCGACCGCAACTTCGCCGGCGACTCGACCAGCACGCAGCAAAACGCACTGTCCGGCGCCATCACCGTGATCGTGCAGGAAGTGCTGCCGAACGGCTTGCTGCGCGTGCAGGGCGAAAAAACCCTGACCCTGAACCAGGGCGAGGAATTCGTGCGCCTGCGCGGCTACCTGCGCGCGGCCGATATCGATTCCAACAACCAGGTGTCATCGTTGCGCATCGCCAATGCGCAGATCGCCTATTCCGGCCAGGGCACCCTGGCCGAAGCCAACAAACCAGGCTGGCTGACGCGCTTCTTCGTCGGCCCATGGATGCCGTTTTAAGGTGAGCTCATGAAATTTCGTTCCGCCCTGCCCCTGGCAGCCATGCTCGCTGCGCTGTCCGGCTTTGCCCTGCCCGCCAGCGCCGCGCAAGTGCTGCGCAACCTGGTCAGCATCGAGGGCGTGCGCGACAACCCGCTGGTCGGCTATGGCCTCGTCGTGGGCCTGAACGGCAGCGGCGACACCACCCAGGTGAAGTTTTCCAGCCAGTCCGTGGTCAACATGCTCAAGCAGTTCGGCGTCAAAATGCCGGACGGCGCCGAATCGAAAAGCAAGAACGTCGCCACCGTCATGGTCAGCGCCGTGTTTCCACCAGGATACCGCCGTGGCCAGGCCATCGACGTCACCGTGTCGTCCCTGGGCGATGCGAAAAGCTTGCGCGGCGGCACCTTGCTGCTGACGCAATTGCGCGCGGCCGACAATGAAACGTATGCGCTGGCGCAAGGCAACGTCGTCGTCGGCGGCCTGAACGCCACCGGCAAGAGCGGCTCGTCCGTTACCGTCAACACGCCCACCTCGGGCCGCATCCCCAACGGCGCCAACATCGAGCGCGAAATCCTCAGCGATTTCTCGACCAAGCCGACCGTCACCCTGAATCTGCGCCATCCGCATTTCGAAACGGCGATCAATATCGTCGAAGCCGTCAACCGCCGCTTTGGCGCCGTCGCCACCACCAGCGACGCCACCAGCGTGGAAGTGCTGGCGCCGGAAAACCCGACTCAGCGCGTGGCCTTCATGGCCAAACTCGAAGCGCTGACCGTCGATGTCGGCGTCGATACGCCGAAAGTGGTCTTCAATTCCCGCACCGGCACCGTGGTCATCGCCGAAGGCTTGCGCGTGAAGGCGGCCGCCGTCACGCACGGCTCGCTCAAGGTCGTCATTTCCGAAAGCTCGGCAGTGAGCCAGCCGGCGCCGTTCGGCCGCGGCCAGACCACCGTCACGCCGCAATCGAAAGTGTCGGTCGACCAGGGCAACGGCAATATGTTCAAATGGCCGGCCGGCGCCAAGCTGCAATCGATCATCGACGTGGTCAACAGCCTGGGCGCCTCGCCCGATGACATCATGGCAATTTTGCAAGCCCTGGATCAAGCCGGGGCCATCGAAGGCGAACTGGTGGTAATTTGATGATTAATTTCAATGACAGCAGCAGCGCCCTGCCCTCGGCGCTCGAGGACAAGTCTCCTGCGGCGGCCACGCCGGCCGATCCCCGCTATGCGGCCAAGGCCACCGAGGCGGCCGTCAAGTTCGAAGCCTTCTTCATCTCGCACATGCTGCGCCAGATGCGCTCGGGCACGCGCGAGATGGCCGGCGAAGACAGCGTCTTCAAGGACCCCGTCAACAGCGACATGCTGGAAATGGCCGACAACCTGGTAGCCGACAAGATGGCCGGCCAGCGCGCCTTCGGCATCGCCGACGCCATTCTGCGCCAGCTGCTTCCGGCGGCCAGCGCGCCCGTGGCAGCCAAAAGCACTGTCAAGACCGACAATATTGCAGCGCCGCTTAATAAAACCGTCTGAAGCGTCGCCTGTACAAGGTAACAACGATTCAAGGCCTGCCCACCCGCACGCGCCACACTCTTCACGAAAGAAACTTGCCCAATGAGCATCATCAGCAATGCATTGTCAGGCAGCATCGCCGCCCAGGCCGCACTGAATGCGGCCAGCCAGAACATCGCCAACCTGCAAACGGCGGGCTACACCCGTCAAGGCGTGCTGTTGTCTTCGCTTGGCGCCACCGCCGGCGTACGCTCGGCCGGCAATGGCGTGGAAGTGTCCGCCCTGCTGCGCTTTGCCGATGCTTATAAAAGCCAGCAAATGTGGCGTGCCGCGTCCGACCAGGGCGCCCGTTCGCAGACCCAGCCTTACCTGACGCAGCTCGAGCGCGTGATGGGCGACGATGCCTCCAGCATCAGCAACGGCATCGACGGCTTTTTCGCCGCGCTCAATGCCTCGGCCGTCGACCCGACCTCGACACCGCTGCGCCAGCAGATCATCACCTCGGCCGACGCCATGTCGCAGCGCTTCAACAGCATCAGCACCGTGATGGGCAACCAATTGCTGTCGCTGCAGCAACAACGCGCAGCGATCGTGCCGCAAGCCAATACCACCCTGGCCAATATCGCCGCACTGAACCAGCGCATCAGCACCTCCGCGGCCTCGGGCACGAACGTGTCATCGCTGATGGATGCGCGCGACCAGCTGATCGATGGCCTGGCCGCGCAAATGGGCATCGACGTCCTCGACCAGCCGGACGGCTCGCGCAATATCTCGCTGAAATCGGGCCAGCCGCTGGTCATCGGCAGCCTGGCCGGCACCTTGACCAGCAACATGACGAACACGGGCGAGCAAACCCTGAGCCTTGATTTCGCCAAGTCCTCGTACACCCTCGATCTGGTCGCCATCGGCGGCCAGATGGGCGGCCTGGGCGAATTCGAGAGAAATACCCTGAAACCGCTGCAACAGTCGCTGCAAGACATGGCCACCCAGTTGACCAGCAAGGTCAACGCACAGCTGGCACTGGGCAAGACCATGACCGGCAACCCCGGCGGTCCCCTGCTGGCCTACGCGAATGGCAAGCTGAGCATTACTCCAGGCTTCAACGCCAAGGACCTGGCCCTGTCGCTGACGGGCGCGGCCGGCGACAGCGGCAACTTGCAGAAATTGATCGATATCAAGAATCAATCGATCAATGTGAGCTGGGTGGGTTCCGTCCTGATGAGCGATGCGGATACGCAGCTGGTCGGCAAGCTGGCTATCTACAGCCAGCAGAACCAGGCCCTGCTGAAGACGTCCAACACGGTGCGCGCGCAAGCCATCGACGACTGGAAGTCCACCAGCGGCGTGAACAAGGACGAGGAAGCGATGAACCTGGTCGAATTCCAGAATATGTACCAGGCAAACATGAAAGTCATTTCCGTGGCGAATACCTTGTTTGATGCCACTTTGCAAATGATGGGTTAAGGAGAAGAGCATGCGTGTCGCCAGCAGCCAGTACCAATCGCTGATTAATATTTCTCTTCAGCAAAATCAGGAACGCATCAATTACCTGACCCAGCAAATGTCCTCGGGCTTGCGCATCCAGCTGCCATCGGACGATCCGATAGGCAACGTGCGCATTTCGCGCCTGACGCGCGAGCAAGCCATGGTCGCGCAATACCAGGACAATATCGCCACGGTGAAAGTGCGCCTGCTGAAAAATGAAAACTACCTGTCGAGCATGGTCACCGACATGGGCCAGGTGCGCGACCTGCTGGTGTGGGCCGCCGACGGCAGCAATGCGCCGGACGACCTGAATGCGATGACGCAATCGCTGATCGCCATGCGCGACAGCGTGCTGTACACGGCCAACCTGAAGGACCAGGAAGGCCGCTACATGTTTTCCGGCACGGATACCGACAAGCCGGCCATCGCTTTCAATCCCGCCGCGGCCCCCGGCTTGCGCTACACTTACAACGGCAACACCGCCACGCAGACCGTGGTGGTGGGCAATGGCGTGACGCAGGCGGCCAACGTCGACGTGGACAAACTGCAAGTGTGGCTGAACAAGATCGACCAGGCTATCACCACGCTGGGCGTGCCTGGCGTCAGCCCGAACGACCCAGCCGTGCGCAGCGTGGTGGGCGCGGCGCTCGATGGCACCGATGACGGCATGGATTTACTTTCCGGCAAGATCGCCATCTTTGGCGGCGCGCAAAACATCCTCACCACGCTCTCCGGCAACCTGGCTAATGTATCGCTGTCGAACAACATGGCCTTGTCCGATCTGAAAAAGACCGACATGGGCGCGGCGGCCATTGAACTGACCGGCTACCAGACGGCCCTGCAGGCAACCTATAAAGCCTACGCCAAGGTTGGCACCATTTCCCTGTTTGATCTTCTCTGACCATCATGCAAATCGTTCAGACCTCCTCCTCTTCCGGCGTCAATGCCAAAGGCGCCGGCACCGCGCGCGTCGTCGATGACGCGTCCGCCGCGGTCAAAGGCAGCGCCAGCGCGCGCAGCGAGGCGCCTGCAGCGAGGAGTTCAACGGCGAACCTGCAGCGTGGCCTGAGCAACTGGGATCACCAGTTGCAGGGAGAAATTTCTAACGCGCAACAAACCCTCGACTATCTGGAACGCAGCAGCAGCCAGTTGCAGGCGCTGAAAAGCGAACTGGCGGCCAAGCTGGCCGCGCGCCAGGGCCGCGAAGGACAAGTCGAGGCCAGGGTACGCCAGTTCAGCAATACCTGGCGCCAGCGCGCCAGCGCCTCGGGCGGCTCGCTCGACGCACAGCTCAGCTATACCAGCCCGCAGGCGGCGCAGCAGAACTTCAGCATCCGCGGCCTGACCATGGCCAGCCTGCAGGAAGGCCCGCAGGAAGTGCTGGCCTTTTCCGTCGGCGGCGCGAACCAGGCCTTGCGCTCGGTGAATATCGAACCTGGCCTGAGCCAGAATGAAATCGTCTCGCGCTTCGACCGCGCACTGATGCCGTCCGGCATCGGCGTCAAGCTGGGCGAAAATGGCGAACTGGTATTCAGCACATCGGAAGCGGCCTGGACCAACGTGCGCGACAGCCTGTCCGTGCGCGGCAGCGGCATCCGCTACCCGACCGGCCAGATGAGCCGCGTGCGCACGGATGCGGAACCAGCCGCCATCGCCCCGGAAGAATGGCATACGGGCGACACGGAAGCCCTGCGCGCCACCTTGCAGCAAGTGGTGCAGGCGCTGGCGCGGTTGCAGGCGGCGCGCAGCTCCGTCAGCCTGGCCATGGCGCAAGCGACGGGACGGGTGGCCCGCGCGCAACCGGTACAAGTGCACGTCAGCATGGATACCCTGGCGGAAAACTTCACGGAAAAGGCCAGCCAGCCCGGCTATGAATCGCTGCTGGCGATCAGCTCGGCGCTGGTCGGCATCAGCCGCGAGCGAGTCGTCGCGCTGCTGGGCCTGGATTAAAAACGCCGGCCCGCGGCCAGCATTGCGCTCAGCTGCTCGACAGGCACCGCGCCTGAAAATACATAACCCTGCGCATAATCGCAACCGGCGGCCCGCAGCAAGTCACGCTGCGTGGCCGTTTCCACGCCTTCCGCCACCACTGTCAGGCCCAGCCCCTGCGCCAGACTGATGATGGCCGCGCATACGGCCAGCGCAGCGTCTCCCGGCCCCAGATCCCGCACCAGCGAGCAGTCGAGCTTGAGCACTTCGAGATCGCCCCTTTTCAGGCAGGCCAGCGAGATGTTACCTGCGCCAAAGTCGTCGAGCGCCAGCGCCAGGCCCATGGCGCGCAACTGGCGCAGGCGATCCGTCACCTGGCGCGCCTCGTCGAGCAGCACGGCTTCCGTTGTTTCGATGACGATGGCGCCCGGCGCCAGACCCGCCCGCGCCAGGGCGTTGCCCCAATCCTGGTACAGCGCGGCGTCGCAGCGAAATTCCACGGCCGACTTGTTGATACATACCTGGAACATGGCGCCATGCTCGTCCTGCCACTGGCGCGCCTGGCGTACGACCTGGCGAAACACCCACTCACCGATATCGATGATCAGGCCGTTGGCCTCGGCAAAACCAATGAAATCGGCGGGCAGCAGCAAGCCGCGCAGCGGATGGCGCCAGCGTAACAGCGCCTCGGCCCGCTCGATGGTGCCATCACACAGGCGGATGATGGGCTGGTAATGCACTTCGAACTGGTCCTGCGCCAGCGCCAGGCGCATCTCGCGCACCGTGGCGCGGCGCAGATCGGCCGCCTGCTGCAAGGCCGGCGTGAAATAGCTGTAGCCGTTGCGCCCCGCGCTCTTGGCCGCATACATGGCCTGGTCTGCATGCCGCAGCAAGGTGTCCGGCGCCTCGGCATCGGCCGGATACAGCGCCACGCCCACGCTGGCCGACACTTGCGCCGTGTCGCCATCGAGCGCGAACGGCAGGGCCAGCGCCGTCGTCAATTCCTGCAGCACGCGTTCGATGCCGCCCAGCTGCCCCACGCCGGCCAGGATGACGGTGAACTCGTCGCCGCCCAGGCGCGCGACCGTATCGGTGGCGCGAACATGTGCGCTGATGCGCAGCGCCGCCTGGCGCAGCAGCATGTCGCCCTTCTCGTGGCCGAGGCGGTCATTCACCTGCTTGAAATGGTCGAGGTCGATGAACAGCAGGGCCAGGCAAGCGCCCTCCCGTTTGGCGTGCCGCGCCTCATGTTGCAAGCGGTCGAGGAACATGTGGCGGTTCGGCAATCCCGTCAAGGGATCGAAATTGGCTTGCCGCCAGATGCGCTCGGACGCCGTGCGCTGCGCCGTGATGTCGCTGACCAGCGCCAGCGCGCCCAAATAGGTGCCGCAGGAGTCGAAGATGGGATTGGTGGCCAGGGTGGCCCACAAGGTGCTGCCGTCACGCCGCTGGAACTTGAATTCGTGGCGCTCGACGATGCCATCCTGGCGCCGCGCAATATTGCGCTCCAGGATGGCGCGCCCCTCGTCATCCATGAAGGCGGCCAGCGGCTGGCCCAGCATATCCTCGATCCGGCAACCGAGCATCTGCGCCATCTTCGGATTGACAAAGCTGGTCAGCGCCTGCGCATCGATTTCCCAGATACCCTCCTCGGCGCTGTGCACGATGCGCCGGAAGCGCTCTTCGCTGCGTTCGAGCGCGGCCAGCTTGCCCTCGGCCTGTTCCAGCACCAGCCGCAGCGCCTGACCGTTCGGATCGGCGCTGCCCAGCAGGCTGACGGGCAAGCCGGCCTCGCGCGCGCCGGGACACGGCGGACGCAGCCGTACCTGCAGCTGGATGCGCTCGGGCTCGCTGCTATTGAGCACGCGCTGCACGAACTGCTCGAAATCGTGGCGGAATGCCTCATGCACATAGGATCGGAACAGCACGTGGCCAAGGCGCTCGCGCACCAGGCCGAACAATTCAGCCGCCACCAGGTTGACCTGCACGATCGCGCCATCGATGCCCAGCACGAAATAGGCGACGGGCGCGAGCAGGTATAAATCGTTGAAATAGGCTTGCTCGCGTTCGGCCTTCACCCGTTCCGGGCTGAAGACGCCATCGTCAAGCAAAGACATGGCTGGCCACGGCACGGGGTCGTGGCCATGCAGGGAGGAATCAGGAGCTGAGACCGCATGCGGCGTATTGTCCATGGCTATCCTTTGCACCACCGCCCAGGCAATCAGGCGGACGCTGTCCCGAGACTAGCATGCGCAACGCGCAGTGTCGAGCGATGCATGCCAGCATGACACTTCCGGCACAAGCGTGGCGGCCGTCAGGACGGCTAGGCGCGCGGCGAAGCCGGGCGCGAGCGGCCATGCTTGAGCGCGTGCATGCCTGTCCGCAAGGCAAGCAGGCAAGCATCGCCGAATAACGACGCGCCGCCGTTGAGGCGCCGCCGCAATACCCGTAGCGCCATCCGGTAGCGGCCGGAGCGATACAACTGCTTGATCAGCCCGCGCGCGACTGGCGCATGCAGCGTGGCATCGTCGCACTTGCGCAGGTAGTCGGTCAGTTCCGTGTCGTCCAGCACTTCGCCAAAGTTGAAAAAACCATGGAAACCGAACGTGGGACCGGCCGGCATAATGCCTTCGAAGGCAAAGCTGGAGGCCAGGCCGGCATCGGCGAAACGCACGCCAAACTCCTGGCGCAGCCGGTCGCCATGCAGTTCGCAGATTGCATAATCCTCTGGATGGGGTTGCGTGATGGCCAGCTGCGGCAAGACGTCATATAGCCGCCGCGAACGCAGCGAAAAGCCGCCATTGCCGACGGCCACCGGGCGATGCGACCACGGTGCGCCGATATAATCGCAGTCCAGGAAAGCGTCCTGCCATTGGCGCGCATCGACGATGAAACTGTCCCACTGCATGACGAGCACATGCGTGCCGCTGAAATGGGCGCCCAGCTCATGTACCATGAATGCCGAATACGCTTCCACGCTCTCGATGGGGGCGATCAGTACCTGGCGTATATGCGGGGGCAAATCATGCAGGCGGGAAGTGAACAGCAGGCATTCCTTGAAATCGGCGCCGGCCAGGCAGCGCTCGATGGCAAAGCTGGCCAGCTCGGGATAACGCGTTTCCACGCACACCAGGCTGATGTTGCGAAGGTCCAGTTTATCATTATGCATTACAGGCTTTTCATCGGAGTGCAGGTGGAAGGCGTGCCAGGCGCGGGCATGGCATATTTTGCAACGCCCGCATGATACAGCGCAAACGGGAGCGGGACAAGGGGCATGGCCTCCCGGCCCCATCGGCGTGCGGCCGGCTCAGCGGCCCATGCGGCGGCGGCGCAAGCCGAAATCATGGCCCACCACCAGCAAGGTGCTGGCCACCAGGCTTGATAAGCCCACGATCAGCTGGATCAATTTATCGTCAGGCAAGATCCACAGCGACGAGTCCGGCGTCTCGCAGCCCGTGGCCGCGCTGATCAGGGGAGCGACCCAGGCCGCGTCCGGCGTCACGTCGAGCACGACGGCGCCGTCGGCGCTTGTCTGCATATAGATATCGCCCCCTTCGGCCAGGGTGAAGCAGATGCCCACGCCCGTTTCCGTGGCGCGGATATTGTCCTGCATGCTGCGGTTATGTTCTTCGATCCACACTTCCACGTCGTACGGCGTTTCCAGGTGCTCCCACGGACGGGGGCGGAAACGGGGACGTTCGTCCGCACTGGCCGGCGTGTCGGGAATGTCGGGAACGTCGGGGATGTTGCTGTCTGCTGCGCCTTGCATGCTGGTTGACCTTTTCTGCGGTGATGCGGCGGGACCGGTTGCCTGCCAGCCGCCATTATCCACCGTTCACGGCGCGCATGGTATTCCCATGGCGAATCCATCAGAAAAACTGACATCTATCGACTTTAAAGATCAACATACCTGACTTAAAATACGCGCCATCTCTTCTTTACAGGCTTTACATGCAAGGCATCAAACGCAAAATCGTCTACGTCACCGCCTTTGAAATCATCGGCATGGCCATTTCCACGCTCTGGCTGACCCTGCTTTCGGGCGAGTCGCCCACCAGCACGGGGCCGCTGGCCATCATGATCACCACCATCGCCGTGATCTGGAACCTGCTCTACAACACGGCCTTCGAATACTGGGAAATCCGGCAAGTGTCGCGCACGCGCACGGTCTGGCGCCGCATCCTGCATGCGATCGGCTTCCAGATCACCTTGGTCATCTATCTGATCCCGCTGATCGCCTGGTGGCTCGACATCAGCCTGTGGCAAGCCTTCGTGCTGGACTTTGCCCTGATGCTGATCATCCCGTGCTACAGCTTCATCTTCAACTACTTCTTCGATGGTTTATTCGGCGTGCCCCTGTCGGCGCAGCAGCCAAAGGTAGAGGCGCCCGACGTTCATGCAGCTTCGCTGAGCAACTGAAGAAAGGACCGCGCCGCCATGCCCAGCGGCCGGTCCTTCATCCACACCAGATGGATGGGCACAACCAGGCCATTGCCCGTATTCTTGAACGCCACGCAGCGTACCCGCCCCGCCGCCAGAGAGTGCTGGATGGCCGAGGCGGCAAAGTTGCCCCATCCTAAGCCCGCTTCCACCATGGCCAGCGCCATCGGCAAGCTGTCCGTGCGCCAATAGGACAGCCCCACCACGGGGCGCGCATCGGCCAGGTCGAGTTCGCGGCTGGCAACGATGATCTGGCGCAGATTCACCAATTCCTCGATATACAAGGGCTGGCCCGCCGCGCTGGGCGGATGCTGGGTCGAGATAATCGCCAGCAAGGCATCACTGCCCACCAGCTGGAACTGTTCCTCGTGATTGATGCGTCCGCCAGCAAACGCCATGCAGGCGCTGATGCGCCCCCGGTGCAGCATGTCGAGCACATCATCCTGCGGTGCCGTCAGCACTTCGATGTCAAGCAGCGGATGGCGCTGCGACAGCGCGCGCACGGCGGCCAGGAAGGGCGTATGGTCGAGCTCGGCCGCGATGCCTAGCGAAATGCGGCTTTCCAGTCCCTGCGACAATTCCTGCACGTGCAGGTGCAACTGTTTCAACTGCTCGGCGATCAGGCGCGCATGCGGTATCAGGGCCATGGCGGCCGGCGTCGGCACGGCTTCGCGCGCGCCCCGGTCGAACAGGGTGATGCCCAGTTCCGCCTCGATATTGGCCATCGCCATGCTGACGGCCGACGGCGCCCGCCGCAAGGCGCGCGCGGCGGCCGAGAACGAGCCGCCGTCGACGACGGCCAGGAACAGTTCGATGTTATGGCTGGAGAGTTTCATGAGGAATGTGGAAACTGCGGTGGAAACTGCGGTGGAAAGTGCGGCACTTTCGGACGCGCGGGAGGTCAAACGGGGAACGACAGCAACACTCGGGAGCACACATGCGCCATCGATTGACTTACCGCCGCAGCGGCTACGTTTCCGACTTTACCCGCTTTATCGACGGCTATCTGCAGACGCACCCGGAAGTGCTGGAAAACCAGCGCCGCGGCTGGCGCATCTGGTGGGAGCGGCCCGCCAACCTGCATGAACTGGAACTGATCCACGCCGACAGCGTGCCGGACCCGCCGTATCACTATGACTGATCAAACAAACGCCTGGCAAAACCGTCGCGAGCGGCAGTGATTTGTGGCCAAGAAGCGCAGCTGTGCTATAGCACAGCGAGCATCGCAAGCCGCAAAGCGCGCCAAGCGAGGTTTGGTCAGGTGTTTAGCCTTTCCAGACGCGCTGCAATCCCGTATCGGCATGGATCCAGCCACCGCGCGGGCCGTTGCGGTAATAGAAGCCCACGCCGCCCTGCTTGAAGCTGCGCACGAGCGAACCGAGCACTTCCGCATTCAGGTTCGCCACGCGGATATCGGCGGCGCGGCCGGAAATGTGCAGCGACTGGCGCGCGGCCGGTACGCCCGCTTCGCGCAGGCGGCTGTTCGACTCGGCCGTGCGGTAGCCCGACAAAATCTCCAGCGGCTGCTCGATACCGTAGCGGGCCACGAACGCTTGCGTGCCCCATAGAGTTTCCAGCAGTTTCGGGTCGATGGGCGCCGTCTTCTTGCCGTTCACGTCGCGCAGCAAGTGGCACAGTTCCTGGTAGGCCGAATCGATGACTTCGCCATCTTTCCAGTACAGCAATTTCGCTTTTTCATTGCTGGCCGGGCGCACCACTTCCAGGGTGCGGGGCTTGAGCCAGAATTCCAGGTCCAGCGCTTGCGCATCAAAAATGTCGGGTGGCGGTTCCATCTCGGTGATGACCGAGCGCGATTGCGAGGTGACCGAGCGGTCGATGCTGGCCAGTTGCGTCGGCTGCGGCGGCACGGCCGTACGCGGCGCGCGCGGCTTGGCGCTGGCCGAAGCCGAGGCGGGAGCGGCCGTGCGCGAGGCGCAGCCGATGAGCGGGGTGGCAACCAGGCCCAGCGCGGCCAGGCCCATACCGTGGTGTAGAAAATTTCTGCGCGATGCCATAGTCAGTCCAATATAACGATGGGAATACTATAGCGTATTGTGCCGCGAAGAAAAACCCTCAATGCCTATCGTGTCGCCCTCATTTCAAGGCATTTTGCCTCAGGCGGCAGCTGCGATGGCGACGCCGGCGCCTTTCGCCTGCGCCAGCGCCGTCAATGGCTTGTCGAGCAGATAACCCTGGGCGACGATGGGCAAGCCCGTGATGGCGGCGATGCGCTGCAGCGCGGCCAGCGCGGCCGGCGTGTCGAGGCGTTTAAAAATGACGCGGATTTTCGCCGCATGGCACACGGTGACGAAGCTGGCGACGGCCTGCTCGTCGCTGAGGTTGCCCGCGTCAAGCTTGAACGCATGCGGGTGCAAACGCTCCAGCATGCCCGTGGCCTCCTGCACGCTGGCCACGTTGATGGCCAGGCGGAAACCGTTGCGCCGGTAATTGTCGGCCACGTAGTTAAGCAGCCACCCCTGGTTAGGCGTGACCGTCGGCAATTGCAGCACGATGCGCTCGATGGGCAAGCCCAGCGCGTCGAGGATGCGCTGGAAGGCGTGGCCGTGATTGCTGCTGACGGCGCTCAGCAGACGGTCATGCACGTTCAGATACAGGTCGGCTTCCTCCGCTTCGCTCTGGCGGAAGAAATTGATCGCGTGCAGCATGCGGCACAGCCGGTCCAGCTCCACCGATTCATCGTCGCTGGCCGCATGATCGAGCAAGCGCCACAGCGACAAGCCCTCGTCTGCCTTCGACACGCTACGCGCCAGCCCTTCGAATGCCACCAGCTTGCCGCTGTCCAGTTCGCGCAGTGGCTGGAAAGCGCTGGTCATGGTGCAATTGAAAAAGCGCCCCAGCGCCCTGCCCTCCCCGTCGAGCCAGACGCTGGTGCCGGCCTGGGTTTGGTGCGACAGGCGGGCCAGGTAATTTTTCAGGACGGGAAATGGCATACATGCTCCTTCATCGGGCTGCGCCAGCTGCCTTCACGGGGAAGACGGCGCCAAAGTGTGCAGAGTAAGGCAGCGCCAGGCAAAGGAGAACGAATGGTTTCGCCATTTGATATGCGCCCAGCACATAAGAAATGCGACGGCCAGCGCATAACGATAGACGGAAACATTCCTTCCAGCCACCTGCCCCGGCCTTTACTGTGTTCTTGTACCGATACCATCAGGAAGGGCCGCCATGTGCCAGTTACTCGCAATGAACAGCAGCAAGCCCGCGGCGCTGGGATTTTCCTTTGCCGGCTTTGCCGAACGGGGCGGACGCACGGACGAGCACCGCGACGGCTGGGGCATCGCCTATCATTCCAGTAGCGGCTGCACCCTGCTGACGGATCACCTGGCTGCCATCGATTCGCCGCTGGCGGCCGCGGTGCAGCGGCATCCCGTGAAGGCGAAAAACATCGTCGCGCACATCCGCAAGGCCACCCAAGGCCGCATCGCCCCGGAAAACACTCACCCGTTCGCCCGCGAACTGTGGGGCAAGACCTGGTCGTTCGCCCACAATGGCGACTTGAAAACGTGGCGCGCGCCCGCCAATGCGCACTACCGCGCCAGCGGCGACACGGACAGCGAACAGGCGTTTTGCCACCTGCTGGCCACCTTGCGCACGCAGTTTCCCCTCGGTGAACCTGCGCGCGCCGCCTTGCGCGCCGCCATCGCCGAGGTCGCCACGGAAATCGCTGCGCACGGCACCTTCAATTTCATCCTGTCGGACGGCGAGCTGCTGTTTGCCCACTGTTCCACGCATTTGCACTACGTGATACGCGAATACCCGTTTTCCGTGGCGCAACTGATCGACTGCGAGCGCAGCATCGACTTTCGCCAGCACAACCACCTGGACGACCGCATCGCCGTCATCGCCACGCATCCGCTGACGCAAAACGAGGATTGGCTGGCGTTCGCACCCGGAGAACTGAAACTGTTTGCCGGCGGCACTTTGATGCCGGCAAACCATGCCGCGCCGCAAGGCATGCAACCAGGCGTGTATATCCAGATCAGTTACTGAAGGGAATATTCAAATGGAGGAAAGGGCCCGCCGCCGGATGGGCGGGCTGAAGTGCAAAAAAGCCGTCAGGCCGAATTGCAGTTGCAAAAGCGTTTGCGCTTGGGGTCACCGCTGGCGATACCCGCGGGATCAATCTGTTTCCAGCAAAAAATCGTTTCCACGCCATATGGCGACCGCACATTGCCCGCCTCGACATACCCCTGCTTGACGAAAAAGGCCTGGCTGCTGGCCGTGCTGTGCAGTTGCAGGGCCTTGATGCCCCACTCGCGCGCCTGCGCCTCCAGTTGCTCGACCAACGCCTTGCCCGCGCCGCGGCCTTGCGCCTCGGGCAACAGGTAGCACAGGGCCAGCTTGCCGGCGCGCGTCAGCAAGCCGACGCCGACCACGGCGCCCGCCTCGACTGCGACCAGCGAAAAATTGGTGGGCGACGCGAACCAGCACGCCACCATCTGCGGTGTTTTATTGCCCAGCCAAGCTTCCAGGATGGCCGGATCGTCCCGATGATCGAGGCTGCAGCATTCGACGATGGAGCGTCGTAATACGTTGCACGCCTCGAAAGCGTCGGTCGATGTTGCAATACGAATTTCAAGACTCATGTACGCTCACAAAATATTCCAGTTGCCGATGCAGACGGTTCTACCCCTGTATCGTGCGATTCGACTATACACCAAGCGGCGCTTTCGGGTTTTTTGCCGCACGCCACGGGCCGGTTTTGCCTATGGCGCGATGCCTGCAGACTAAGTGCTGATGCGCATCTTGCCCACGAATGTTTCCAGAAATCGATATCTGTTTTTTAGCGCAAACGGGAATCGAATCTAAGCATATTACGAAAAATTCGTTTCTTTTCCGGCCGGAATTTTAGACTATGTCTATCTATTCTCACAACAAGAGTTCAACATGACCCATTCCAACGCCGTATCGACTGCCGCAGCAGCGCTCACCCAACGCTCGCGCCGCTGGTTCCTGGCCAGCGCCCTGGCCGCTTCCGCTGCCGCCATGAGCTTGCCGATGGCCGCCAGCGCCGCCGAACCGGTGGTCTTGCTGAACGCGTCCTACGACGTGATGCGCGAACTATTCAAGGATGTAAATCCAGCATTTATTGCTGATTGGAAAGCCAAAACGGGCGAAACGATTACCATCAAGCAATCGCACGGCGGTTCCAGCAAGCAGGCGCGCTCCGTCGCCGATGGCCTGGAAGCGTCCGTCGTGACGATGAACCAGGCCAATGACATCGACATCCTCGTCGACCGCGGCCTCGTGGTGGCCGACTGGGCCAAGAAATTCCCGAACAATGCGGCGCCGTTCTACTCGACCATGGTGTACCTGGTGCGCAAAGGCAACCCGAAACACATCAAGGATTGGGACGACCTGGCCAAGCCCGGCATCAAGGTCATCGTGCCAAACCCGAAAACCTCGGGCAACGGCCGCTACACCTACCTGGCGGCCTGGGGCTATGCCGTGAAAAAAGGCGGCAGCGAAGCGCAGGCGCGCGAGCTCGTCACCAAGCTGTTCAAGAACGTGCCCGTGCTCGATGGCGGCGGCCGCGGCGCCACCACCACCTTCACGCAACGTGAAATCGGCGACGTGCTGGTGACGTTTGAAAATGAAGTGCAACTGGTGCGCGCCGAGTTCGGCGACAACTTTGAAGTGGTGTATCCAAGCATCTCGATCCTGGCCGAGTCGCCGGTGGCCGTCGTCGACAAGGTCGTCGACCGCCGGGGCGTGCGCAAGGAAGCCACGGCCTACCTGCAATACCTGTACTCGGAAGCAGGCCAGGAACTGGTCGCCAAGCACTACCTGCGCCCCCGTTCGGCAACAGTAGCCAAGAAATACGCGGCCAGCTTCAAGCCGATCACCCTGTTTAGCATCGATGACGTCTTTGGCGGCTGGAAACAGGCGCAAAAGAAACACTTTGACGATGGTGGCGAGTTCGATAAGATTTATCAGAAGTAAATTCGCCGCATCAGCTCAAAACCGGGACATGTCCCGGTTTTTTTATGGCGGCGCGCCAGCTTGCCACTCAAGCGCACTGAACAGGCTGGCGATCTCGCTGCTGCGGTGCGTGCCTGTCTTGGCCAGGATGGCCTGGATCTGGCTGCGCACGGTACTGATGCGCACGCCGTGGCGCAAGGCGTACTCGGCAGGCTCCATGCCATCGGCCAGGGCCAGCGCCAGCGACCACTCCGCACCCGTCAAACCGCATGGCCGCTCGGCCGTGCCGGGCCAATGCCGCAGCCCTGCCCTGAACAGCGGCCGCAAGGACAGCATGGCCAGGCTGGCGCCAGCCCCGTCCGCCTCGCCTATGCGCAAGGGCAGCGGCAGGATGCCGATTTCCAGCACCGGACGGCCTTCTTCATCGCTGGCATACAAGGGAGCTGGACGCTGGCACGCCAGTCCCACGCAGGCCTGGCGCACGCGCTGCGCCAATTGCTGTTGCAAGGGACTCATGCGCACAGCCACCTTACCGCCGTGCATGGTGATCACGGAGGCGAGCGGCGACGTGGCGGCCAGCAGCCGCTGCGCCGCCACATTCATGAAAACCAGCCGCAGGCAAGCATCGGCCAGCAAGATGGCGCGCGGCAAGGCATCGAGCGCCTCCCAGGCCAGCGCGCCATGCGCCTGGGCTTGCTGCGCCGTATCGCGCAGGCGAAACACATTCGGCAGATGGTCGAGCACGCGCTGCAGCTGGCCCCGCGTGTTCCCGTCATACGGCCCCTGGCCGGCGGCGCGGTGCGCGGACAGGATGGTGAGCGCGCCGCTGTCGCGCACGACGCCGCTGCAGGAATAGCGCACGCCCGCGCGCAAATAGAAATCCTGGAAATACTCGCTGCGCGCCACGGCCTGCTCGCTGAAATAATCCTGCATCAGATGCATGCGCCCGGGCGGCGCCCGCGTGAGCACCGCATAGCCTGGGTCGAGCGCGTGGTAGTAGCGCCGGTAGCCGTCCTCCCAGGCGCCCTGATCCAGCCCGGTCACATAGCCGCGCGACGGCACCGCGCCCGTTTCCGCCTTCAGGAAACAGCAGGCGACGTCGCCGCCCGCCAGCCGGGCGAACGCGCGCATGGCCACGCTCCACTGCAATGGCTCCAATGCCGCCCGGTAAAAAGCGGCGATAACGGCATCCGCGCCGTCCTTGTCCATCGTTCCCTACCTGTAAAAAAACCGGCAAACCAGTGCGCATCCTTCACTTGAAGGATGCGCGGCAACGCTCCGGCACGCACCATGGCATCGACGGCTGCCGCCATGCGCATGCCATCGCCAGTGTTTTCCGCAACTTCGTCCTCATCAAGGAGCAGCATCATGCCTTCAATCGATACCGGTCGCCGCACTCTCCACTTGATCCACGCAGGCAGCAAACCCTTGCGCATGGCCGCGAGCGCCTCCCTCCTGCTGGCGCTGTCCGGCTGCGCCAACCTGCACACCATCAACCGCACGACGGAACTGCCGGGCAATGGCAAGGCCATCCATCTCGACGCCCCCCAGCGCCTCGTGTATTCCAATGCCAAAGGACATACCTGTGCGGAGCCAACACCGGATGCCCTGCAAGCCTATATTTCGTCCGCCGGCGCCGGCGTTAACAGCGGCCAGAACGCCGCCTCCATTTCAACCGCCCTGAGCGCCAATGCCGCCAGCGTCGGCTTGCATTCGCAATCGATCACCCTGATGCGCGAACACCTGTTCCGTATCTGCGAATACGCGCAAAACAAGTCGATCAACCCTGCCGACACCATGCTGCTGATGGAACGCTCGCAAGACCTGACAATGGGCGTGCTCGCCATCGAACAGCTAACGGGTGCGGTCGTGGCGCGCCAGCCGGCATTGACGGGACAAGGCCAGTCCACCGCATCGGCTGGCGTCCTGGCAACCCAGGCGCAGCTTGACAAGGCGGAAGAACGCCTCGCCGAGCGCGAAGGCGACCTCGACGATGTGCGCGATGCGCGCATTGCCCAAGCCAGCGCAAACGAGCAGGCACAACAAGCTCTGCGGGACGCAGCCAAGGCAGATCCCAAAAAAACAGCGGCCGAAATTAAGACCTTGCAGGATGCGGCAAGTTCCGCACAGCTGAAATTGAGCCAGCTCGATGCGCGTCTGGCCGCCGCCCAGCAGGCCGTCGACAAGGCCGCAAGCGAAAGAGATACCCTGGAGAAAAAGCTCGACGCGGCGTTGGCCGACAGCAGCGCATCGGCAGCGGGAAAGGCACAGTTCAGCGGCGGCCGAGGCCACAGCAATGTGTCGCCCGCCACGGCGCGCCATCTGGCCAGGGCCAGCGTCGAGATCGTGAAAGCCGTGCTGGAGAAAGGTCACATGATCGACAACTGCATCAATTTCATGAGTGCCATACGAGAACGGCGGCAGGAGCGCAGCGACGCGCCATTTCAGGCCACGACGGCGCTGTGCGCAAAGGTATTCGAGGCGGCCATCAAAAAAAACCTGGAGAACCCGGATCAAAAAACACTGATGATGACGGAATGAAAACAGCGTGCATCGGAACACTTTCGCATATCGATATGCGCATCGATTCGTGGTCAAAACTCCGCACGCGCCGTACTCTGGCCTTGTCGCGCCGCATGGCGTATTACGGGCTCAAAGGAAATATCATGGCTATCTCGGAAGTGAATGTACGCAACCAGTTCAGAGGCAAGATCAAGGAAATCATCTTCGGGCCCGTGGTCTCGGAAGTGGACGTGGAAACGCCGCACGGCATCGTCACCTCGGTCATCACCTCGCGCTCGATCAAGGACCTGGACTTGAAAGTGGGCAGCGAAGTCATCGCGCTGGTGAAATCGACGGAAGTGTCGATCGCCAAGATCCAGTAAGCGCGCGGTTTGCCTTGCACGCTAATCGCGGAACAAATACGTAAACGTGCGGCTGACGGGCAGTTTTTCCGTGCTGCCGCGCAGCAGCACCTGCATGCGCTCGGCGTCGATGCGTTCGGCCGCTTCGATGGCTTTCACGTTGACCATGGTGCCACGGTGGATTTGCCAGAACTGTTCCGGATCAAGGCCGCCCAATAAATCCTTGAGCGGCGTGCGCACCAGCGCTTCCGAGCCGGCCAGCACCACGCGCGTGTACTTGGTGTCGGCCTGGAAGAACAGCACGTCGTTGATGTCGATCAAACGGATCTGCTTGCCCACGCTGGCCCTGATCCATTTCAGTTTTTCGCGCGGCGGCGCCGGCAAGGCAGCGCGCAGCGATTGCAATAAATTGGCCATGTCGGCCGGCTGGGCGCCGAGCTTGTCGCGCAGCCGGGCCAGCGCGCGCTGCAAGCGTTCGGCCTGCACGGGTTTCAACAGGTAATCGACGGCGCCCGCGTCGAAGGCATCGACGGCATACTGGTCATATGCGGTGACAAACACCACGTGCGCCCGGGTGCCGATGCGCTCGGCCACTTCCAGGCCCGACAGGCCAGGCATGCGGATGTCGAGGAAGACCACGTCCGGCTCATGCTCGAGAAAACCGTCCCAGGCATCGTTGCCGTTTTCCACCACCCGCACGATGCGCGCCTCGGGCCAGGCCAGCGCCAGCATCGTCTGCAGGCGTTCGCGCATCAGCGGTTCGTCTTCGGCGATCAGGATGGTGGTATTCATGCGGCAAGTTCCTTGGTAGTCATCGGCAATACGATCTCTGCGAGCACGCCCTCCTCCTCGCCGTTTTGCACGTGCAGGCTGGCAGCGGCCGCGGCCAGCTGCAGACGGCGGCGCACATTCTCCAGGCCCAGGCCGCCTCCGGGCGCACTCGCGGCACCCAGGCCCACACCGGTGTCCTGCACGCGCAAGCGCATGGCGCCGTCCGCATCCAGCAGGGCCGAGACGACGATCTCGCCCCCCCGCAGCGATGGCTCGATGCCATGCTTGATGGCGTTTTCCACCAGGGTCAGCAAGATCATGCTGGGCACCTGTATCTGCGCCAGGCCGGGCGGCAAGCCGAGGCGGAAGGACAGGCGCGCGCCCATGCGTACCTGCATCACTTGCAGATACGCTTGCACCACGTCAAATTCCGTTTGCAGGGGCACCTGGTCGGCGCGCATCTCGGCCAGGCTGGCGCGCAAGAAGGCGATCAGGTTGGCCGTCAGCGCGGCCGCCTGCGCCGCCCCGCTGGCGCCCTGCTCGGCCAGCTGCTGCACGGCGCCCAGGGTGTTGAACAGGAAATGCGGTTCGATCTGCGCGCGCAGCAAACGCAGCTGCGATTCGCTCAGTTCGCGCGCCAGACGGTCGCGCTCGGCATCCTGCTGCAGCTGCAGGGCCAGCGCTTCGTACTGGCGGTTGCGCCACAGAACGACGATGGTCATCGGCACCATGTAGACCAGCCCGGCAGTGAGCGCGGCCCAGCCGCCCACACGCGCGCCGCGCTCAATGGCCTCGCCGATGGAACCATGACCTTCCAGCATGGCGCGCAGCACACCGATCGCCACACCGCCCAGGGCCGGCACCAGCAGTAGCAGCAGCAGCGTCTTGAACTTCTTTTGCGCCAGCTTGCGGTAATTGAACCAGACCCCCAGCACGCCCCAGGCCATCGCCAGGCCAAGCACATTGCTGAGCACCACGGCCTTGGTCCAGCCCACCTTGTCGGGCAGCAGCAGATGCAGCACGACGCCGACGATACTGAACAACAGCACCAGCCTGGCCGCCGCCAGGTAAAAGCCGGCGCCCCGGTACTTGAGCATGAAGGCGTGGAATTGCTGGCGCTCGATCGGCGTCAAAGTCACGAGCCGCAACGCCACCCAGCGCCGCCAGCCCTGCGGGACCTGGGCCGCCGTGTCCGGATGCGCAAGCACCCTGAGGGTTTCATCGTCGTAACAGCGATACCATCCGGCAAATTTTTTCCACATGCTGCGTTCTCCTTGTCGTCTCAATCAGGCATGAACGCAGTCTACGGCGCCCTTGGTACAGGGCATAGCGCGGGGCGACGAAGCACGAAGCGGCAGGCATCAACGACGAAGCGCACGGCGCCTGCCAAACTCGCGCTGCCAATATTGCTGAAATAATACGAAGTTTCCAAGACGAAATCAATAATCGCGCAACAATTTTCACTACGGCAAGATTAGCCTCTTTTATTTGCCAAATTGGCCGCAACGCCGCTTGTCGCGGGCTTGTACCGTAGACATCGCTTGATCTTTAATGGTATTGTTTAAGCTTGGCAAATATTGCCTCCGAGATACACGCCGCGTCCCCGCGCGGCCCGTTTCCGGATTTGCGCGCAGCGCCCACGATGGCGCCCCAAAACTGCTTTCCCACATACAATCCCATGCTCAAAAAAATGTTCGCCGCGGTGCTGATGACGCTTTCGACAGCGGCCATCGCCGTGCCCTTCGGTTCCCAGTCGATACTGGTGGTCGAAGACGGCACAGGCAAAGTCTTGCTTGAAAAAAATTCCAACGTGGTGGTCCCCATCGCCTCGCTGACCAAACTCATGACGGCCATGGTCGTGCTCGATTCCAAGGCGAATATGCAGGAAGAGATCAGCATCGACCGCGAGGATGTCGACACCTTGAAACACAGCACCTCGCGCGTGCCCGTGGGCGCTACCCTGAGCCGCCACGACGTGCTGCAACTGGCGCTGATGTCGTCCGACAACCGCGCCGCCGCCTCGCTGGCGCGCACCTTCCCCGGCGGCCCGACGGCGTTTGCCGTGGCCGTCAACGCCAAGATCAAGGCCCTGGGCATGCGCCAGACCGTGATCGAAGAGCCGACGGGCTTGTCGCCGAACAACCAGTCGACGGCGGCCGACCTCGTCAAGATGGCCGTGGCCGCCTCGCGCTACCCGGAAATCAGCCGCATCACGACGGACTCGAAGGACATCATCCAGATCAAGGGCCGCGACGTGGAATACCACAACACGAACCGCCTGGTGGGCGCCAAGGGCTGGGATATCGGCCTGTCGAAGACGGGCTACACGAATGAAGCGGGCCGCTGCCTGATCATGCGCATCAAGTCGGCCGGCAAGTTCGCCACCATGATCCTGCTCAACGCGCGCGCCAATTCCGTGCGCGCCATGGACGCCGTCAACATCCGCCGCATGCTGGCGGCCGAGAACGGCATCGAAGAGCCGAAAGTGATGCGCGCCTCCGTCAGCCGGCACAAGAAGGCGCCGGCGAAACCATCGAAGCGCCGCCGCGCCAAATAACTATTTCGCTTGCCGGTTGGTCATGATGACGCCGGCAATCGTCACCGCACCGCCCACCAGCATCGAAACCAGCACGGGTTCGCCCAGCAGCACTGCCGCCAGCACGATGCCGAACACGGGCACGAGGTTGTTGAACACGGCCGTGCGCGACGGGCCCAGCGCCTTCACGCCCTCGTAATACCAGACAAAGCCGATCACCGTGCCGAACACGCCCAGGTAGCCGATGGCGGCCCACACTTGCCAGCCAAAGCTGTGCCATGGCACGGTGGGGAATTCCACGGCCGCGCCCACGAGCAAAAAGGCCAGGCCCCACATCGATGCATACGTGGTGGCGGCAATCGGGCTCAAGCCCTTCAGCGCCACCCGGCCGATCAGGGTGTAGGCGGCCCAGCTGGAGATGCCGCAGAACATGAACACCTCGCCCATGCCGATGCCGCCGCCATTCCCGTGCAGCACGCCGGCCAGGTCGCCGCGCGTGATGACGATGGCCGTGCCGCAAAACGCCAGCATGATGCCCAGCCATTTGAACGATCCGAGCCGTTCGCGGAACAGGAAGGCCGAGGCCAGCGCCGTGACGATGGGGTTCAGGGCCACGAACAGGGCCGTGCGCCCGGCCGGCATGCGCGACAGGGCCGCCAGGAAGCACAGGTTGTACAGAAAGATGCCCGTCAGGCCCAGCGCGGCCGTCGTCATCAGCTGCTTGCGGTCCAGGCGCGGCAAGCCGCCTTCCAGCTTCCACGCCAGCACCAGCAGCAAGAGCACGGCCACGCCGAAACGTCCGCTGGCGGCCGTCATCGGTGGCATCTGCTGCGCCAGCACGCGGCCCGCGATAAAGGTGCCGCCCCAGAACAGGGCGACGAAAATCAGTTTGAGATAGACGAGCGGCGATTGCACGGAAGGCAAGGCGGCGGAAGGGATGGCGGTAGTGCGCATGGAAAGTCCTATGATATCGCTTGTGCAGCGGACGCTGCAGATATATATTAATACTAATATCAACTCATGAAATAATGAGTAAATACTCATAGCACAGGAAAGCCACAGCATGACCTTCACGCAACTGGAAATTTTTACCCTGGTGGCCGAACTGCACGGCTTTTCCGCCGCCGCCGCGCAGCTGGGCATCAGCCAGTCGGCCGTCTCGCATGCCTTAAAAGCGCTGGAAAAGGAGATGGGCGTGGACCTGATCGTGCGCCACCAGGCCTCGGCCGAACTGACCGACGTGGGCCGCCAGCTGCTCGTGCGTGCGCGCGAAATCCTCGGCTTGTCGGAAGCCATGCGCCAGGAGGCGGCCGACGTGCTGGGCCAGCGCCAGGGCACCCTGCGCATCGGCTCCTTCGGCCCGACGTCGTCGCTGAATCTGCTGCCGGCCATCACGGCGCAATTTCGCCTGCGCTATCCGGGCATCGACCTGCGCATCGACGAGGGCGCCGACCATGAAGTGGTGCAGTGGATACGCGAACGCAGGGTCGATGTCGGCTTCGTCGTGCTGCCCGACGAGCGGTTCGATACGGCGCCGCTGGTGGAAGACCAGATGATGGCGCTGGTGCCGCGCAGCCATCCGCTGGCCAGCGAAACGTCCATCACCCTGGCGCAGCTGTGCGAAGGGCCGTTCATCATGTCCGAGGCGGGCTGCGCCTGCCTGATCGAACCGCTGTTCGCCAACGCGGGACTGCAGCCGAACGTGCCTTACCGCATCAGCCAGGTGATCACCATCCTCGACATGGTCAGCCGCGGCGACGGCCTGTCCATCGTCGCCGAACTGGCCCTGCCGCAGCGCCTGCGCGAGCAGTATCCGGACTTGGTCGCGCTGCCGTTAAACCCGCCCGTCAGCCGCAAGGTGGGCCTGGCCGTGCGCGACCGGCGCCAGAACACGCCAGCCACCAATGCATTTTTCGAGGTGGCGAAACAGATGGCGCCGACCCTGGCGCCCCGGCGCGCCTAGCCGCGCTTAAAACGTCTCCCACTCCTCACCGCGCTCCGGCTTGACGGTAGCCGTCCTTGCAGGACTGCTGGCGAGGCGCGGCGCGGCAGGTGCGCGCAGCACCGGTTTGACAGGCGCCGGCGCCTGCCCCTCGTCGAGCTTGAACACGCCCACAACCTGCGCCAGGGTGCTGGCCTGGTCTTGCAGGCTTTCCGCAGCAGCCGCCGCCTCTTCCACCAGGGCCGCGTTCTGCTGCGTCACCTGGTCCATCTGCGCAATCGCCTGGTTCACCTGCTCGATGCCCGAGCTTTGCTCGGCGCTGGCGGCCGTGATCTCGCCCATGATGTCGGTGACGCGGCGCACGCTGTCGACGATTTCCTGCATCGTCGCGCCGGCCTCGTCGACGAGGCGCGCACCCGAGTCCACCTTGCCCACCGAATCGTCGATCAGCAGCTTGATTTCCTTCGCTGCGCCAGCGGAGCGTTGCGCCAGGCTGCGCACCTCCGTTGCCACCACGGCAAAGCCGCGTCCCTGCTCGCCCGCGCGCGCCGCTTCCACGGCCGCATTGAGGGCGAGGATATTCGTCTGGAAGGCGATGCCGTCGATGACGCTGATGATGTCGACGATCTTCTTCGACGAGTCGTTGATCGAGGCCATGGTATCGACCACCTGCGCCACCACTTGCCCGCCCTTGCTGGCCACGCCGGATGCCGATTGCGCCATCTGATTCGCCTGGCGCGCATTGTCGGCATTCTGTTTCACGGTGCTGGTCAGCTCCTCCATCGAGGCGGCCGTCTCTTCCAGCGAGCTGGCTTGCTGTTCCGTGCGCGACGACAGGTCCTGGTTGCCGGCGGCGATTTCCGACGACGATACTTTCACCGATTCGCTGGCCGTGCGGATTTTCACGAGCACGGCGGCGATCTTGTCGATGAAGCGGTTGAAGGCGCCGGCGATCTGCGCCAGTTCATCCACGCCGGAAGCGTCGAGGCGGAGAGTCAGGTCGCCTTCGCCCGAGGCGATGTCGTCGAGCGCGTCGCGCACCAGTTCCAGGCGCTTGAGCATCCTGAACACCAGCAGCGACAGCAGCAGCGCCGCCAGCCCTGTCAACAGCGCGGCCGTGACGGTGGCCGTCGTCAGCATCGTTTGCAAGGCTTGCATCGCTTCCTGCTGGTCCAGCACCACGGCCAGCAGCCAGTCGGTGCCCGCCACGCGCGTGACGTACAGCTTGCCGTCGCGCTCATTCAGTCGCACGGCCTCGCTGGTGCGCGCGCTTTCCAGGCGGTTGACCTGCGCGGCCGACAGCGCCGCATCGAGTTTCGCCACCGGCTGCAGGCTCAGGTCCTTGTTCGCATGGGCGATGATGGTGCCGCTCTGGTCGACGAGGAAGGCAAAGCTGTGCGGCGTGGGCTTGATCGCCACCACGTTGGCGATCACCGTATCGAGCAGCACGTCCGCGCCCGCCACGCCGACCAATGCCTCTTTCGGCCCGACGGGCGCCGTGAACGACACCACGAGTTTGTGGCTGGCCGCGTCCACGTACGGCGGCGTGAGCATCGGCACGCCCGCCTTGACGGTGTCCGTGTACCAGGCGCGCGCCGTGGGATCGAAATCGGCCGGGCGCCCCGGATGGGTAAACACGGAGCGCTTGTCCGCGTAGCCAATGAACACTTCCGCGAAATCGCCGGCCTTTTCCGCGATCTGGAAGGCGCGCAGCGGATCGGGCGTCTCGGCCGACATGACGACGGACGCCATGACCTTTTTCTTGCCATCGACCCATTGCGCCAGCACGGCCGACTGGCTTTGCAGCAGCTGCTGCATCTGCTGGTCCGACGACGCCAGCATGCTGCTGCGCGTGGTGACGTAATTGGCGACCGACAGGGCCAGCATGGACAATACGACGATGGCCACGCAAATGAGCACCAGACGCGTACGCAACGATGAAAACATGGTGTACTCCCTTGTAGTGATTTTTATGGTGTGAAGCAGCAGCCTTGCCACGCACACTCGCCAGCATTCTCACGCAAAAATCGGAACATTATCATTCAATATTTGGAATAATAAACGTTTATTACATCAAAGCAACACCATCAACCGTTGACGCTCTACAACGATTGCCTCATAGTCAATCTTTTCAAAGGAGCCGCCATGCGTTTGCACCACCTCATCCTTGCCTGCGCCAGCTTCGCCGCCGCCAGCGCCTTCGCCTCGCCGCAAGCACCCGTGCAGGGCGCCGACTACCTGGTGCTGGCCACGCCGCAGCCCGTGCAAACGGCGCCGGGCAAAGTGGAAGTGATCGAATTTTTCATGTACCACTGCCCTGCCTGCAACGCGCTGGAGCCGAGCCTGGCGCGCTGGGTCAAGGACAATGCCGCCACGGTGTCGTTCCGCCGCATCCATTTGCCGCACACGCCGGCAAATGATCCGGAAGCGCATCTGTTCCTGACCCTGGAGGCGCTGAAGAAAGAAGAGGTGCTGCACGCGCAAGTCATGCATACCTGGCATGTGGAACGCAAGCGCCTGGCCAGCGACAAGGATAACCTCGACTGGGCGCTGAAAAATGGCCTGGACAAGGCTGCCTTCGAAGGCGCCTACCAGTCGTTTGGCGTGCAAACCAGGCTGAAGAACCTGCCGCGCCTTGCCGCCGGCTACCAGGTCGACAGCACGCCCACCCTGATCGTGGGCGGGCGCTACTTAACCAATCCGTCGATGGTGGCCGGCGCCAACCCGGGCTTGCCGCGCCAGGGCGTCGATCAGGCGACCCTGCAAGTGGTGCAGGCGCTGGTGGCCAAGGCGAAGCTGGCGAAGTAACTCAGCCGATCAGGCCGCGCAGCCCGCTGGCGCGCTGCGTGCGGCGCAGAATCGCGTCGAACAGCACGGCCTGCGTGGGCGAGACGAGGGTAAAGAAGTTGCGCGCGCGCGTGATGCCCGTGTAGACCAGTTCGCGCGCCAGCATGGCGCCGCCTTCCTGCGGCAGTACCAGCACCGTGTGACGGAATTCCGAGCCCTGCGATTTGTGCACGGTCATGGCAAACGCCGTTTCCACATGGCGCAAACGCGTGGCCAGCACACTGCGCACGTTCTCGCCTTCCAGGAAGTACACGCGCAGGGAGCCCGGCCGCGCCGGATCGCGCAGGGTCAGGCCGATGTCGCCATTGAACACGCCCGTGCCATAGTCGTTGCGCGTGACCATCACGGGACGGCCCACATACCATTCGCTGCGGCGTATCAAGCCTTCCTTTTCCAGCCGCAGCTCGATGGCCGTGTTCAGGCCGGCCACGCCCCACTCGCCCTCGCGCACGGCGCACAGGATGCGGAATGCTTCAAACGCGTGCAGCACGGCGCGCACCCAGTCGTCATGCTGCGCGTACGCGGCTTCGCCGGCATTCACCAGTTGCAGATACGGCTGATACCCGCCCGGCGCGTCAAGCCGCCCGCGCAAGGCCAGGCGCAGCACGTCTTCCTGCTGCGCCGGCACCGTCCACGCCAGCTGGCCGCCGCTGTCGCTGGCGAAGCAGGCCCTGGCCAGGTCGGGCCTGCCGCCGTTCACGGCCAGCGCCAGTTCGCCGATCGGGCCGCTGAAACGGTGGCTGTGACGCAGCATCACCGTCTGCTGCGCCAGCGCGCCGGCCGCTCCCGCAAAGGCGGGCGGAATGGCCACGCCGCTGGCCGCCTGCGCATACGCGATGGTGGCGTCCGTATAGCCGCCCGCCTGCGCGTCGTGGCACAAGTCACCCAGCACGGCGCCCGCTTCCACGGACGCCAGTTGGTCCTTGTCGCCGAGCAGGATCAATATCGCCGTGGACGGCAAGGCGTCAAGCACGGACGCCATCATCTCCAGGTGCACCATCGACGCTTCATCGACGATCAGCACGTCGACGTCGAGCGGATTGCCAGCGTGGTGGGCAAAGGCGCGCGTATCGGGCCGCGCACCCAGCAAGCTATGCAGGGTACGGGCCGCGCCCATGCGCCGCGCCAGTTCCAGCAGGGGCAAGGCTACCCCGACCTTTTTCGCCAGGCCGCTCAAGGCCTTGTCGATCGACTGTTTTAAGCGCGCGGCCGCCTTGCCCGTGGGCGCGGCCAGCGCGATGCGCAGCTGCTCCGGCTGCGGCGAGACGGCAAACAGCAAGGTCAGCAAACTGGCTACCGTGTACGTCTTGCCCGTCCCCGGCCCGCCCGTGATGATGGCCACCTTGCCGCGCAGGGCGATGGCGCACGCCACTTTTTGCCAGTCCAGGCCACCGTCGTGCGTCGGCTGGTCGAACAGAATGTCGAGCCATTGCCGCACCTGCGCCAGCGGCGGATTGGTCAAATCCTGTGCGCGCACGGCGATTTTCCCGCCCACCAGGCTTTCATCGCGCCAGTAGCGGCGCAAATACAGGCGGTCGCCATCGAGCACCAGCGGCTGGCGCATGTCGCGGGCATCCACCTGCCACACCTGCGGTGCACCGGCCAGCAGCGCGCGCCAGCCATCGACGCTGTCCGGCAGCGGGCCGGAAACGGCCAGCACGCCATGCCACAGCTCCTCGCTCCAGCCCAGCAACTGCGACGGTTCGCCAGACAGGTCAGCGAGCATCAAACAGCTATGGCCCCGCCCTTCCAGCTCGGATAGCACGACGCACGCCACGGCCACGGCGGGCGCATTTGGCGCCTGCTCGTCCAGGCTGGCGATGAAGCGGGCAAAGGCGGCGCTCAGGCGGCGCAGATGGCCCGCTTCGGCGACGCCGTCTACATGGGTAAACAGGGCGTCCAGGGCCACGTCATGGTTCATGCTATTTCCACTTCTTCTGACAATAATTGATCGAGGCCGTCCAGCAGTTCCAGCTGCGGCGCCAGCCAGTAGCAGCCATGCGTGTCCGCATTCGCTATGCCGCGCAGGAACAGGAAGATGGCGCCGCCCAGGTGCTCGGCCGGGTCATACGCGTCGCCCATGCGGCTTTTCAGCAGCCGGTGCAGGGCCAGCATGTAGATGGCGCCCTGGATATCGTAGCGGTGCTGCGCCATGCCGGCCGCCAGCGCGGCCGTGTGGTAGGCCGCGTCGTTGGCACCCAGCGCATTCGACTTGTAGTCGAGCACCCAGTAGCGGCCATCCTGTTCGATGACCAGGTCGGCAAAGCCTTTGAGCATGCCGTGCAGCTGGCGCCGCGGCAGCGCGGGGCGCGGCGCGCCATCGAGCAGCAAGCGCGTGCACAGCTGGTCGAGCGCCGCCGTGGACAAATGCTCGCTGGGGAACCAGAACTCCATCTCGGACAGCGTGCTATTAAGCTGCGACAGCGAGGCATCGAGCAGCGGCAGCGGCGTGATGGCGATCTCGCGCAGCCAGGCGATGGCGTCGTCCTGGCGGTGGCCCCAGCCCGCCCGCTCACAGCGCGCGGCCAGGCGCGTATTGAAATTGTCGTCGTGGACGCAGTCAAAACCTTCGCCGCCCATCCATTCGAGCTGCTCGTGCAGGAAATTGCCGGGCACGGAACCGCGTGGAAAACGGTGCCACGGCGTGTCGCCCATGTGCAGCGGCGAGGCCACGGCCACCGCCGTGCCATCTTCCAGCAAGGTTTCTTCCAGCGCCCGCTGCGGCACGTGCGCGGCCGTCACGGCGCCGATCTGGCGCGTCAGCGACGTGAAGCTGCCCACCGACCAGTCGCGCTCGAACTCGCCCGCGAACACGGGCGCGGGCCGCAACGCGGGCCGCCGCTCGACGCGGTCCAGCACCGTGCAGGCGTCGGGCTGTGCCAAGGTGCTGACATAGATGGCGTCGCAGCTGCCCGCCACCTGCTGCCAGCGCAGCAGCAGCTGATCGAACGGCAGCTTGTCGCCGCCCGTCAGCAGGTAGCCGAGCGCCGATTCGTGCAAGGTGTTCTCGCCCGCCTTGCGCGCCGCCTGGGCGGCCACGCCCAGCCACAGGAAGTGGCGCGCGCGCGTCAGCGCCACGTACAGCAGGCGCAAGTCTTCCTCGATACGTGCTTCTTCGACGGCCGCCATGGCTTCGTCGGACAAGGACAAGTCAAGCCGGCGTTCGCCTTTTTCATCCGCATAGTCGAAGAAGCTGCGGTTGCGCTTGTCCACCTTGCGCGCCGTGACGGAAAACGGCAGATACACGAGCGGATATTCGAGTCCCTTGGATTTGTGCACGGTGATGACCTTCACCAGCTCCGCATCGCTTTCCAGGCGCAGCACGCGCTCGTCGCCGCCCTCGCCTTCGCCGGCGATCTGCTCGGCCAGCCAGCGTATCAGCGCCTGCTCGCCATCGAGCTGGCGGCTGGCCGATTGCAGCAATTCGGCCAGATGCAGCAGATTCGTCAAGCGCCGCTCGCCGCCCGTCTGCTGCAGCAGCATGGCGGGCAACTGCAGTTCGTGGATGAAGCGGCGCAGCATGGCCAGCACGCCCTGGCGCTGCCAGATCAAATGCAAGGCCTTCAGTTGCTCGACCCGGCGTTCCCATTCCAGCTCATCGCTCGACAGGCGCGCCAGTTCGCCCAGCGACAGGCCAATGGTGCGCGTGGCAAAGGCGGCGCGCGCCAGCCCCCCATCGAGCGGGTTGGCCAGCGCCGCCAGCCAGCGCAGCACGTCTTGCGCTTCCTCGCTGTCGACGACGGAATCCTTGTCGGACAGGTAGACACTGGCAACCCGGCGGCGGGCCAGCGCGCGGCGGATGGCCGCAGCCTCCTTGCGGTCGCGCACGAGGATGGCGACATCGGCCGGCTGCAGGCGCGTAAAACCATCGGGGCCATCGAAACCTGCTTGCGCATCGCCCAGCATGGCGACGATATGTTCGGCGCAGTGCTGCGCGAAATACTCGCGGTAGCTGTCGCCGCGCAGCCCTTCATCGCTGGCGCAGGCGGCCAGCAGCGCCGGCAGCGGACCACTGGCGTTCACCAGGTGCTCGGCGCGGCCCTTGGCGTCGACGGCCTCGAACGGCAGCGGATTCTCGCCCCCTTGACGGTAGCGGAAGGCGCCAGCCGGCACCTCGTCGCGCTCGGCGTGCAGGAACAGCTGGTTGACGGCCGCCACCAGCGGCGCCGTCGAGCGGTAATTGGTACCCAGCTGGTAGTGGCGTCCCGTGGTCGCGCGGCGCGCCGCCAGGTAGCTCTGGATGTCGGCGCCGCGAAAGCCGTAGATCGACTGTTTCGGGTCGCCGATCAGGAACAGGCCCAGGGCCGGATCGTTGTCGGCGATGCGGTACAACAGGTTGAAAATCCGGTACTGGGCCGGCGCCGTATCCTGGAATTCATCGACCATGGCCAGCGGATACTGGTCGATGATGCGCTGGCGCAGTGCAGTGCCGTTCTCGCCAGCCAGCGCGTCGTGCAATCGCTGCAGCATGTCGGCAAAGCCGAACTGGCGCGACTGGCGCTTCAACTGATCCATACGCCGCGCGATGGCCGCCGCCGCATGCAGGTGCAGCTTGTGCGCCAGCGGCGTGATACCCGCCAGGGCGATCCCCAGCGCCTCCGTATGCTCGAAGCATTCGGGCACCTGCGCCGTGAAACTCTTGGCAAACGCATCCTCGATGCCGAACGGCGTCAATCGCTCCCACGCCTTGGCCGTGATGGCCGGCAGCAGCAAGAGCGGATCCTGCGCCCACTTGCGCAGGCCGTCGAACCACTTCGCCAGGTTCTCCGGCTTCATCTTGACGCCGTTAAAACACTTGGGATTGGCGGCGCGGTGGTCGTTGATCCACACGGCCATCTGGTCCACGCGCTCGACCCAGCCTGCCTTCAGGGTGGCCAGCTGCGCGGCCAGCGCCCGCTGTTCGCGCGCGATCAATGCCGACAACGGTTCATCGTCCGCCATGCCCATGATGTCGGCGCGGCGCGCCAACTCGCGCGCACCTTTCTTCAGCGCCCCCACGTCGGGCCAGCAGGCCAGCAGCACGTCGAGCGCCTGCGGCGGCAAGGGATAGACTTGCTGGCGCCAGTAATCGTGGGCGGCATCCTCGAACAGGGCTTGCTCGTCGCTGACCAGTTCTTCATCGAGCAGGCTGCCGCTGTCGAACGCATGCTCGCGCAGCATGCGCTGGCACCACGCGTCGATGGTGAAGATGGCCGCTTCATCCATCGTCTCGGCAGCCAGCATCAGCCGGTACGCGGCCTTTTGCCGCTCGCTCTCGTCTGGATAGGACTCAAGCAAGGCGTCGAGAAACGGGTCGCTGCCGCCGGATTCGTGGCGGAAATAAGCAGCGGCCTCGATCAGGCGCTCGCGCACGCGGTTCGACAATTCGCGTGTAGCGGCGCGGGTAAACGTCATCACCAAAATATCGGCCGGCAGCAGGGGACGGGTAAAAGCCGTGCCTTCGCCGCCGTGGCCCACGCCGTGACCAAGTACTAGCCGCACGTACAGCGCGGCGATGGTCCAGGTCTTGCCGGTGCCGGCGGATGCCTCGATCAGGCGCGAGCCGTGCAGCGGGAACGCCAGGGGGTTGAGCAGATGGCTCGTCATTGTTCTTCTCCCGCGCCATCATCGGGCGCGCTGATCGGGTCTATCGTAATGTGCTGCTGCAGCC
This sequence comes from Janthinobacterium sp. BJB401, assembly GCF_013372745.1. Lineage (NCBI taxonomy): Bacteria > Pseudomonadati > Pseudomonadota > Betaproteobacteria > Burkholderiales > Oxalobacteraceae > Janthinobacterium > Janthinobacterium sp. BJB401. Next base: position 28,135 of record NZ_JABXFH010000012.1, on the reverse strand, counting down.
AGTCGGCCAGCGGGCCATACAGCTCGCGCGTGCAGTCTTCCCAGGCTTCCTCCGCGGCCAGCGCGGAAAACTCGGGCCACAGGCGCGCCAAACACAGTTCGTCGCGCTCGCCCGACAGTTCAAAACCGCCATCGTAGACGGCGCGCGGGTCGCCTTGCTGCACCAGCGCCAGGCCCGTCTTGCAGGCCGTGGGCAGCGGATGGTTCATGCCTTCGCGCCACAGCGCCAGCAAGGTGGCCAGCGCCTCGCGCGACGTGGCCGGATCGAGCGGCGCCATGCTGACGATGGCGTCGCGCGCCACCAGGTAGCCGGTGACGGGAAAGCCGAGGGCGGCGGCGGCCAGCTGGCGCAGCCACATCAGCATCAGCTTGTCGCCACGCGCCAGGCCGCCCTTGTCCGTCACCTTCGAGGAAATCTGCATCAGCCAGGCCGTTTCCTGCCCGTTGCTGCACAATTTGTCGAGCCAGTCGTCGATCTGCAGCTCGCCAAACGGCAGATTGATGGCGCGCTTGTCGGCCGCGTACGGGAACGAGGCGCGCAAGGACAACCACGCGCTACGCACGGGCACCAGCGCCTCGACCAGCTGCGCCTGCACCTGCCGGCCGATCAGGCCGATGGGCAGCACGCCTTCGCGCGCCAGCTTTTCCGCGCGCGCTTGCAGGCTGGCGCGCACGTCATCCAAGGCTTCCACGGCACCGCCGTCGTCCAGCATGGTGTCTTCCAGCAGATAGCGTTCGAGCGCATTCAGGCCGAACGGCTCTTCATCCTCGCCCAGCATGGCCGCGTCGGCGAAATACACGCTCAGGCGGCAGCGGAAAAAGTATTTGACGGGCTGGCGCAAAAAGCTGGCCAGCTCGCCCAGTTTCAAACGCGTGCCGGGATCGAGTTCGTAGGGACCCAACGGCAGCACGGCGGCCTGCGCATCGGCATCGGTATGGACCACGCGCCATTCGCGCGCATAGGTCAGCAAACCGTCGGCCTCGAAATAGCGGCGGCTGAACGGCTGCAACGCATGCTCGGTCGTCAGGCTTGCCAGATGCCGGTCCAGCGACCAGCCGGCGGCCAGGTAATCGCGCAGCTGCGACACGAGGACGGACGGCGGCTGCTCGGAATTGTCGCGCACATTGCGCCCCACCCAGCTCACGTACAGCTTGTCGCGCGCGGCCAGCAAGGCTTCGAGCATCAGGTAGCGGTCATCGTCGCGGCGCGAGCGGTCGCCCGGGCGCGCCATGCCGGGCAATGTCAGCAAGTCGAAATCGGCCTTTTGCGCGCGGCGCGGGAAGTCGCCATCGTTCATGCCCAGCAGGCACACTACGCGGAATGGCACGGCGCGCATCGGCATCAGGGTACAGAAGGTGACGCCGCCGGAGACGAATTGATGGTTCAGGGTCGGCTCGTCCAGCGCGCCCAGCCACGCCACACGCAGCACGGACAGCGGCACCTGCTCGACAAAACCCGCGTGTTCGCAGGTTTCCAGCCAGCCCTGCAAGGCGCCTTCCAGCTGCGCCAGGGTCAGGCGATCGCCTTCGTCGTCGGCGTCAAAGAAAGCGGCCAGCAGCGCGCGCGCCTGCACGCCCCATTCGGCCGGCGTGCGCGCGCCGGCCAGCACGCCGCGCCAGTGCAGCAGCGCCTCGACCAGCTGCGCCAGCGAACCCGCCAGCGCCGCATCGAGGCCACCCACTTCCGCATACGGCTCGATGCCGCCAAAGCTGGCGCCACTGCCGCTGGCATAGCCGAGCAGCATGCGCCGCACGCCGAAGATCCACGCATTCTGTTCGCCGGCCGCGCCCAGACCCAGGCCGGCGCGGTGATGCTGGTCCAGGCCCCAGCGCACGCCCGCCCCTTCGATCCAGGCGCCCAGGGTGGCCAGGTCGTCCGGCCGCAGGCCAAAGCGGGTGGCCAGGGCCGGCACGTCGAGCAGGTCGCGCACTTCGCTCTGGCGGCAGCGCTGCTGCGGCAGCTGCAGCAGCCACTCGAGCGCGACGAGCAGCGGATTGACGCTGCGGTCCTTCACGTCGCCAATCTCGAACGGGATGAAACGCTCGTCATTGCGCCGGTACTGGCCGAAGACGGCGTGGATGGCGGCCGTGAAGGTGTCGATGTCGGGCACCATCACCACCACGTCGCGCGGACGCAGGCCCGACCCGGCGCTGTGCGCGAACATGGCCAGCAGCTGGTCGTGCAGCACTTCCACTTCGCGCTGCACGCTGTGCGCCACGTGAAATTCGATCGAGCGGTCGCCGGCATCGGGCGGTGTCTGCTCGTGTTCGGCCAGCGGACGCAGTTCGCGGATGGCCACCTGCACCTGCTGCAGCAAGGTCTCGCCCGTTTCCTCGCCAAACAGGTCGATGCGCAGGCTGTCGTCGCGCCCTTCGGCTTGCGCGTGTTCGTCAAATTCGTCGAGCATGCGGATGAAATCGCGCCCTTGCCTGCCCCAGCTGGCCAGCAGCGGGTGGCTGTGCGCATGCAGTTCTTCCAGCGGAATCCCGGCCAGGTCGGTGCCGTTGCGCTGCCGCTGGCGTTTGTTTTGCGCGCGCAGCAAGTCGCGCCCGTCGATGATGTCGCCCCAGTAGTACTGGCACGGATTCGGTACTGCCAGCACCACCTGCGTGTGGCGCGCCAGCGCGGCCAGCGCCTGCAAGGTCTGGTACGGCAAGGCCGACACGCCAAACAGCACCACCCGGCGCGGCAGCTTGCCGGCAGGCGCATCGCCGGCCGCGATCGCCGCCAGGAAGGCGTCGTGGATGTCGGCGCGCCCCGTGTCGCGCTCGAAAGCGTCGACGTCGGCCGCCACGGCGCGCCACAACTGCGCCTGCCAGCGCTGGTCCTCCTTCAATGGGATAGCTTCGCCGCGCGCCGTGCGCAACTGGTCACGCCCCGCGGCCCAGTCGGCCAGCCAGTCGGCGCGGTAGACCTGGTACTGGTCGAACAGGTCGGCCAGGCGCTCGGCCAGCTGCAGCCGGCGTTCGCTATCGCCATCGGCAAGGAAGTAGCGCAGCGGCTCAAACACCGGGTCGGCCAGCAGCGACGGCAACAGACGCATCAAGCGCCACGTCAGCGGGGATTTGTCGAACGGCGACACGCGCGGAACGCGCTCGCGCCCCAGCATGCCGCGGTAGCTTTCCCACAGCAGGCGCGCCGGCAGCGCGATGCGCGTGGCGGCGCACACACCCATCTCCTCGGCCAGGGCGATCTTCAGCCATTCGGCCACGCCGTTCGACTGCACCAGGAAAATATCCGTTTCCAGCGGTGCCAGCGGATGCTGGCGCAGCCACTGGAAGACGGCGGCGCGCAGCTGTTCCAGCTGGTTGCCATGCAGGATGAGGAGGCCGGGCGTGACGGGAGTATGCATGCTGATCCGATGGGTTGCCGCGCCTGCGGCCGGGTGGCCGCAGGCGTCAAACGCATATTATCGCCGCTGCCTGCGTCAGGGAGTGTCGCTGGCGGCAAATTCCATGGAAATTTGTTCCGCCACCTGCGCCAGCGCCGGCCTCAGGGCCGTCAGCAGGGTGCGCGCCTGCTGCAGGTCGCCGCCCACGCGCAAGCCTTCGATCGACGTGCACAGGCCGGCAAAGGCATGCGCGCCCACGGCCAGCGCCGACGATTTGCTGCGGTGGCCCAGGTCGGCCAGGCGTCCCAGGTCTTCCAGCGCCATGGCCTGCTCCATTTCGGCGATGCCGTCGCGCGCCGTGTCGAGAAACAGCTGGGTGTATTTGCGCATCTTCGCGGCGTCATTGCTGAACGTGAGCGCCAGGGTGCCCAGGTCGAGGATGGCCGTATCGCGCGATTCCGGCGCGGCGTCCGCTGGCGGCGCTGTCGGCGCCACCGCCAGCCTGTCGCTTGCGCGCATGCGGCCGATGTTACCGATGCCGCCGCGCAGCCGGAACCATTTCGCCAGCAGGCGAAACAGCAGATTCGGGGCGATCGGCTTGGTCAGGAATTCATCCATGCCCGCCGCCAGGCAGCGGGCGCGGTCTTCGCTGCCCGCATTGGCCGTCATGGCGATCACCAGCAGGCCGGCAAGCTGCGGGTCGGCGCGGATGCGGCGCGTCGCCTCGAAGCCGTCCATCTCCGGCATCTGCACGTCCATCAGCACGCAGTCGTAGCGCCGGTGCGCCAGCAATTCCAGCGCTTCGCGGCCATTGCAGGCGACGCAGACGGTGGCGCCGGCGTCTTCCAGCAATTCGCAGCCCACCTGCTGGCTGAAGACGTTGTCCTCCACCAGCAGAATGGACGCGCCGCGTATCACGTCCAGTACTTCCGGCTCGACTTCGGCGATACGCTCGTCAGCCGCCTGCGCGCTTTTCTCCAGGCGCGCCGTGAACCAGAAGGTGCTGCCCAGGCCCGGCTGGCTGTACACGCCCACCTTGCCGCCCATGAGCTCGACCAGTTGCTTGCTGATCACCAGTCCCAGGCCGCTGCCGCCATATTTGCGCGTGGTCGACGGGTCGGCCTGGTGGAAGGAGCGGAACAGCTGCGCCACCTCTTCCTGATTCATGCCGATGCCGCGGTCCTGCACCTCGAAGCGCAGCATGCTGTGGCTGCCCCGCTCCTCGGACTGGCGCACGCGCACGAAGATGCTGCCATTGTCGGAAAACTTGATGGCGTTGCTGGTCAGGTTCAGCAAGACCTGCTCCAGGCGCAGCGGGTCGCCACGCCAGCGCTGCGACAGCTCCGGCGCGATATCGAACTGCAGCGCCAGGCCCTTGACGGCGGCCGCGTCGCCCAGCTGGCTGGCGATGTTCGCCAGCAGGGTATCGAGACGGAAGTCCAGTACTTCCAGTTCCAGCTTGCCCGCCTCGATCTTGGAAAAGTCGAGGATGTCGTTGATCAGGCCCAGCAAATGCTGGCCCGAATGGAAGATTTTTTGCAGGTAGTCGCGCTGGCGCGCGTCGGCCACCGATTTCAGCGCCAGGTGCGCCATGCCGATGATGCTGTTCATCGGCGTGCGGATTTCATGGCTCATGTTCGACAGGAAGTCGCTCTTGGCCTGGCTGGCCGCGTCGGCCTGCTCCTTCAGGCGGTGCAGTTCCGTCACGTCGGTGGACAGGCCGATCAGGCCCGTGACGGGACCGGGCAAGCCGAGCGGCACCTTCACGCTCCACAGATGGTGCACCTGGCCCTGCGCATCGACGAAGCGCTCCTCGCCGACGAACTTGGCGCCGCTGTCGAACACCTGGCGCTCCGTGCGCCGCGCGGACGCCGCCGCATCGCCGAGCATCAATTCGCCATCCTGGCGGCCGATCAGCTGCTCCGCCGGACGGCCCAGTATCTTCGCCGTACGCGCGTTCACATAGCGGTAGCGCAGGTCGGCATCCTTCATGTAGACGTAGGCGTCGACGCTGTCGAGCACCGTATCGAGCAGGGTGCGCTGCGCCACCGCGTTGCGGCGCGAACGGTACAGGGTAAAGATATAGCCGTAAATGAGCAGGGTGCCGGCCACGCCGACGGCCAGCGCCAGCCAAGGGAAATAGCGGTCGAAGGGGCTGTACAGCTCCGCCTTGCGCACGCGGAAATGGGCTTTCCACAGGCCGCCCTGGTACGCCACGGGCAGCACCTGGTCGAAATAGCCGGCATCGCTGCCCGGTTGCGGCGGCGCCGCCAGGTCGCCGTCATCGTTGAACAGCAGGCGGTCCTGCGGCGTGATGCGCAGGACGCCTTGGGCCGGCAGAGGTTCGCCCGCGCTGTACAGGGTCAGGTGCAGCGGTTCCAGGGCGCTGCGTTCGAGCGCGCTGTGCACCAGCTGCGCCACGCCGAAACCGATGCCGACGGAGCCCTGGTAGGCGGCGCGGCGCTCGGCCACGCTGCCCTGCGGCATGCCGTTGCGGTACACGGGCAGGCGCATGCCCAGGCCCACGTGCGCGGGCGGCCCCTTGATCATGATCACCTGGCCCGACGCGCTGACCTCGCCGCTGTCGCGCGCCTGCGCCAGCGATTGCGCCACCAGCGGGTTGGCGCCGATGTCGACGCCCATGCGTTCGGCCAGCAGGGAATCGGGTTCCAGGTAAGTGAGCACCGTGTGTTCCGGCCGCTCGCCGGGTGGGCGGATGGTGAAGGCGGGATAGCCGCGCGGCGACAGGCTGGTGTCTTTGCGCACGGCCTCGATGAAGGCGGCGCGCTGCGCCGATGGCACGGCCGCCGCATAGTTAACCGATTCGATGGCGGGGAACTGGCGCGCGATATCGAGGCCGGCCACGTAATCGTGGAACTGGCGCCGCGTCAGGTGCTCGCTGGTGCGGAACAGGGCTTCGAGGCCGCGCAGCAGGTCGGAATAGCTTTTTACACGCGTGATCAGGCTATGCTGGGCGCTATGCGTGAGATTGTCGAAACGCTGTTCGGCGTCGTCATTGACCGTGCGCGCCGCGCCCGCGTACAGGGCGCCGCCCACCGCCAGGGCCAGCAACAGGCCACCCGCCCAGATCCTGATGCCTGATCCCGCCCCGCCCTTGCTCAAAGTGTGCATTGTCGATCGCTTATTCCGGTTTCCTCGAATGGGCTGCGCTCCGGCCGCCCAGCAAGTACGAGGATACTATCAAAGCTCCTGCCCGACGCGCTTGCGCAAGAAAAAAAGCGCGCACGATGGTTGCACTGGAAAACACCGGGTGCTTAAGCTTCCCGCAGCGCCCCGGCCAGCAGGGCGCCAGCGCCATGCTCATCCCAGGCATCGGCGCAGCGCACCACCTCGCCGACGACGATGATGCTGGGGCTGCCCAGGCCGCTGGTTTGCAAGTCATCTGGCAAGGCGTGCAAAGTGCTGAGCAACTGGCGCTGGGCCGGCAGGCTGGCCGATTGCACCACGGCCACGGGCGTGCCGGGCGCCATGCCGCCGGCCAGCAAGCCGACCTGGATGGCCGTCACCCGAGCCACGCCCATGTAGATGACCAGGGTCAGGCCGCTGTGCGCCAGGGCCGCCCAGTTCGGCTCGGACGCGGCATCCTTGCCGTGGCCCGTGACGAAGATGGCGCCCTGGCTCCAGCCGCGGTGCGTCAGCGGCACGCCGATGGCCGTTGGCGCGGCCAGGCCGCTGCTGATGCCGGGGATCACGTCGACGGCCACGCCGTGGCTGCGCAGGTAGGCGCGCTCTTCGCCGCCGCGCCCGAACAGATACGGGTCGCCCCCTTTCAGGCGCACCACGTGCAGGCCGGCGCGCGCTTCGGCCAGCATCAGGCGTTCGATGAACGCTTGCGGCGTGGACGCGCAGCCACCCCGCTTGCCCACCTCGACCACGCGCACGCCTGGTGCCGCATGCGCGAGGATGGCAGGGTTGACGAGGTCGTCGATCAGCACGACGTCGGCCCGCGCGATGGCCTTCACCGCCTTGATCGTCAGCAGGTCCGGGTCGCCGGGCCCGGCGCCGACCAGGGTCACGCTACCACATTGCGCCATGATGAAATCTCCCATTAAAAAAAGTGACCGATGGCAAACGATGCCGCGTAGGCTTCCGGCGCGCTGCCGTCCCACACGATGCCGTCGCACAGGGTCGAGCTGCGCATGGGCGCCTTGGGTAGGGGCGTGGCCGTCATTTCCGCCGCCTGGCGGTACAGGTCGATGCGGTTGACTTGCCTTGCCACCGCCAGATAATCGGGTTCGTCGCGCAGCAAGCCCCAGCGCCGGTGCTGGGTCATGAACCACATGCCGTCGGACAAATACGGGAAATTCACGGCGCCATCGCCATAAAACCGCAAACCGTGCGCCTCGTCCCAGGTCTTGCCCAGGCCATCCTGGTAATGGCCGAGGATGCGCGGCGCCAGGGTTTCCTGCGGCGTATGCAGATAAGCGGGCTCGGCCAGGGTGGCCGCCATGGCCAGGCGGTTGCTGTCGCTGGCGTCGATCCAGCGCCCCGCCTCGAGCACGGCGGCGATCAGGGCGCGGCAGCTGTTCGGATGCTGCTGCGCAAACGCGGCGCTGGTGCCCAGCACCTTGCCCGGATGGTCGGGCCAGATGGCGCCGCTGGTGGAGGCCGTCACGCCCACGCCATCGACGATGGCCTTGTAGCCCCACGGTTCGCCGGCGCAAAAGCCATCCATCTGGCCAGCGCGCAAGGCGGCCACCATCTGCGACGGCGGCACCGTCATCACGCGCGCGTCGCGCAGCGGATCGATGCCATGCGCGGCCAGCCAGTATTGCAGCAGCATCGCGTGGTTGCCGGTCGGGAAAGTATGCGCAAACGCAAATGGCCGCGCCGCGGCGCGCATGTGCTGCGCCAGCGAGGCGCCATCGTAGGCGCCCTCGCGCGCCAGCGCCGCCGACAGGGTGACGGCCTGGCCGCTGTGATTGAGGTTCATCAGCACGGCCATGTCGTGCTGTTGCCCGCCGATGCCCATCTGCACGCCATACACGAGACCGTACAACACGTGGGCAGCGTCGAGCTCGCCGCTGTTCAATTTGTCGCGCACGCCGGCCCACGACATCTCCCGGCTCAGTTCGATCTTGATGCCGTATTTTTCATCGAGGCCCAGCTTAGCCGCCATCACCAGCGAGGCGCAATCGGTCAGCGGCAGGTAGCCGATGCGTATCGTCTGTTTTTCCGGATGCAGCGATCGCATCACGTGGGCGCTGCTTGCCACCGGGCTACCCGCTTGCTCTGTCATACTGGATTCCTTTACCTGACCTTGCTGGCAGCATTGCACCAATACAGTGCACTGCACCACGATATGTCATAAAACCACGTCATAAAATTGGCATACCCGCTCATCCCAGCAAATCTTCCACGTCGAGGATGCGCTGGGCGATGTCCGCCAGCTTGAGTTTCTTGTTCATGGCCATGCTGCGCAAGCGCTGGTAAGCCTGCTCTTCCGTCAAGCCGTGATGCGTCATCAACAAGCCCTTGGCCCGTTCGATCACCTTGCGTTCCTGCAGCTTGTGCCGCGTGTCGAGCAATTCGGCGCGCAATTTTTCTTCCTGGCGAAAGCGCGCCAGGGCCACGTTCAGCACGGGCTGGATGCGCTCGGCCTGCAAGCCGGCCACGATATAGGCGGATACGCCGGCCGCCATGGCCGCGTCGATGCTGGCCGTGGCGCCGTCTTCGGTAAACAGGACGATGGGGCGGCGCTCGTCGCGCGTGGCGATGACGATGTGCTCGAGCACGTCGCGTGCGTCCGATTCGGCGTCGATGATGATGAGGTCAGGCTGCAGCTGCGCAATGCGCTCAGGGAGGTAGAGGTCGGCAGGCAGCGAGGCGACGATGTCGAAACCCGATTCCAGCAAGCCGATGCGCAAAGCATTGCCGCGCTGCACCTGGGCAGCCAGGGCCGCGTTCTCGTGCACGCCGTGCTCGACGATGGTGTTGACGACAACGATGCGCAAAGGCTGGGTACGGCTGGACGTCATGGGAGCGATCTGCAATGGCTAAACACAAGCATTGCAGTAAGCAAGAAGCGAACCAGCCGGATTTACATGGTGCTTTACTTCAGGGTCGGCATGGCAAACTCGGCACCAGCAGCCGTCGAGGCCGGCCAGCGCTGCGTGACGGCCTTTTGTTTCGTATAGAAACGCACCGATTCCGGGCCATGCGCATGGTGGTCGCCGAACAGGCTGCGCTTCCAGCCGCCGAAACTGTGGAAGGCCATCGGCACGGGGATCGGCACGTTAACGCCGACCATGCCGACCTGCACGCGATGCGTGTATTCGCGCGCCGTATTGCCGTCGCGCGTGTAAATGGCCGTGCCGTTGCCATATTCATGCGCATTGACCAGGTCCAGCGCCGTGGCGAAATCGGGCACGCGCACGATGCACAGCACGGGGCCGAAGATTTCCTCTTTATAAATCGTCATTTCCGGCGTCACATGGTCGAACAGGCTGCCGCCAAGGAAAAAGCCGTTTTCGTGGCCGGGCAGCACAAAACCGCGTCCGTCGGCCACCAGCTTGGCGCCCTCTTCCACACCCTTGGCGATATAGCCGGCGATCTTCTCCTTGTGCACTTGCGTGACGACAGGCCCCATCTCGGCCGACAGATCCATGCCTTGCGTGATTTTCAGGGCGGCGATGCGCGGCACCAAGGCTTCGACCAGTTGATCCGCCACATTGCCCACCGCCACGACGACGGATATGGCCATGCAGCGCTCGCCGGCCGAGCCAAACGCGGCGCCCATCAGGGCGTCGACCGTCTGGGGAATGTCCGCGTCCGGCATGACGACCATGTGATTTTTCGCGCCACCGAGCGCTTGCACGCGCTTGCCCTGCGCGCAGCCCGTCGCATAAATATACTCGGCGATCGGCGTGGAACCGACAAAGCTGACGGCGCGCACGTCCGGGTGGTGCAGCAAGCCGTCCACGGCCTCTTTATCGCCCTGCACCACGTTGAAGACGCCGTCCGGCAAGCCCGCGTCCGTCAGCAGTTGCGCCAGCAGCAAGCTGGCCGACGGATCGCGTTCCGACGGTTTGAGTACGAACGTATTGCCGCAGGCAATCGCCATCGGGAACATCCACATCGGCACCATCACGGGAAAGTTGAAGGGCGTGATGCCGACGCAGACGCCCAGCGCCTGACGGATGGACCAGGCATCGATGCCGCCGGCCACCTGTTCCGAATACTCCCCCTTCATCATTTGCGGGATGCCGCAGGCAAATTCCACTACTTCGATGCCGCGCGTGACTTCGCCTTTGGCATCCGTGAAGACTTTGCCGTGCTCCGCCGTGATCAGGGCGGCCAGCTGGTCGGCATGCTCTTCCAGCAATTCCTTGAATTTGAACATGACCCTGGCGCGGCGCAGCGGCGAGGTTTGCGACCAGGCGGGAAACGCCGCATGGGCGGCGGCCACGGCCGCGTTCAGTTCGGAAGGCGTGGCCAGCGCCACCTTGGCCGTCACGGCGCCCGTGGCGGGATTGAAGACGTCGCTCGTGCGCTCGGAGCGTGAAGCCATGGGGTTGCCACCAATAAAGTGGCCGATCTGTTGCGTTGTCATTGGGATTCCTTTATTTGGTATGCATCAGCCACTCATGGGCCGGGTCGTTCTTGAAATGCCACACCCGCTTGGGGCCGGCCATCACGTTCAGGTAATAGCCATCGTAGCCATACGGCACGGTCACGGGGTGGTAACCCCTGGGCACCATCACCACGTCGTGGTTTTCCACGGCCATGGCTTCATCGATGGAACGGTCATCCGTGTAGACTCTTTGGTAGGCAAAGCCCTGCTCGGGATTGAGGCGGTGGTAATACGTTTCTTCCAGCGAACTTTCCAGCGGCACATTGTCACTGTCGTGCTTGTGCGGTGGATAGCTCGACGAATGGCCGGACGGCGTGACCACCTCAACGACCAGCAAGCCGTCCGCTTCTTCCGTCTGCGGCAGGATGTCGCACACATAGCGGGTATTGGCGCCCTTGCCGCGCACGGAGCGCGTCATGCTGGCGGGTTCGATCAGGCGCGCCGGGCGGCTAGTGGTAGCCGGTGCGCTGCACAGCGCCACTTCCGCAGCGCTCACCGCCGTGATGCTGACCTTGGTTTCCAATGGGACATACACGGCGTAGGGTGAGATGTCTTCAAAAACGCTGGCGCGATTGCCGATGGCTTCCCAGCTCTGTTCGCCCGCCTGCACGGTGACCGTCCCCGTCAGCACGACGATGCACAGTTCGCGGCTACCCGTCTCCAGCTTCAGGGACTCGCCGGCGGCCAGCCGGTGCGCGGCGAAACCGACATGCGTCCAGCCGGCCGACTCGGGCGTCACCTCGACGATCTTGCCGCCGGCCTTGGCCGCTTTGACTAATAGCGGGCTCATGCCGCCTCCCGGCCCAGGCGCGGAATGGCCTCGACGAGCTTGGCCAGATAATCGTGGCCCATCTTCGCGTATTCGTAGCTGGGGGCCACGGCCGGATCCTGCTCCGCTTCCACCACGAGCCAGCCTTCGTAGCCGTCCAGATATAAACGCGTGAGGATGGCCGGAAAGTCGATGCTGCCGTCGCCCGGTACGCTAAAGGCGCCATTGATGACTGCCTGCAAGAAACTCCAGTGGCCATTGCGCGCCAGTTTCACCACGTTCGGGCGCACGTCCTTGCAATGCACATGGCAAATCCTGTCGATATGATTATTGAGCACCGTCAGCGCATCGCCGCCGGCAAACGTGATGTGGCCCGTGTCGAACAGCAAACCGACCTCGGACCCCGTCAAGGCCATCAATTGGTCCACGTCGGCCGGCGTTTCCACGTAGGCGCCCATGTGATGGTGATAGGCCAGGCGCACGCCGTGCGCCAGCAGGTGGGCGGCAAAGGCCGTCAATTTGTTGGCGTATTCCTGCCATTGCTGCTGCGACTGGAAACGGGGGCGCTTATACAAAGGGCGCGCTTCGCCCTGGATGGCGTCGGCCACTTCGCCGTAGACCATGACGGTGGCGCCGCTGTCGGCCAGCAAGCGCAAGTGCGATGCCACGGCGGCGATTTCCTCTTCCACCGAGCGATGGGCCAGGCGGCCCGAATACCAGCCGGAAACACAGGCAAGATTGTATTTGCCCAGCACGGCGTTCAGGGCCGGGGCATCTTTCGGAAACTTGTTGCCCAGTTCAAAGCCCACATAGCCGATCTCGGCGCCCTCTTTCAGCGCTGTCTCCAGCGGTGTTTCGCCGCCCAGGCTGGGCAAGTCATCGTTCATCCACGAGATCGGGTTGATGCCGATCTTCACATTCCATGTCGGTGCGTTCATTTTTGTTGTCCTTGACGGTCAAGTTCATAACGGGTGCGCGCGGCTTGCACGCCGGCTTGCGTGGAGACCTCGGGCACGGCCACTTCCCACCAGCAACCACCCTCTTCGGTCGTGCGCGTGTCGTCCGTATTGATGCAGATCAGATACGTGCGGCTGGCTGCCCGGGCGCGCAGCATCGCCTGTTCCAGCTCGACGATATTGGCCACGTGCTCGGACAGCGCCCCCAGCGATTGGGCATGCAGGGCGAAGTCAATACGAGGTGCGCTATCGGGCAACATATTGTTGAACGAAGGATTACCACACGCCTGCTGCAGGCGGTTGATGCAGCCATAGCCCCGATTGTCGAGCACGACGATGATGAGTTTTTTGTCCAGCATGACGGAGGTGGCGATTTCCGAATTCATCATCAGATAGCTGCCATCGCCGACCATGACGATGACCTCGGCATCGGGTTTCGCCATCTTGACGCCGAGGCCCCCGGCGATTTCATAACCCATGCACGAGTAGCCGTATTCCATGTGGTAGCCGCCCGGCGTACTGGTGCGCCAGAGTTTATGCAGTTCTGCCGGCAGGGTGCCAGCCGCGCAGACGACGATGTCGTTGCTGGTGGAATCTGGTGAAGACCGTTGCACGGCGCCGATGACTTCGCCGTCGTACGGCAAGCCAGCCACGTCACGCTTGCCGGTGATGCTTGCGACTGTCGCGCGCCACGCGTGGCCCGCCTGCTGTGCCCGGTTCATCCACTGGCCCGCGCTGTTCCAGCTGCCCAGCAGGCGCGACAGGCCTTGCAAGCCCAGCGTCGCGTCCGCCTGCACACCGAGGCCACGGCGTTTCAGGGCGTCAAAATGGTTGACGTTCAGGCTCACCAGTTGCGCCTGTGCAAACAGGGAGTTGGAACCCGTCGTGAAATCCTGCAAGCGCGTGCCGATGGCCAGCACCACGTCCGCCTCCGCCGCCAGCGCGTTCGCTGCAGGCGAGCCCGTCACGCCGATGGCGCCCAGCTGCAAAGGGTGGTCCCACGGCAAGGAGCTTTTGCCCGCCTGGGTTTCCGCCACGGGAATGCCATGGCGCTCGGCAAACGCCTGCAAGGCGGCGCTGGCCTGGCCGTACAGCACGCCGCCGCCGGCCACGATCAGCGGTTGTTTCGCGTTGTTCAACAACGCTGCCGCCTCTTCCAGTTCCTGCTCGACGGGCGGCACGGCGCGGAAACGCACGATGCGCGGCTCAAAAAAATCGGCTGGATAGTCATACGCCATCGTTTGCACGTCTTGCGGCAAGGATAAAGTCACGGGACCGCAGGCGGCCGGGTCCGTCAAGGCGGCAATGGCGCGCGGCAAGGCGGTCAGTAGCTGCTCCGGATACACGATGCGGTCGAAATAACGCGACAGCGGCTTGAACGCATCGTTGACGGACACGCTGCCATCCGTGCCATCTTCCAGCTGCTGCAGCACGGGATCGGGCGCGCGCGAGACGAACACGTCGCCCGGCAGCAGCAATACCGGCAGGCGGTTCACGTGGGCCAGCGCGGCCGCCGTCAACAAGTTGGTGGCGCCCGGGCCGATGGAACTGGTGACGGCCATCATGCGCCGGCGCATATGGGCTTTCGCATAGGCGATGGCCGAGTGCGCCATCGCCTGTTCGTTATGCGCCCGATACGTGGGAAAGCTGTCGCGGTATTGATACAGCGCCTCGCCCAGCCCCGCCACGTTGCCGTGGCCAAAGATGGCAAAAGCGCCGCCGAACAGCAGCTGTCCATCGTCCGTGCGCAAGGCGGCCAGATAGCGCACGAGAGCCTGCGCCATGGTCAATCTGATCGTGGTGGTCTTCATGCCGCACACTCCAGGTGCTTGCGCGTGCGTTGCCACAAGCTAATGAGCTGCTCGAAGTTGGCGCGCACTGCGGCGATCAAGCCCGCATCGTCGAGTTCGCCGGCCAGCCAGCGGCGGCTCGGTTCCTGGAAGATGGTGCGGCCGACCATGAAACCCTTGCAAGTACGGCTGGCACTGGCTTGCTCGAAACTGGCGGCCAGGGCGGCAATCGGCGCGTTCAAGCCCAGCAGGACGACGCCACGGCAATACGGATCGCGCTCATGCACCAGGGCATCGATGGCTTGCCATTGCTGGGCTGACATGCTTTCCAGCTTCCACCATTCCGGGTAAATACCGAGGTTGTACAGGCGCTTGACGGCGCGCAAGACGGTATCGTCGCCCTGCGGCAAGGCTTCCGACGGTATGACTTCCAGCAACAGTTCGTGACCGCTCACTTGCGCCGCGTCGTACAGGGCCTTGATCTGCGCTTCCTGTTCCAGCCGGTTTTCCACGGCGTCGTCCGGATGCAGTTGCACCAGGCACTTGATCACATGTTCCTTCGGCCAGCTGAGCAGGTGCGAACCGATGGAACGGCCCCAGTCGAATTGCAGCGGATTCGATCCCGGCAACTCAACGGGACGGCCGATCCACCAGCCCCGCCCCGTCGCATCGTTGAGCGCATCGACGCCATAGCGGCCATCGATCAGCACGCCCGTCTTGCCGGCCAGCTGCAAGGCCGTTTCCGTCTGCGCCACGGCTTGCCCCATCAATTGCTTCAGGGCCGAAATACGCGACTCGGGCGCGCCAGTCTGTTGCGCCAGCTCAAAGAATTGCGTGCGATGGTCAAAGGCAAACACGCACAACTCGTCCCACTGCTTGCGCGCCACCGTGGTGCGGTGCAAGCGCGACAAGGTCGCGTCCTGGTCCGGCTGCGTCAGTTTCGCCGCATTGGCGAGGAAATAGTCGAGCTCGACGGGCGACGGCATGGCCGGCGCGCAGCCATGCCGCGACACGACCAGGGCGCCGCAGCCGTTCGCATAGCGGCAGCACGCCTCGTAATCCTCGCCGCGCAGCCAGCCTTTCAGGAAGCCGGACAGAAAAGCGTCGCCCGCGCCCAGCACGTTCAGCACTTCCACGCGCACCCCGCGGTAATTATAGGCGTCGTCGAGACTGGCCGGCACCACATTGTCGATGACGGCGCTGCCCAGCGGCCCGCGCTTGACGACCAGGGTGGCCAGGGTGGCGGCCCGCACGGCGCGCAGGGAGGCCATGATGTCGGCGCCGCCGCCGGCGATCATGAATTCCTCTTCCGTGCCGACGATCAAATCAAAATGAGGCAGGATCGCCTGCAAGTGTTTGGTCACGCCTTCGTTCGAAACGAAGCGCGTTTCGCCATCGGCCTTGCCGGACAAGCCCCACAGCACGGGCCGGTAATCGATGTCGAGCACGGTGCGCACATTGTTCGCGCGGGCCAGTTGCAAGGCTTGCGTGCTGATGGCGTGCATGGCAGACGTGGAGAAATGCGTGCCGGTGATCAACAACGCCTTGCTGGATGCAATGAAGGCCGCATCCACCGAAGAAGCTTCGATGGCCATGTCGGCGCAATTTTCACGGTAGAAAATCAGGGGAAAGGTGTTTTTATCCTTAATACCCAGCATGACTAAAGCCGTCAGGCGGTCGCGGTCGATGCCCACGTGGCTGACGTCGCAACCCTCCTTCGACAAGGTGTCAGTGAGGAAACGGCCCATGTGGTCGTCGCCCACTTTCGACAGCATGGCGGACTTGAGGCCCAGGCGCGCCGTGCCGAAGGCGATGTTCGCCGACGAACCGCCCAGGTATTTGGCGAAACTGGTCGCGTCTTCCAAGGCGCTGCCGATCTGCTGCGCGTACAGGTCCACCGCCAGGCGACCCAGGCAGATGACGTCCAGCGCGCGGCCCTGGGCAAATTGTGTGGAATTATTCATGGCTATCCTTAAATCGTGACACCGTCGAGTTCACTCATCAGCGTTTGCATTTCCGCACCGCCCGCCATCATGTCCAGCAAGGCTTCCTTGGTCACCGTTTCCTTGGTGAAGGTGCCCAGCGACTTGCCCCGGTTCAGCAAGGTAAACGAGTCGCCGACCGGATACGCATGGTGCACATTGTGCGTGATAAAGATCACGGAAATGCCCCGTTCGCGCGCCTTGTAAATCAGTTTCAATACATTGAACGATTGCTTGACGCCCAGGGCCGCCGTCGGCTCGTCGAGGATCAGCACGCGGGCGCCGAAGTGGATGGCGCGGGCGATGGCCAGGCACTGCTTCTCTCCGCCCGACATGGTGCCGATGGCCTGGTGCGGGTCGCGCACCATGATGCCCATTTCTGCCAGCTTGGCGCGCGCCGTGTCAGCCGCATAATCGATATCCATCACGGGCACCAGGCCCAGCAGCTTTTTCATCGGCTCGCGGCCCATGAAGAAATTGCGCGCCACGGACAGCAATGGCACCAGCGCCAGGTCCTGGTAGACGGTGGCCACGCCCATGTCCAGCGCTTCGCTGGGCGAATTGAAGACGACTGGCTTGCCATCGACCAGGTATTGGCCATCGGTCGGCTTGTGCACGCCGGCCAGGGTCTTGATCAACGTCGACTTGCCGGCGCCGTTGTCGCCCAGCAAACAATGAACCTCCCCCTCGCGCAAGCGCATGGTGATGTTTTGCAGGGCCAGCACGGAGCCGAAACGCTTGCTGACATTTTCCAGGGCAAGAATATGCTCGCTCATGATTTATCTCGCTTCCGTGACGCGTGAGCGTACAAAGTTATTGAACAGCACCGCGATCAGCAGCATCACGCCGAGGAACACGCGGAACCAGTCCGAATTGATGTTGGTGTAGGTGATGCCGATCTGAACCACGCCGAAGATCAGCGCGCCGAAGCAGGCACCGACGACGGAACCGTAGCCGCCCGTCAACAAGGCGCCACCGATGACGGCCGCGATGATGGCTTCAAATTCCTTTTGCATGCCGCGGTCGGCGGCGGCCGAACCTACGTCGCATACTTGCAAGGTGGCAAACAGGCAGGCGCAGAAGGCCGTGAAGACGAACAGGGAAATTTTCACCTTGCGCACCGGCACGCCCACATTCTTGGCCGCGTTGGCGTCGCCGCCCACGGCGAACATCCAGTTGCCGAAGCGGGTACGCGACAGAACAAAAGCGGCACCGGCGGCCAGCACCAGCCACCAGGCGATGACTTTCGGAATGCCTTTCACCAGCGGCGAGCCGTCGTCGAGCACGGCAATCCAGCCATGCGCGCCCATCCACTGGAACAGGCCAGTGGCCACATTGCCGTGGAACAGCAGGCTGGCCAGCCAGTCCTGCGCCGCCAGGTCGCCCACGCCGCTGACGATGGTGCGGTTGGCGAACATGATCGACAGGGCCAATGTCAGGCCGCGCAGGATGAACAGGAATGCCAGGGTAACGATGAACGATGGCAAGCGCGTCTTGATGACGATGTAGCCGTTGAGCCAACCGAGCGCCATGGAACCGGCGAAGGCGAACAGGATGGCGGCCCACAATGGCCATTGGAAATAGATCGTCGGAATGGCGATCATCATGCCGGCAAAGCCGATCATGGAACCGATCGACAGGTCGAATTCACCGGCGATCATCAACAGGCAGGCGCCGATGGCGATGATGCCCAGGTAGGACGCCACTTGCATCCAGTTGACGACGCCATCGAGGTTGAACATGCCGGAATCGCCGGCCGTGATGACGAAGAAGGCAAATACGAGCACCGCGCCGGAAATCGAGGCGAACTCGGGGCGGCCAAAAACCCGTTTGACCCAGCTGGTCGTGCCCACGCGCTCGTCGGCAGCGGCAACTGGCTTGCTGGCGGCGCCGGGAGGCGGAGGAGGATTCATGCCGGGGCTAGCCAGGCTGGATTTGAGCGCAGTCATACAAAGTCCTTTCAGTGATACTTGTACCAATTTCAATTACTTTCCTGCCAGCATCGCTGGCGCCAGGCGTGTTCCTCCCATGCGCCGCCCGCGGGAGGCGGTGCGGCGCTGGGCAAACCCGGTGGCGACTGTGTGGATTAGCGGTATTGGCCGGCGTATTTTTCGACCTTGGCGATGTTGTCCTTGGTCACGAAACCGGGGCCGGAGCTGATGTGGCGCGGGCCATAGATGGGCGTCAGGCCGTATTCCGCCAGGCGCGCCTGGTATTTCGGATTGGCGATCAGGATTTCCTTGACCTTGGCCAGGTCAGTGATCTTTTGCTGTTTCATGATGGCCATCACAGCGACAGGAATGTAGCCTTGCAGGTAGGGCTGCTGGTCGATGGCGAACTGGATGCTGCCATCCTTGATGCCCTTGGCGATTTCTTCCGACAAGTCGAAGCTGGCGAAGTACATCTTGCCTTTCAGCCCCAGCTTCTCGACGGCGCGCATGGCGGCTGGCGCCGAATCCGGTCCCAGCGCCAGCACGGCCTGGGTCTTCGGATTGCTGCGCAGATAAGCGCTGACCTTGCTTTCGATCACGCCAGGGTCGACGCCATTGGTATCGAGCGTGGACGATTTGAAGTCAACGCCGAGCGCATCGGCAAAACCGCGGCAGCGTTCGAACGACGAGGCATTCATCGCATAGTGATTCACGCACACGAAGGACTTGATGCCCGCTTCCTTGGCGCGCTTGCCGGCGCCCAGGCCCGCGTCATACTCGGGCTGGCCCACGTGCATGATGGCTTTCAACTGTTCGCTTTGTGCGATGGTGCCCGAATTGATGGTCACGAGCATGATTTTCTTGGCCACTACCGTGCCCAGCGGTTTTTGCAGCACGCTGAAGTCGGCGATATCGGCGATCAAGCCATCGTAATTGCGCGCGGCCGACTGCTCTATCAGGCGCGCCATGTCGGCCAGGTCGCCATTCGGCGGATTGCGGTAGTCGACGGACACGTTGAAGTCTTCACCGGCTTGCTTGATGGCGTTCTTGATGGTGTTCCACCAGGAATCGGAGTCCGGCGCGTGGCTGACCATGACGAATTTCTCGCCGGCAGCATGGCTGGCGCCCGTGCTCAAACCCAGGCTCAGGCCCAGGCTGGCGATGGCCAGGCACTTCATCAAACCCTTGCTTTTATTGCTATGCATGAATGTCTCCTAGACGGATTAATTTTTATAGTTGCGAGCTTTTATGAAGGGTGTCACCGGCCTGGCCTTGCGGCACACGAACCGATGCACTGCGCACAGCTTAGGCCACAAAAAAGACAAATGCAATAAAATTTTCAAAATAAATTTAAATAGAAAATCATTTCTATTTTCTGAATTCACTCCTATAATTCTCGCCAGAACCAGCCGCACGGAATTGATACACCATCGCGGCCCAGCAAGTACACAGAGGAAAAAAACCATGGCAGCCACCGCCCCCATCGAACAGCTGATGCAGCACATTGCCGCCGAGTACGACAACCTGTCGCGCCAGCTGAAAGTCATCGCCCAATACATTGAAAAGCACCGGGCCAGCCTGATGCTCGAGCGCATCAGCGACATCGCTGCCGCCTGCGACGTGCAGCCGTCGGCCATCGTGCGTTTCGCGCAGCGCTTCGGCTACACGGGTTTCAGTGAAATGCAGGATGTCTTCCGCCAGGCTTATACTGACCAGGCCGGCGCCACACCTGACTATCAGCAGCGCATCCGCAAGCTCATTTCCACGCGCGACGCGGCGCTGAGCGCGGGCGACCTGACGCGCGAATTCGTCGGCGCCAGCCGCGCCGGCCTCGACGACCTGGCCGCAGGCCTCGACGACGCCCAGCTGGAAGCGGCCGTCAATCTGCTGCTGAAAGCGGAAAACATCTATGTGATCGGCGTGCGCCGGTCCTTCCCGATCGCCTCTTACATCGCCTACGCGCTGGAACACACGGACAAGCGCGTGCACCTGATCAGCGGACTGGGCGGCATGCACCGCGAACAGATGCGCAGTGTGCGCGAACGCGATGTGGCGATCGCCATCAGTTTCTCGCCTTACGGCAAGGAAACCCAGCAGTGCATCAAGGCGGCGCAAGACAAGGGCGCCAAGGTCCTGGTGATTACCGACAGCAAGCTGGCCCCGCTCGCGCGGGCCGCCGACGCGCTGCTCACCGTCACCGAGGGCAGCGCCTTCGCCTTCCGCTCGCTGACCAGCACCATCTGCCTGTGCCAGGCGCTATTCATCGCGCTGGCATACAAATTAGAGCTCGACATCGAAGAAATCCACACCCCAGGAGAACATGATGATTGAAGTAGCGTTGTTCGGCGCCGGACGCATCGGCAAAATCCACGCGGCCAACCTGGCTGCCCAACCCGGCGTGCAGTTCAAGTACGTGGTCGACGTCAACCAGGAAGCGGCCGCGGCGCTGGCTGGCCTGCATGGCG
The DNA here is from genome assembly GCF_013372745.1 of Janthinobacterium sp. BJB401. NCBI lineage: Bacteria > Pseudomonadati > Pseudomonadota > Betaproteobacteria > Burkholderiales > Oxalobacteraceae > Janthinobacterium > Janthinobacterium sp. BJB401. The sequence continues at coordinate 7,317 of NZ_JABXFH010000012.1, read as the reverse complement.
GCAGCAGCGCCACTGTCGAGGCGGCGCTGGCCGACCCGGCCATCAAGGCCGTCGTCATCGCCTCCAGCACGGACACGCACGCGGACCTGATCCTGCGCTCGGCCGCCGCCGGCAAGGCCATCTTTTGCGAAAAGCCCGTCGATCTGACCCTCGACCGGGCACGCGCCTGCGCCGCCGCCGTCAAGGAAGCCAAGGTGCTGTGCATGCTGGGCTTCCAGCGCCGCTACGACCCGACATTCAATGCCGTCAAGACACGCATCGCAGCGGGCGAAATCGGCACGCCGGAGTTGCTCATTGTGACCAGCCGCGATCCGGGTCCGCCACCGGTCAGCTACATCAAGGTCTCGGGCGGCATCTTCAAGGATATGCTGATCCACGATTTCGACATCTTCCGCTGGATACTCGACGATGAAGCCGTCAGCGTGCACGCCACGGGCAGCTGCCTGGTCGATCCAGCCATCGGCGAAGCGGGCGACCTCGATACGGCCGTCGTCACCATCCGCACGGCAAAAGGACGTTTGTGCCAGATCAATGCCTCGCGCCGCGCCGCCTACGGCTACGACCAGCGCTTCGAAGTGCTGGGTAGTGCCGGCATGCTACAAGCGGGCAACCACAAGCCGACGGAAGTGACGGCCTATGGCTCAGTGAACGTCAGCGTGGACAAGCCGGAAGATTTTTTCCTGGAACGTTATCGCGTGGCGTATGCGCAGGAAATGGCGCACTTCTTTGACGCCCTCAGCCACGGCACGCCGCTGCGCACCACCGTGCACGATGGCTTGAAGGCACTGGAACTGGCCGAAGCGGCCACCTTGTCGTGGCGCGAACAGCGCGTGGTCACTTTATAAACCAATAATAAAAATATCTGGAGACACCATGTCATCCCCAACATTAAAAGTCGGCATCGTCGGCCTGGGCCGGCTGGGCCAGCGCCACGCCATCAACCTGGCGCAGCGCGTGCCCAACGCCGAAGTAGTCGCCGCCTGCAGCCCCGTACCGGCCGAACTGGACTGGGCCGCCAGCACGCTCGGCATCACCACCGGCTATGCGGACTACGACACCCTGCTGGCCCATCCTGGCCTGGACGCCGTCTTCCTCGTCACGCCCACCTCGCTGCATGCGGACCAGATCATCGCCGCCCTGCGCGCCGGCAAGCACGTGTTTTGCGAAAAACCGCTGTCGCTGGACCTGGCCGATTGCCTGAAGGTGGAAGCGGAAGCGGCGCGCCACCCGCAGCTGACCATCATGATCGGCTTCGTGCGGCGTTTCGACGCCAGCTACCATGACGCGCAACAAAAGATCGCCCAAGGCCTGATCGGCAAGCCTTACCTTGTCCGTTCGCAAACCTGCGACCAGAACGACCCCAGCGGCGCCTTCATGCGTTTCGCCCCCACCAGCGGCGGCATCTTCCTCGATTGCAGCGTGCACGATATCGACCTGGCGCGCTGGCTGCTGGGCAATCCCGTGCCCAAACGCGTGTATGCGAGCGGCACCAACGCCATCCACACGGGATTGCAGGCGTTCGGCGATGTCGACAACGGCCTGGCGACGGTCGAATTTTCCGATGGCAGCATGGCCAGCTTCATGGCCTCGCGCACCATGGCGCACGGCCACGAAACCCTGACGGAAGTGTTCGGCACGGGCGGCCGTCTGGCCGTGGGCAGCAACCCGCGTCTGAACCGGGTGGAAATCTCGGATGCGCATGGCGTGCGCAATGAGTGCACGCCGGACTTCTATGCCCGCTTCGCCGACGCCTTCTTGATCGAGGCGCAGGAGTTTACGGATGCGGCACTGGGCCGGCGCACCTTGTCGCTGACCTTGCACGATGCAACGGAAGCGACGCGCATCGGCCTGGCCATGACGCAAGCGATGCGCGAAGCGCGCCCGGTGGAATTCTAGCCGCGTGCCAAGAACTCAGGCAGCCGGTGCGGGAAATGAACGTTCGGGCTGCCTGGGTTCGACGGCCAGCCGCAAGCCCATGGCATCGAGGATGGCCGTCAAGGTGCTCAGGGACGGATTGCCATCGGGCGACAGGGTGCGGTACAGCTGGGTAGGGTTGAGCTTGGCCGCCTGCGCCACGGCAGGCACGCCGCCAAAGGCGCGCGTCAGCTGGCGCAGCACGGCCAGCAGTTCGCCGTGGTCGCCATCGACGAGGATATTGTTGATCAGTTCAAGGGCGAGATCGGGATCATCGCGGTACAGTTCGGCCATCGCTTCGTCATGCGAGCGGTCTCTTGGTGGTTTGCTCATGACCTGTTTCACGTCCTCTTTCATGTCCTCTCTCCTTCCAGTCGTGCCAGCAGGCACAGGCGTATTCGATATCTTTCGGCTGCGTGCGCTTGTCTCCACCGCACAATAATAAAATGATCTGCCCGTCAGCGATGGCGTAATACACGCGGTAGCCGGGCCCCACATCGATGCGCAATTCCCACACGCCGTCGTGGCAAAATTTATGGTCGCCAAAATTGCCTGGCATCATGCGCAGCACGCGTCGCACGATGGCCACCCTGGCCGTATTGTCGCGCTGGCGTTTCAGCCATTCCGTATATAAATCCCTGCCCGATGATGTCAGGTAGTGCCGGATCTCATACATCATATTCGTCCATAAACGAAGAAAGATCAAGGAGAAAATCACGTAACCACAAAAAAGACGACCACGCCATCTTGCTACCAAATCCGCGCACGCAGTCCGTGAATGCCGGGTTCACTGAGCTACATCAAGATGCGTTTTCCTAATTGTTATAGAGAAATGATGCCTCACGTCCGTGCTTCACTCCAGCCTGTTGCGCTATACAATAAGCGCCTGCCCAACCGCACAATCAGGCCGCCATGACGAACAACGACAGCAACTCCCCCCTTCACGCCGACGTGGCCGAACGCTACGTCAAGCTGGTCCTGGCCATGGGTCAGCACGATGCCTCGTATGTGGACGCGTATTACGGCCCGCCCGCATGGCAACAGGAAGCGGTAGAACAGCAACTGAGTTTGAGCGATATCCAGGCCGCGACAGACAAGACGCTGGCCCTGCTGGCCGGTGAAACTTGCCTGCGCGCCGTCAACCTGCGCAAGCAGTTGCAAGCCGTGCTGGCCAAGGCGGACATGCTGCAAGGCACACGCCTCGATTTCGATACGGAAAGCGCGCGCCTGTACGACGCCGTCTCGCCCCATCACAGCCGCGCATACTATGAAGCACTGGTGGCGCAGATCGACGCGCTGCTGCCCGGCGAAGGCACGGTGAGCGACAGGGTCAACGCCTTGCGCGCGCAACTCGTCATTCCCGCCGACAAGCTGCGCGCCGTCATAGATGCGGCCATCCGCGCGGGCCGCGAGCGTACCTTGCAGTACATCGCCCTGCCCGAAGGCGAAGATTTTATATTGGAATTTGTCAGCGACAAGCCATGGAGCGGCTACAACTGGTATAAGGGCAACTACCAGAGCGTGATCCAGATCAATACCGACTTGCCCGTGTACATCGATCGCGCCGTCGACCTCGGTTGCCACGAAGCGTATCCGGGCCACCACGTCTACAACGTGCTGCTGGAACGCGACCTGGTGCGCGGCAAGGGCTGGATGGAATACTGCATCTATCCGCTGTACTCGCCGCAATCGCTGATCGCCGAAGGCACGGCCAATTACGGCATCGAACTGAGCTTTACAGATGAAGAACGGCTCGCTTTCGAACAGCAGGTGCTGTACCCGCTGGCCGGCCTCGAGCCAAAGCTGGCGCCCCGCTATGCACAACTCAATGCGCTGTTGGCCAAGCTCGGCTATGCTGACAACGACATCGCGCGCCAGTATCTCGAAGGCAGCCTGAGCCGCGAGGAGGCGCTGGAATGGCTGGTCAACGTGCGTTTGTACCCGGCTGAGAAATCGGCGCAGCGCCTGCAGTTCTACGACGCCATGGGCGCCTATGTCATCAACTACAACCTGGGCCAGGATATGGCGAAAGCCTATGTCGAGCGCCAGGGCGCGACGCGCGCGGAACACTGGGCCGCGTTCCGCGATTTGATGTCTTCGCCGCGCGTGCCCAGCGGCTTGCTCGCCTAGGGCTGCCTGGCTGGCAGCCAGTACAGCGGCAAGGCCACCGCCAGGCATGCCAGCCCCGCCAGCAGCATGGCCAGCTGGAAGCCGGCGGCGAGTGCGGCAACCTGTCCCGACCGCTCCAGCATGGCGGCGGCACGCAAGCTCATCACGCTGCCCAGCACCGCCACGCCCAGGGTCATGCCTGCCTGGCGCAAGGCATTCATGATGGCCGACGCCATGGCCCCACGCTCGCTGCCCACGCTGGCCATGGCCAGCAAGCCGGTGGCCGGCACGGCCAGTCCCATGGCCACGCCCAGCAAGCCGAACAGGGTACCGACGATGGCATACGGCGTCTGTGGCGCCAAGGTCGCAGTCGCCAGCAGCACCAGACCCGCCAGCAGATAGCCACCCAACATCAGGCGGCGCAAAGGCACGTGGCGGCTGAGACGGCCAAAGCCCAGGGAAACGATGCCCATGGCGGCAAACTGCGGCAACATGCGCCAGCCGCTGGCTCCCGCCGCCCAGCCCTGGATTTGCTGCAAGTACAGCGAGAAAAAGAACAGGCTGCTGTAGCAGGCAAAGCCCAGCACCAGCGAGGCCAGGTTGACCAGCGCGAAGCTTCGCTCGCGAAACATTCGTAGCGGCAACAAAGGGCGCGGCGCGCGCGCCTCGACGGCAAGGAAGGCGATAAAGGCCAGCAGCGCGAACACCAGTGGCGGCCAGGCCGGCGTACTACCTGAACCCAGCGCGATCAAGCCATACGTGAGTGCGCCCAGCCAGGCGATGCTCAACACCTGCCCGGTCCGGTCCAGCGCCGCCTGCTCGCGGTAATGGCGCTCCGTGATGCCCCAGGCGCCCAGCAGCATGGCCAGCAAACCCAGCGGCAGATTGATCAGGAAGATGCTTTGCCATCCCGTGGCCTCCAGCAGCATGCCGCCCAACAACGGCCCCAGAATCAGCGCCAGCGCACTGAAGGCCGACCAGCCGCCGATCACATGCGCCCGTTCGCGCGGATCCGGAAAAGCATGGCTGAGTATCGGCATCGCGCCTGGAATCAACAAGGCCCCCGCCACGCCCTGCACGGCGCGCCCGGCCAGCAGCAGCGGCAGGCTGGCCGCCAGCGCGCACAGCAGCGAACCGGCGGTAAACAATGCCACGCCCAGCAGCCAGATGCGCTTGTGGCCATGCCGGTCGCCCAGCGGACCGGCCGACAGCATGCAGGCCGACAGGCAGAGCGCGTACGCATTGACCACCCACTGCAAGCCCGCCATGTCCGTCGCCAGCGCCGTCTGCAAGGTCGGCAGGGCCACGTTGACGATGCTGATGTCGAGCGACGCAAGAAAAGTGCCCAGGTAAGCGGCGGCCACCAGGGCCGCGCGGCGATAACGTTGCATGGAGATGCTCCAATTCATGAGTTCCCCTTCATCATACATATCGACTGACCGTCAGTCAATTGAATGAAAGCAGCGTGCGCCGGTGTGCTTGGGCTGCGCCGGCGCTTCATTTATACTGGGCGCATGACTACTCTTCGCCCCGCCATGCCCGATGCCGCCCCAGCGTCCGCCCGCCCGCGCACCAAACCGGCCGAGATTCGCCTTGATGAATTGATGGCCGCCGCCGAGCAGCTGTTCCTGGACAAGGGCGTGGAAGCGACCACGGTCAGCGATATCACCACTCTGGCGGGCGTGGCGAAAGGCACGTTCTATCATTACTTTCCGTCCAAGCAGGAAATGCTGGCGGCGCTGGCCGCGCGCTACACCAGCCGCTTCCTGGCCAGCCTGGAAGCGGCCGTTGACCTGTGCATGCCGCACGACTGGGAGGGCCGGCTGCGCGCATGGGTACAGGCCAATGTCGCTACCTATCTGCGTACCTGGCGGCTGCACGACATCGTCTACACGAGCCACCGGCGCAGCCTCGGCATCGAGCCGGCGGACAACCCCGACAAGAACGCCATCCTGGCCCAGCTGGACGCCATCCTCGCTGGCGGCGCGGCAGCGGGCGCATGGCCGTTGCCGCAGCCGCGCCTGGCGGCCCTGATGATTTACTCGGCCGTGCATGGCGTGACGGACGACGCCATCGCCGCGCAACTGCAGGACAGCAGCGCCTTTGCCGCCGATGTCGCGGACGCCTGCCTGCGCATGCTGGGCCGCTGACGGCGGGCCGCATGAATTGACGCCAGCCTGCGCGGCATCAAGCTGCGGTGCATGGCATCAGCGATACTGTGTCTTTTAGCGAGGATGCAATGCTCCGGATTTTCCACCGCTCCCCTGCCCTGCTGCTGGCGTTGGGCTGCCAGTCGGCATTCCTGCTGCCGGCACTGCCGCGCGATGCCGCCACGCTGCCCGCCTTGAGCGCGCGCCAGCAGGCGCTGATGGCCACCGTCGTGGGCAACGCCGCCCATCCGCGCATTCTGCAGGTGCGCCTCGATGAACTGCATCCGACCCAGCCGGCCATCGGCTACGACCAGGTCTATTACAAGCTGGGACGCTATGCGGCCGAAGAAAAACACCTCGCCGACATCACCAAACCCAAGAAATTCGCTGACCTGTGCGAAGCCAATGGCCAGCACGACGTCCTGCCCGGAACGGCCAATGTGCCAGGTGCCACCCTGGCCGCGCCACCGGCCGGCTACCGCTGCAAGGCGGCCGTGGGCAGCCGTCCGGATGACATGAAGACCGTCGTCATCGGCCCGCGCGGCATCGTCTACCTGACCGATGGCCACCACACGTTTTCCACCTTCTGGGATGCCGATGGCGGGCGCAATCATCAATTGAAGGTGTGGGTCAAGGTCAGCGACAATTTCAGCGCGCTGGGCGAAGCGGCCTTCTGGACCCGCATGCGCGCGGAAAACAAGGTGTGGCTGAAAGATGGGCGCAACCAGGCCATCACGCCGCAGCAACTACCATCGGCCATCGGCCTCGCAGCGCTGGGCGACGACCCGTACCGCTCGCTCGTCTACTTCACGCGCGGGATCGGCTACAAGCCGCCCGGCCAGGCCACGGAATTTCTCGAATTTTACTGGGCCGACTGGCTGCGCCGCAAACCGGCGCCGGACCTTGCGCGGGTCGACCTGCGCGACCCCGCCGCGTATGCCAGCGCCATCCTGCTGGCGGCGCAGGCGATGGTGGCGCTGCAAGCGGACGATATCGTCAGCGACGGCAAGCGCGCGGCGGACCTGGGCGCGCTGCGGGAAGTCAACCGGGAAGAATTCGATGAACTGATCGACGACAAGGGCAAGCTGCGCCAGTCCATCATGTACAAGAAATCGCTGGCACGATAAGCGCCTGCGCAAACAAC
>NZ_JABXFH010000119.1:0-1243 GCF_013372745.1 Janthinobacterium sp. BJB401 | reverse complement strand
TTATGTGCTGCCATCGCTGTTTGAGGTTGACTCGCGTGCGCAGTTCGACGCGCTGATCGAAGCGCTGCGCAAGGTCATCGCGCGGCATGACGCGCTGCGCACCGCGATCCTGTCCGAGAACCTGAGTGTTCCGGTGCAGGTCGTCTATCGCCAGGTCGATTTGGACGTCGAAATGATAGAGCTGGGCAGCGGTGGCGACAGCGACGCGCGAAGTGTGCTTGCCTCTCGCTTCAAGCTGCATATGGACCTCGCCGGGGCACCGATGCTGCGCGTATGCGCGGCGCAGTCCCCGCAATCGTCCAAGGTCTATGTGCTGTTCCATGCCCACCATTTGGTCGAGGACGTGACTTCGTCGATCATGCTTGGCTTGGAAGTGCAGGCTTACCTCACCGGTGACATCGAAGATCTCGCGCCTCCAGTACCCTACCGTCAATTCGTGGCCCATGCGCTGCACCAGGCCAGCAACAACGATGCGCAAGCCTACTTCAGCAAGGTGCTGGGCGATGTGATCGAGCCGACGGCGCCGTTCAATCTGCTCAACGTCCACGGCGACGGCAACCAGATAGCGGAGCAGCGCAGGACGCTCGACGCGGCGCTGGCCGATGCGATCCGTCAAGTAGCGAAACAGCGCAAGACCAGCCCGGCGACGCTGTTCCATGCGGCATGGGCACTGGTGGTCGGTGCCTGCAGCGCGCGCGGCGACGTGGTGTTTGGCACCGTGCTGTCCGGCCGCCTGCAGGGGACGGCGGGTGCGCGCAATATGCTGGGCATGTTTATTAATACGCTGCCGCTGCGCTTGACGCTGGAAGGCGTCAGCGCGGACAGTCTGGTGAGCCAGACGGAAACGGCGCTGCGCGAGCTGCTGACCTACGAACAGGCGCCGTTGTCGTTGGCGCAGCGTTGCAGCGGACTGGCAAGCAATGTGCCGCTGTTCAGTGCCATGCTCAACTACCGTCATTCCAATGCTGGCGAGACGCAGGCGGTAAGCCACGGCATCACGCTGCTGGAGGCGCGCGAGCGAACCAATTATCCGCTGGTTGCCTTGGTCGACGACCTGGACGACGGCTTCTCGATAGGGATGCAGGCCGGGCACGGCGTGGCGCCGGCACGGGTCATCGCCTATCTGGAGCAGGCGCTGGCTGGCCTGGTGCAGGCGCTGCGGTCGCAGCCGGACATGAGCGCCGGCGATATTTCGGTGCTTCCGCCGCAGGAGCGCGAACAGTTGCTGGTGGAGTGGAACCGC
>NZ_JABXFH010000118.1:0-1433 GCF_013372745.1 Janthinobacterium sp. BJB401 | reverse complement strand
ACGCCATGGCGCCCCGTGCATGACGGCGGCGACGCGCGCCACCACCCGAAACCGACGGCCTGCGGCAGCCAGAGCGCCATCGTCGTCGGCGCCGACGGCGGCACCAGCGCCAGCGGCGGCAGCGAGATCCATTGCGACAAGCTGGGCCGGGTGCGCATCCGTTTCCACTGGCAACTTGACGGCAGCGCCACCTGCTGGGTGCGCGTGGCGCAGCGCTCGGCCGGCGGCGGCATGGGCAGCCAGTTCCTGCCGCGCATCGGCCAGGAAGTGCTGGTGCAATTTCTGGAAAACGATATCGACCGGCCCGTCATCGTCGGCGCCCTGTACAACGGGCAAGGCGAGGGCGGCGTCGCGCCCACGCCGGGCGGCATCACGGACAAGCCCGCGGACGCCAGCCTCTTCGAGCCGGCGCGCGACCATGCGCCGTCGGCGCAGGGCAACGTGGCTGGCGGCAACAGTCCGCTCTGGCATGGCGCGGCTGGCGGCAGCGCGGGCCACCGCAACGGCGCGGCGCAATGGGGCATCCGCAGCAAGGAATTCGGCGCCGCCGGCTCCGGCTCTGGCTACAACCAGTTGCTGTTCGACGATACCGACCAGCAAGGGCGCATCCAGCTCAAGAGCAGCCATGCGGCAAGCGAACTCAATCTTGGCCACCTGATCCATGCGGCCGACAATTACCGGGGCAGCCTGCGCGGCACGGGCGCCGAGCTGCGCACCGACGCTTACGGCGCCGTGCGGGCCGGCGCCGGCCTGCTCATTTCCAGCTACCTCGTCAACCACGACGCGCAGGCGCGCGATCCGGCCGGCGACAATGCGCCCGGCATGGTCTTGCTCAAGCAGGCCGCCAAGCTGGGTGAAACCTTCAGCGCCGCCGCCGTCACGCACAAGACGGTCGCGTATGCCAGCCACCTGGGCCCGGCCAAGGCGAATGCCAGCGTGCTCGACGAAAAGGCGGCGCCCTTGCCGGCGTTCCTGACCAGCGTTTCCGGCATGCTGAGCCAGGAAAATACGGCCGCCGCCAGGCGCGACGCAGCGGGCAAGCCGACCAGTCCCGGCGACGACAAGCTGCCGCACAGCAGCGACGCCATCATCGCCATCGCCGCCCGCGCCGGCCTGGGCGTGCTGGCGGGCCAGGATATCCAGCTGGTCAATGGCGAAACCACCTCCCTGATGAGCGGCCAGGACACCCAGTTCGTCGGTGGCGGCCAGTTGCGCGTGCACAGCGGCCAGGCCATCGGCGCGCTGGCCGGCGTCGTCAAGGCGGGCGAGAACAATATCGGCTTGCAACTGATTGCCGCCAAACAAGCCATCGACCTGCAGGCGCAGGCCGACGTGCTCAACGTGCAGGCGCGCGAGGAAGTCAATATCGTCAGCGCCGCCGCGCACATCGACTGGGCGGCGGCGAAAAGCATCCGCCTGTCGACGGCGGGCGG
>NZ_JABXFH010000117.1:0-1436 GCF_013372745.1 Janthinobacterium sp. BJB401 | reverse complement strand
CGAACCATCATTCCCGGATACCACACTCTCGGGATAGAGGCGCAACAGATTTCTGCTCCCCCCGCCCCCCATCTGGCCATATCCGCACCTCCAGCCCCATCCACCGACGCGGAGTAAATGAAATTCCCGGTATGATTCACAATACCCACCTGCGCTGTCGCGGTAGGACTTGGGCCAGCTTGCTCAACCTGCCTGGCCTTGAGGGCGCAGCCGCTCAACAGCAAGGCAGTGCCAAGATACATAATCCATTTCATGATTTTCCTTTTATCAAAGTAAGCAGTTGAATGAACAAGGCTAGGCAGCCGAGCGCGCCTGCCAGAAATCGTCGGGCAGCGTGTCGAGCTCGGACAGGTAATTCGCCCCCTGGCGCGTGCGCCGCAACAGGCTGGCCATCGCAGGATGCAAGGTGAAATCATCGGCCAGCATCAAGGCCAGGGCGCTGAAATGCTGACGCTGGCCCGCCGCCTCGATGCCGCTGGCGTTTGCTACAAGTAAATGACGCGCCACGCGCGCGTGGCACTGGGCCGGAGTGCCGGAGTGAAACAGGTCCGGCTGCACATCATGCAGATTGGCAAGGATGGCGTCGGCTTCGGCGCTATCCACCAGGGCGGCGAAGGCGGCGTCGCCGAGGGGGAATTTATCAAACTCCGCAGGGACGGGACTGGGCTGCGCCTCGCCCTGCCAACTGATCAACGAACCATCGCGCTGCAGCGACCACCAGTGGTAGATGGGGCTCAGCAAATGCGCGGACTGCGTTTCAGTCAAGGCTGCCAGCAAGGCCGGCAATGTGCGGCTATCGGCCCAGCGCACGGGCCATTCGACGGTATCTGGCGTGATGGCAATCAAATAGGGGCGCAGATGCTGCTCCAGCTGGTCGATATCGAGCGTGCTGGCGATGATGCTGAGCATGGGCTTGCCTGCACACAGCGAAAACAGGCGCTGCAGCCACTCGGCCTGCTCGCTGCTTGTCGATGGCGCCGCCATTAAATGCGGTGCGGCGCTCTTGAAGTTTTGCAGCGAGGTATACGCATACAGCGACTGGCGCCGCAAACGGCTCGGGTAGCGCTTGGTGAAAAACTCCTCATCGCAGGCGCCGTCGAGCAGCGCCAGAAAATGCAAGGGCTGGCCGCCGTTCGCCACCGCCGCTTCCGCGCACAAGGCCTGCAGTTGCTGTGCGATCTGCGCTGGAACTGCAGGGTCAGGAAGATCGATGGCAAAGTACATCATGGCTCCTTTTCTAGGCTGCCGTGGGCGCGACAAACGGGCTGCCGCTACGCAAGGCCGCCAGCAGGCACGCTTTGCAGACGCTGGCAGGCAGCGCCGGCAATGGATAAGCGAGCCGCTCCGGCCCGATAAAACTCTTCTTGCCGGCATGCACCGTGATCTTGCCGGGGCACTGCACGGTGATGTTGCCGCCCTCGATGGTGATATTCGCC
>NZ_JABXFH010000116.1:0-1452 GCF_013372745.1 Janthinobacterium sp. BJB401 | reverse complement strand
TGTCCTGCACGGCGCGCTTGAATACGCCACTGATCTGTTCGATGCCGCCACGATCGAGCGCTGGATTGGCTATTTCCAGCGCACCCTCGAGAGCATGGTGACTGACGAGCAGCAACCGGTGCATGTGCTGAACCTGATGGACGAGCAGCAGCGACACCAGGTGGTTGTCGATTTCAACCACACGCCGTGCGACTATCCCCGCGAACGCTTAGTACATCAACTATTCGAGGAACAAGCCGGACGCAACCCGGACAAGATGGCTGTGGTATGCGAAGCGCAGACGGTAAGCTACGCAGAGCTGAACCGTCGTGCCAACCAAGTTGCACACGCTCTGCAAGAAATGGGCGTCAAGCCTGACGATCGCGTGGGCTTATGTCTGGAGCGGAGCATCGAGGTAGTGGTGGGATTACTTGGTATTTTCAAGGCTGGCGGGGCCTATGTGCCGTTAGATCCAGAGTATCCGCAGGAGCGGCTATCTTATATGCTGGAGGACAGCGCGCCGGTCGCGATCGTGACTAGGGAACGCCTGTTGCCCGGGTTGTGTACCACAGTACCGGCGCTGCTGATCGACACGGACCTTGCGCGCCAGCCGGATAGCAATACCGATATTGAGACACTTGGATTGAATGCCAAACACCTGGCTTACGTCATTTACACATCTGGTTCAACGGGCGCGCCAAAAGGTGTCATGATCGAGGGTGGTAGCCTCGTGGAGCATATCCTCGCCTCTGTGGACCGCTACGGGATAGGGCCACAAGACAAGGTACTTCAGTTTTCATCGATTAGCTTCGACCCATCGATCGAACAGATATGTTGCGCATTTGTGACCGGCGCCACCTTGGTGATGCGGCCATCGAAGATCTGGTCGGCGGATGAAATGGTCGAGGCGTTATCGCAGCATGGGGTAACGGTTGCCAATATCACGCCGAGCTACTTGAACGTAGTAGCGTTAGGCAAGCGACACAGCTTGCCCCACCTGAGATTATTGATTGCAGGCGGCGAAGCCCTGTCGATGGAACTTGCCGCTCGATGGGATTTGGACTGCGTGCTGATGAACGCCTATGGGCCAACCGAAACAACGGTGACTGCGACAACGTTCCGCCTGCAGGACCTGCCTTCAAACGGGTCGGGCTCCTTACGCTATATTCCGATTGGACGATCAACCGGCGACACGCAAATTTACGTACTCGACACGCGATTGCAGCCTGTGCCACCGGGTGTCATCGGAGAGATTTATATCGGTGGTGCCAGTGTGGCGCGCGGTTATCTAAACCTGCCGGCTTTGACAGCTGAGCGGTTTTTACCAGATCCGTTCCGATCGAAACAGGGTAGCCGCTTGTACAAGACTGGTGACTTGGGACGCTGGCTGGTGGGCGGCAACGTGGAGTTCCTTGGGCGCAACGATCATCAGGTGAAGATTCGTGGCTTCCGCATTGAATTGGGCGAGGTCGA
>NZ_JABXFH010000115.1:0-1477 GCF_013372745.1 Janthinobacterium sp. BJB401 | reverse complement strand
CCGTCCGTTTCGGTCACCGCCAGCGACAGGTCGAACTGGGTACTGGCATGGGTTTGCCCGATACCCTGCAAGCGCAGGCCTGGTAATTCCAGCACCGCGTCGGCCGGTGTATTGTTGAGCGAGAACGACACCTGGAACAGCGGACTGTAGGCAAGGCTGCGCTGCGGATTGAGCGCCTCGACCACCTGCTCGAAGGGCATATCCTGGTGCGCATACGCGTTGAGCGTATCGTGCCTGACGCGCTCGATCAGGGCACCGACGCTGGGGGCGCCTTCCAAGTTCACCCGCAAGGCCAGCGTGTTGACAAAGAAGCCGATCAGGTGTTCCGTTTCGCTGCGATGGCGGTTGGCCACCGGGCTGCCGATCACCACCTCATCTTGGCCAGACAGGCGCGACAGCAAACTTGCCCAAGCAGCCAGCAGCGTCATGTACAACGTGGCCCCATGCCGCAGGCCCAGCTGCTTGAGCGCCTGCGTAAGTGTGGCTGGAATGCTGAAGCCCGCGCTGGCGCCACGGTAACTTTGCACCTCGGGGCGCTGGCGGTCCAGCGGCAACGCCAGCAACGCCGGAGCACCGGCCAGATGCTGCTGCCAGTAATCGACCTGGGCCTGCAGGACATCACCCTGCAGCCACGCGCGCTGCCAGACCGCATAGTCGGCGTACTGCAACGGCAGTGGCGGCAACGGATCGTCCCGTCCCTGGCTCAAGGCCGTGTAGAGCACGCTCACCTCCCGTACCAGCAGACCGACCGACCAGCCGTCGGTGATGATGTGGTGTTGGTTGACGAACAGGATATGTTCCTCCGGGCCCAGGCGCAGCAGTTGTCCACGGATTAACGGTCCACGCGACAAGTCGAACGGCGCCGACATGGTTTGCTCACCAATGCGTGTGATCGCCAGTTCCTGTGCGTTGACGTCAAGCAACGAGATATCCTGTTCAGCCAGGGCAAAACCCACCTCGGCAGGCGCGATGTGCTGCATCGGCTGGCCGTCGTCGAGCACGAACGTAGTGCGCAGGCTCTCATGACGCGCCACGATGCGGTCCAGCGTCGCCTTCAGTGCCGCTCGATCCAGGCGACCGCTCAAGCGTAGCGCGGCAGGCATGTGGTATGCGGCACCGGCTGCATCATCAAGCTGGGCGAGGAACCACAAGCGCTGCTGCGACCAGGACAGGGGCAAGGCCCCGCCACGGTCGACCAATGGAATAACATCGGTCATCACACGTTCGGTTTGCGCAATACAGGTGGCCAGTTCGCTCAGCACCGGGTACGTGAACAGGTGGCGTAGCGCGATCTCGATCTGCAAAGCCTGGCGCAGGCGTGCCATCACCTGCACGGCCAGCAGCGAATGGCCACCCAGTTCAAAGAAATGGTCATGGCGCCCTACCCGAACCTTCAACAGATCGTGCCAGATATCAGCCAGTACCTGCTCGACTTCCCCGCAAGGCGCTTCATACACCTGCGGCGCCAGCGCCGCCG
>NZ_JABXFH010000114.1:0-1560 GCF_013372745.1 Janthinobacterium sp. BJB401 | reverse complement strand
ACTGTTCCACTCCAGCAGCAACTGTTGGCGTTCATGCGGCGGCAGCACCGAAATGCTGGCTACAACTTGGTTCGGCTGCGACTGCAGCGCCCGCACGATACCGGTCAGCGCCTGCTCCAGATAGGCGATGACCCGTGCCGGCGCCACGCTGCAATGGACATGCGCATCGATCAGAAACTCGTCGCCGAGGTCATCAACCGAGATCGTCATGGGATAGTTGGTGCGCTCCTTGAAGGCGATCAGTGCAATATCGCGCTCGTCGGCATCGGCTTCGGCCGCTTCCTCGGACGGCGCGGTGTGCCGGTAGTTCAGGATCGCGCTAAATAGCGGAACGCTGTTTTCCAGCCCGCTGCAGCGCTGTGCCAGCGTCAGCGGCGCCTGCTCGTATGGCAGCAGTTCATGCAACGCGGTTTCCGTCCGGGCCAGCATATCTGCCACCCCAAGACCTTCGAGCTTCATCCGCATTGGCAGCGTGTTGATGAACATGCCAAGCATGCTGCGCGCTCCGACCGTGCCTTGCAGGCGGCCAGAAAACACCGTGCCGAAGACGACATCATCGCGCCCGCTGCATGCAGCAACCACCAGCGCCCAAGCCGCGTGAAACAGCGTCGCGGGACTGGTCTTGCGCTGGCGGGAGATTCGCCGGATGCTGTCAGCCAGAGTAACATCCACGGCCTTGCGGCATTCGGCGATCTCGGTGCCGTCGCCATGCACGTCGAGCAGATTGAAGGGTGCAGTCGCTTCGGTCACATCGCCCAGCATCTCGCCAAAGAAGCGCTCGGCATCGTTATGCCTGGCCTGATGCAGCGAATGGGCGACAAATTCGCGGTAGGGCACCGTTTCGGGCAGGTGTGCCGTCTTGCCGCGAAGATGGGCCTGGATCTCCGTACCCAGGATGATCGACGAGGTGACGTCATCAATCAGGTGGTGAATCCTGAACAGCACATGCACCTTCCGGGAATGCGGCTCCCGCACCGCGCTCACCTGCAGCAGCGGCGCCCGGGAAAGATCCATCGGCTTGTCGAAGCCTGCCTTGAGCTGGTTTTCCGGGGTCGTCTCCGGATCTGCTTCTATCATCTCGACCTGCAGGTCCACATACTGGTGGACGACCTGCACCGGCAATGGCAGGTTCTCCGACAGGATGGCGGTACGCAGCACGTCATGCCGCGCAATCACTTGGCGCAAGGCGTCCACCAGAGCATCGAACTGCGCCGGCGAATCGACGGAGAACAGCGATGGCAGGATATACGGGTCGTTCTGGCGGTGCATCTGGTGGTAGAAGTACATCCCCTCCTGCAGGGGCGCCAGCGGATAGATATCCTGCACATTGGCCGCACCACCGGGCACGCTGGCCACGATCCGGTCGATCTCGTCCTGGCTCAGGTCGATCAACGGCAGCATGTCCGGCGTGATGTGCACGCACGCAGCCGGAATGCGGTTCGGCGGGGCGATGAAAGGCCCCACCCCGGCGTCCGCCGCCATGTCAACTTTGACCGCCAGGTCCTCCAGCGTGGTGGCGGCGTACACCGTTTTCACATCGGTCCGCAAGCCGACCTGCTG
>NZ_JABXFH010000113.1:0-1560 GCF_013372745.1 Janthinobacterium sp. BJB401 | reverse complement strand
AACAGAGATTAAACTGAAGAGTTTGATCCTGGCTCAGATTGAACGCTGGCGGCATGCCTTACACATGCAAGTCGAACGGCAGCACGGAGCTTGCTCTGGTGGCGAGTGGCGAACGGGTGAGTAATATATCGGAACGTACCCTAGAGTGGGGGATAACGTAGCGAAAGTTACGCTAATACCGCATACGATCTAAGGATGAAAGTGGGGGATCGCAAGACCTCATGCTCGTGGAGCGGCCGATATCTGATTAGCTAGTTGGTAGGGTAAAAGCCTACCAAGGCATCGATCAGTAGCTGGTCTGAGAGGACGACCAGCCACACTGGAACTGAGACACGGTCCAGACTCCTACGGGAGGCAGCAGTGGGGAATTTTGGACAATGGGCGAAAGCCTGATCCAGCAATGCCGCGTGAGTGAAGAAGGCCTTCGGGTTGTAAAGCTCTTTTGTCAGGGAAGAAACGGTGAGAGCTAATATCTCTTGCTAATGACGGTACCTGAAGAATAAGCACCGGCTAACTACGTGCCAGCAGCCGCGGTAATACGTAGGGTGCAAGCGTTAATCGGAATTACTGGGCGTAAAGCGTGCGCAGGCGGTTTTGTAAGTCTGATGTGAAATCCCCGGGCTCAACCTGGGAATTGCATTGGAGACTGCAAGGCTAGAATCTGGCAGAGGGGGGTAGAATTCCACGTGTAGCAGTGAAATGCGTAGATATGTGGAGGAACACCGATGGCGAAGGCAGCCCCCTGGGTCAAGATTGACGCTCATGCACGAAAGCGTGGGGAGCAAACAGGATTAGATACCCTGGTAGTCCACGCCCTAAACGATGTCTACTAGTTGTCGGGTCTTAATTGACTTGGTAACGCAGCTAACGCGTGAAGTAGACCGCCTGGGGAGTACGGTCGCAAGATTAAAACTCAAAGGAATTGACGGGGACCCGCACAAGCGGTGGATGATGTGGATTAATTCGATGCAACGCGAAAAACCTTACCTACCCTTGACATGGCTGGAATCCCCGAGAGATTGGGGAGTGCTCGAAAGAGAACCAGTACACAGGTGCTGCATGGCTGTCGTCAGCTCGTGTCGTGAGATGTTGGGTTAAGTCCCGCAACGAGCGCAACCCTTGTCATTAGTTGCTACGAAAGGGCACTCTAATGAGACTGCCGGTGACAAACCGGAGGAAGGTGGGGATGACGTCAAGTCCTCATGGCCCTTATGGGTAGGGCTTCACACGTCATACAATGGTACATACAGAGCGCCGCCAACCCGCGAGGGGGAGCTAATCGCAGAAAGTGTATCGTAGTCCGGATTGTAGTCTGCAACTCGACTGCATGAAGTTGGAATCGCTAGTAATCGCGGATCAGCATGTCGCGGTGAATACGTTCCCGGGTCTTGTACACACCGCCCGTCACACCATGGGAGCGGGTTTTACCAGAAGTAGGTAGCTTAACCGTAAGGAGGGCGCTTACCACGGTAGGATTCGTGACTGGGGTGAAGTCGTAACAAGGTAGCCGTATCGGAAGGTGCGGCTGGATCACCTCCTTTCTAGAGTTTGCACGAATCA
>NZ_JABXFH010000112.1:0-1705 GCF_013372745.1 Janthinobacterium sp. BJB401 | reverse complement strand
AGATAAAATAAAGAGAGAGAGAAATACGCTCGATTTTTTGGAAAAAAGATTGCAGCGTGATTTTTATACTCTGTCAGATGAAAAGATAAAAGAAAAAAAATTATTGAATTTCAAAAAAAAGTTGTCCAAAGTTTAGATGGGAATGTGCGATGACAGATTTTTTGGCCGAAAGCTATTCTGTAGATAAAAATGATCCATCTGACAAGGAACGTTTTTTTGATGGAATTAATGAAATGGATGAAATTATAGGATTTATGAAGAAGCGTGAGTGCCCACTTCCCGGCTTCCCTCCCCCATGTGATGTCAATCTGTTTTTCGGCTTCTTCTTCGATGGCACCAACAATAAATGAAACGGGATGTGCCGTTTCATTCGCACAGCAACGTGGCGCGCTTGTATCGTGCATTTTCCGGCGGTAAAGATACGCATGGCAGTGACGCCAAGCTATGCAAACTGGATACGCAACTGAACGTTAGTAAGGGCGTCAAGGCACGCGCTCTGAGTCTTGGCATTTATGCATAGGGATGAAAACATGAATACCTTACTCAAGAGCCAACTATGGCGAGGGCTTTTGCTGGCCGTATGCTTATCCGGCGTCGCCATGGCCGCGAGCATTCAGGCGCTGAATTATTCTTCGCGCGAAGTCGATTACATCGCGGTTGAAAATCCGGGCAATACCAACAGCGGCGGCGGTGGCGATTCGATCCGTCCATACGAGCAGGGCGGGTCGATATGCTGTTTCAGCGTGCCGGAAAAGTGGCATGCGGATTTGAAGGTGGTGGTGGTCTATCAGTTGTCCCCGGACCCAACCTTTCATCGCGAGACGGTCAGTGTTCCACCGTATCCGGATGGGAAGGGAGGTGATATCTGGCTGATCGTCTATGAAGATGGCAGCGTGGGAGCCGTGGTGTCGCTTTACGGACCGAGCCGACCGGAGTGGCCGGGGAAAATCAAGGGGTATCCGGTGCCGACGAAGGAGTATCGGGATGAACGCCGCAAGGAAAAAATAAAAAGAGAAAAGGCTGTTCTACATTCTATGGAGAATGCATTAGATGGCGATGTGAGTGACCTAACTCCTGTAGAGTTGATGAGATTGAAGGGGGCAATTGAATATAGTAAAAAGCTTATTAATATTCTTGAGGAAAATGATAAATGACTGCTTTTTTAGTTGATATTTGTCTAGCTATAAAAAATGATCCTCCTGATTTCATTGTTTTTTTTGGCGCGAAAAATGAAAAACCAATTCTTGGTGATTTTTGCAAAGGATCGTGAATGCCCATTTCCAGGTTTCCCTCCGCCATGTGATGTCAATCTGTTTTTCGGCTTTTTTTTTCGACGGCACCAATAATAATATGAAACGGGATATGGAATTTCATGCTCATAGCAATGTGGCGCGTTTGTATCGTGCATTTTCCGGCGGTAAAGATACGCATGGCAGTGACGCCAAGCTATGCAAACTGGATACGCAACTGAACGTTAGTAAGGGCGCCAAGGCACGCGCTCTGAGTCTTGGCATTGATGCATAGGGATGAAATCATGAATACCTTACTCAAGCACGAACTATGGGGAGGCCTCTTGCTGGCCGCATGTTTACCCGGCGTCGCCATGGCCGCGAGCATTCAGGCGCTGAATTATTCTTCGCGCGAAGTCGATTACATCGCGGTTGAAAATCCTGGCAATACCAACAGTGGCGGCGGTGGCGATTCC
>NZ_JABXFH010000111.1:0-1896 GCF_013372745.1 Janthinobacterium sp. BJB401 | reverse complement strand
CTGCCAATTTTTCGATGGTAGGATATCTGAACAAATCGACCACGGAAAGGCTTTTCTGAAAATATTGCATAAGTAGCACGTGCAGCCTGATGATGAGCAGCGAGTGCCCGCCCAGGTCGAAGAAATTATCATGGATACCGACCCGCTCGACGTTCAACAATTCACGCCAGAGCGCCACCAGCCGCTCTTCAGTATCGGTCTGCGCCGCGACATATTCGGCGCGCAGCAGGCCCCCGTCCGGTGCCGGCAAGGCCTTCCGGTTAATCTTGCCGTTGGCCGTCAGTGGCAGCTGATCGAGCACCATCCAGGCCGACGGCACCATGTACTCGGGCAAGGCGCCGGCAAGGTAAGCCTTCAACTGCGGTAGCAGTTGTCCGGCGTCCGCGCCGCCCTCGTGCGTGGTCAGGTAGGCGACCAGGCGCTGGTCACCCGGACTGTCCTCGCGCGCCACCACCACCGCCTCGCGCACCGCCGCATGCCGCGCCAGCCAGGTTTCGATTTCCCCCAGCTCGATGCGGAAGCCGCGCAGCTTCACCTGCTGGTCGATGCGGCCCAGGTATTCGATCCTGCCGTCCGGCAGATAGCACGCCAGGTCGCCGGTCTTGTACATGCGCGACATGTGCGCATCGGGCGCACCGAAGGGATTGGGCACGAAGCGCTCGGCCGTCAGCTCGTCCCGGTTTACGTAGCCGCGCGCCACGCCGGCGCCGGCGATATGCACCTCGCCGGCAACCCCGACGGGCACCGGGCGCGATTGCCCGTCAAGCAGGTAGATCTGCGTGTTAGCGATCGGCCGCCCGATCGGGATGCCGTGCTCCAGGTCCGTAATCGCGCACAGCGCCGACCAGATCGTCGTCTCCGTCGGGCCGTACATATTCCACACCACCGGCACGCGCCGCAGCAGTTCTTCCGCCAGCGCCGCCGGCAGCGCCTCGCCGCCGCACAGCAACTTGAACGGCTTGAGCGGCTGGCCCTCATACTGCCAGCCCTGTTCGACCAGCATGCGCCAGGTCGACGGCGTGGCCTGCATCATCGTCACGCCATGCCGGGCAATATGCCGGGCCAGTTGGGCCGGATCGGCTGCCACCTGGCGCGACGCAATCACCGTCGCCGCGCCCACGCTCAGCGGCAGGAACAGCTCAAGGCCGGCAATATCGAAGGACAGCGGCGTCACCGCCAGCAGCACATCGTCAGCCACTATCCCCGGCTGCCCGCGCATCGCGTGCAGGAAGCTGTTCACGTTGCCGTGGGTGACCCCGACGCCTTTCGGCTGGCCGGTCGAACCCGAGGTGTAGATCACATACGCCAGTTGGTCCGCCGTGGCACCGCCATCGGGCGCCAGGCCGGAGCCGACTGCGGCCTCCCAGCCGCCGTCCAGGCAAACAGTCACTACATCGGCCGAAAGCAGCCCCAGCAGCGACTGCTGGGTCAGCAGCAGCGCGGGCCTGGCGTCCTCCAGCATGTAGGCCAGCCGCTCCTTCGGATAGCCGGGATCGAGCGGCACGTAGGCGCCGCCAGCCTTCAGGATGCCGAGCAGGCCAACCAGCATGTCCAGGTCGCGCTCGACGCAGATCGCCACCAGGCTTTCCCTGCCCACGCCCTGGCCGCGCAGGTAGTGCGCCAGGCGTTCCGAACGCTCGTCCAGTTCGCGGTAGCTCAATTGCCGGTCCTCGCACAGCACGGCCGCCCGCTCCGGCGTGCGCGCGGCCTGCTGCCGAAACAGGCCGTGCAGGGTCTGGTCCTGCGCATAGGCTTGCGCAGTGTGGTTCCATTCCACCAGCAGCTGTTCGCGCTCCTGCGGCGGCAGCACCTCGACGGCAGCTACCGGCGTGTGCGGCGCCTGCTCCAGCGCCTGCACCAGATTTTCCAGCGCCGTTTGCATATAGGCGCAAATAC
>NZ_JABXFH010000110.1:0-2283 GCF_013372745.1 Janthinobacterium sp. BJB401 | reverse complement strand
TGAACACCGTGCGCAGCGGCTCGTGCCGCGCGATGATGCGCCGGAACGCCTGCTCGGCGGCGGCGACATCGAAGCGGCCCGTCACGCGCAGGGTGGACGGCATGTTGTAGTGCGCGCTGCCGCCGTCGAGCCGGTCCAGGAACCACAGGCGCTGCTGCGCGAACGATACGGCCACTTTGCCGGAGTGGCGCGGCATGGCCACCACGTTCATGCGGCTGGCGCCGGCCGACACGGAGTTCTGGTTCAGATAGTCAATGAGCTGCTGCTTGTTGTTCTTGATAAGCTGCACGGCATCGGCATCGAGCGAGCCCTTGCGGGCCCTCGCCTTTAGGGTTCCGCCCTCAACAAATACTTCGATCCCCTTGGCTCCAAGTTGCAGCAAGACTTCATTTACGTAGTTCATCTTCAGAATTCCATTTCTTCGATTTGATTGGCAGGCACCGCCGACAATTCCTGAGCCAGTTTGCTTTTGCCTTGCAAAGCATCGACCGACTTGGCGATCAAGCCGATGGTTACGTTCGTAAATGCTCCCCTGACGCCGATTTCGACGTCGAAGCTTGACTTGATGACTCGAAACAGCTGGACCAGCAGCAGCGAATTGCCGCCGAGCGCGAAGAAATTCGCGTTGACACTGATGTCCCCCGAATTGAGCTGAAGCAGGCTAGCCCAGATCCCTACCAACGTTTCCTCGGTCGCGGTGCGCGGCGCTAGGTATTCATCGAGCAGGTGGCTGCCATCGGGCGCCGGCAGCGCCTTGCGGTCCAGTTTTCCGTTCGGCGTCAATGGCAAGGCGTCCAGCACCTGCCACGCCGACGGCACCATATACTCGGGTAGCACTCGCACGAGTGCGGCCTGCAGCGCGGGGATCGACAGTGCCGTCGAGTCGTCAGGCACGACGTAGGCCACCAGTCGTTGATGGCCGGGCCGGTCTTCGCGCACGGCGGCGACCGCCTCCAGCACACCCGCGCACGCCGCCAACTGGCTCTCGATTTCACCCAGTTCTATGCGCAGGCCGCGGATCTTCACCTGGTCGTCGATCCTGCCGATATATTCAATGTTGCCGTCTGCCAAATGGCGCGCGAGATCACCCGTTTTGTACAGGCGCGCGCTGCTGGACGGGTCCAGCGGATCATGGAAAGGATTTGGAATGAAACGCCCGGCCGTGAGTTCAGAACGCTTCAGATAGCCCCGCGCCAGCCCGATGCCGCCAATGTGCAGCTCGCCGATGCTTCCCTTGGGCAGCAGCTGATTTTGCGCGCCCAGAACGTAAAGCGCCATGTTCTGGATCGGGCGGCCGATCGGCACCATCACCAGATCCACAGCCTTCGGGCAGGCCCAGTAACTGACATCGATTGCCGCTTCTGTCGGGCCATACAGGTTGTGCAGGGGCGCAGCATTGGCGGCGTAATGGCTTGCCACTACATCCACGGGCAGGGCCTCGCCGCTGCAGAACACCTGCCGCACGGACGTGCAGTGCTGCCAGCCTTCATCGCTGGCCATCAGGCGCAGCATCGACGGAACGAAGTGCAGCGTTGTCACCCCTTCGGACTGGATCACGGACGCGAGATAGGCCGTATCCTTGTGCCCCTCGGGTTTTGCCATGACCAAGCGCGCGCCGGCAATGAACGGCCAGGTTAGCTCCCACACGGAGACGTCGAAACCGAACGGCGTTTTTTGCAGGACGACGTCCGTCTCGCCGAGCGGGTATTCACGCTGCATCCAGTCGATGCGGTTGACCAGGGCTTGGTGCTCGACCAGCACACCCTTGGGATGACCAGTGGAGCCGGAAGTATAGATCACATAGGCAAGGTTTCGGGGGCCGGCATGGCAGTCATGGGGATTCTGCCTGCTGCGGCCCGGCAGCGCATCATTCAGTTCTTTGCAATCGAGGCTGGCAATGCCTATGCTGCGCCCTGCCACCATGTCCGACGCCTGTTGATGCAGCCCGTCCTGGGTCAGCAGTATAGTGGCACCGCAGTCCTCAAGCATGTAGGCGAGACGATCCTTCGGGTAGCTCGTGTCCAGCGGCACATAGGCGCCGCCGGCCTTGAGGATGGCCAGAACGCCGACCACCATCTCGATGCTGCGTTCGACATACAGTCCCACCAGCGTGTCGGCCACCACACCCTGCTCGCACAGGTAATGCGCCAGCTGGTTGGCGCGTTCGTTCAGTTCGCGGTAGGTCAGCGAACGCTCTTCGCACACCAGCGCCACCTTGTCGGGCGTGCGTTCGGCCTGTTCCTCGAACAACTGGTGGATGCACTGCGCATGCGGGTAGGCCGC
>NZ_JABXFH010000011.1:0-150883 GCF_013372745.1 Janthinobacterium sp. BJB401 | reverse complement strand
GAAGCCTAAAGTGTTTTTCGGTTTCAAGCCTACAACTAGCCTTGTTTCCGTTGGCAAGTGCGAACTCGGTATTCGATACAAGGCAGAGAATCGCGAGTGAGATCCGGTCGACTTGGGCATCCCAAGCTGCTTCGTCAAAAACGATTTTTTGCGTCCGCATGACGTCCTTCAATTCTATATGGAAATCGCGGATGTGAAAGGCTGGCCTTGAATGGATGAAACTGGTGATGAATTGCAGAGATGCAAAAAAATCAATTCCGCCTTTATTGTTTCTCAGGCGGCATGTTCCCGTTTTCTTGTCTATCAAAAAATTAGCTTCAATTTTTTTAATGAGTGTGGCCTGACTCATCTTATACTTTTCCCTTAATTGGCGATCATCTGAAAGACGAGATTGGGAAAGAAATAAACGGTAAATGTAGGCGGGAAATGGTTTGCTAATGTCTAATGAACGTTTCTCAGACACGAATTCTTGAAAATATTGTATCGAATCAACGAACGCAGTGATGGACTGCTGCGCTAAGCCTCTATCTCGAGCGTCCGAGTGTGCAACGAAATGCGCTACTTCAAGAAAGACGATTTTCTTTCCGGCATATGCACGCAGCTTCATTAGCAGGTTGTCGACATCATTCGCATCGAAGTTGCCGATCTGGATACGTTCAATGATTTGGTTCAGCTTGACAAAGTCTTTAAGCTGCAGCGGCATGTGATGTCCTTAAATTGGTTAGGGAAGTATACTGTTTTAACGCTGCATTGTGGCGTCATAATGTATGGTTTCAGTTACTTTTTGTGATGTACTTTTCAGCCTCACTGTGGGCCTAAGTACGTTCTATGAAACTCTACCGATAAAGAGATAATCGTCAAATTCCGAAGACGCTTTCAGCTTTCGAACCCGCAGTCTGATCCGCATCCGGCATCCAACGTCCATATACCCTGGCAATCATCGTCCAGTCAGCATGTCCCATCTGTTTTGCTATCCACATAGGATGCTCGCCTGCTGAAAGTATCATGCTGGCATAGGAGCGAGGGTCAGCTCCGCATTCGTACACGGCCAGGAGCGAGGGTCAGGTCCGGTTTTCGTACACGGCCTGAGCGGCTGATGTTGTTGCTAGGAAAAACCGCCTGCGGCGCAAAAGCTAGTCAGACGAATCGGAGAGGGTTGCGCTTGCAAGCGCAACCCGGTTTTGCGGCGCCGAGCTGCGCTCGCCGAAGTCCCGCAAAACCCCCGCGTCCGTACCGGACGCGGATGCGACGCCCGCGTTCTGCATGCATGGAATAAATAAAAAGGGCCTCCCCGCCAAAACGGGGAAGCCCTTTTTATTTATTCGGTGGTGGAGACGGCGGGAATCGAACCCGCGTCCGCAAGCACTCTACAGACAGTTCTACATACTTAGCACTATCATTTAATTTAACTCAGCCAGCACGGATGTGCACGTTATGGGCAAGCGAGTTACCTATTATTTAGTCGGACGCTAAGTAACCCAGCATACGACGAGTCCCTGTAAATGACTCTAGAGCTTTTGACGGCCCACCCCAGGGACGAGGTGTTCTAGAGCTAACAGCGATTAAGCTGCCAGTGCGTACGAGTTATCGTTTGCAGTTAAGTTTTTTCAGGTTGTATTTACGAGGTAGCCCGCCCTCGGTATGCCCTGCGCTGCTTTGCAACCCACGTCGAAACCAGGTCGTCCCCACAGAACCTTCATTGTAGCGCAATCTGCCCACTCTTGCATGCTGCATTCGCGCCATTGACGTAAGGGGTCTGACCCGTCGGGTCAGACGCCAGCTTTCTGCTGCGAAAAGGGATGTGCCTCAAGCCGCCAGCTGCCGCTCCTGCGCCGCCTTCACCACGCCAGTCACCAGTTCCAGCAACGCTTGCGGCGTCTCCAGCAAATGGTCGGCGTTCCAGTGCTGCGGCTCGACGGGGCCGCAGTAGCCCCAGGCGCAGGCCACCGTGCGCATGCCGGCGGCGCGGCCGGCCTGGATGTCGCGCAGGTCGTCGCCCACGTACCAGCAGTCTTCCGGCGCCAGGTCCAGGCGGCGCGCCGCTTCCAGCAGGGGGGCGGGGTGCGGTTTCGGGTGGGGCATGGTGTCGCCCGAGATCACGCAGCCGGCCGCGCCCAGGCCGATCTGGCCGACCAGCGGGTCGGTGAAGCGGGCGGCCTTGTTGGTGACCACGCCCCACGCCAGGCCCAGGGCGGTCAAGCCTTCCAGCATGGCGGGGATACCGTCGAATAAGCGGCTTTCCACGGCCAGGGCCGCTTCGTAATTGTTCAGGAAGCCGTCTTTCAGGGCTTCGTAGCCGCTTTCTCCTGGGGCAATGCCATACGACGCGCCTATCATGCCGCGCGCGCCGGCCGAGGCCGTGGGGCGCAGGATGTCGTACGGCGTCGGCGCCAGGCCGGCACGCGCGCGCAGCAGGTTGATGGCCGCTGCCAGGTCGGGCGCGGTGTCGGCCAGGGTGCCGTCGAGGTCGAACAGGATGGCGCGCGGGGCTGGCAGATGGTCAGTGATCATGGCGGGCAAAGTGTGTCAAGTGGGAATGAAAAATGGCGGCCGCAGCCGCCTTGTATTGTGCGTGATGGTTACAGCGGCCGGGTGCAGGCCACCAGGTAATTGACGCTGGTATCGCTATTAAGTGAGTAAATCTTGGTCAGCGGATTGTAGCCCATGCCGCGCATGCTGTTGACGTCCAGGCCGGCGCTGCGCAGGTATTGCGACAGTTCGGCCGGGGTGATGAATTTGTCATAGTCGTGCGTGCCTTTCGGCAACAGGCGCAGCAGGTATTCGGCGCCCAGGATGGCGAACAGATACGCTTTCGGGTTGCGGTTCAGGGTCGACAGGAAGACATGGCCGCCCGGTTTGACCAGCGCGGCGCAAGCCTTGACGATGGCGGCGGGGTCCGGCACGTGCTCGAGCATTTCCATGCAGGTCACGACGTCGTACTGGCCTGGCTCTTCCTCGGCCATGGCTTCGGCGGCGATCAGCTTGTATCGTACCTTGGCGCCCGATTCCAGGCTGTGCAGGTCGGCAACTTTTAATGCCTTTTCGGACAGGTCGATGCCCGTCACGTCGGCGCCCTTGCGGGCCATCGATTCGGCCAGGATGCCGCCGCCGCAGCCGATGTCGATCACGCGCTTGCCGGCCAGCGGCACTTTCGCGTTGATCCATTCCAGGCGCAGGGGGTTAATTTCGTGCAGGGGACGAAACTCGGAAGTGGGGTCCCACCAGCGGTGGGCCAGCTCACTGAATTTTTGGATTTCGAGAGGGTCGGCGTTCATAGGTCGAATAATAGCGGCAATTTTACAATTGGGCAGCCACGGACGAAAAAAAACCCCGCCGTAGCGGGGTTTTTCATGCTGTTCTTGACTTGCGCGATGACTTGCGGCAAGTCCAGAGGTTCAGCAATTACTTGTTGCGGGTACCAACAACTTCGATTTCCACGCGACGGTTTTTCGCACGGCCTTCGGCAGTTTTGTTATCAGCAACAGGTTGTTTTTCGCCTTTGCCTTCGGTGTACACGCGGTTGCTTTCAACGCCTTTGTTGACCAGGTAGGCTTTGACAGCATCAGCACGACGTACCGACAGTTTTTGGTTGTAAGCATCGGTGCCGACGGAGTCGGTGTGACCCACAGCGATGATGACTTCCAGGTTGATGCC
This sequence comes from Janthinobacterium sp. BJB401, assembly GCF_013372745.1. Taxonomy (NCBI): domain Bacteria; kingdom Pseudomonadati; phylum Pseudomonadota; class Betaproteobacteria; order Burkholderiales; family Oxalobacteraceae; genus Janthinobacterium; species Janthinobacterium sp. BJB401. The sequence continues at coordinate 147,229 of NZ_JABXFH010000011.1, read as the reverse complement.
ACCCAGTTGTGCGGCCAGCTCGTCCAGCTTGGACTTGCCTTCTGGCTTCAGCGTAGCTTTGTCGAAATCGAAGAATGCATCAGCAGCGAAGCTGACTTTTTCCGAGGTAGGAGCAACGACGACTGGCACTGGCACGACTGGTGCTGGTGCTGGAGCAGGTACGACTGGTGCTGGAGGAGCCACGCATTTGCCGTCTTGCAGGGTTTCTGGCTCTACGCACAGTGGTACGTCGCAACCTGGCACCGCGTCAGCAGGTGTCCAGTAGCCGGTACGCCAGCACAGACCGAATGGGTCACGCACGATGACGCCGCGGGCATCTTGCACGTAAGCGCTTTTTGGGCTTGGTGCTTTGATGTCAGTGGTAACTGGCGCGAATGGTGGGGAGGTTGGGGTTTGGGCCGAAGCCGAGCCAGCAATCACTGCGGATGCAGCGAAAAACAGCGTTACAAATTTATTCATTCTTTTTTCCTTTCGGGGGGTGATATCCGCAGAACAACACTGCGCTACTGGTGCTACGTGCCAAGATTTTATCATGTAGACCATATGCGCTCGTTTCAGATTGCGAAACTAGCAATTAACTTCCCAGTCATTTTGCCACACGCATCAGGGGCACACGACCGTGGTTAAATCAAAGCTTGCCCGATTTTAGACCGTGCGTTGTTTTTGCGCAACGAAAATGCCCATTTGTAACGCGTCTGTAACAATTGATCGCTTTTTTTGCCTCTTTTAAGGGCAGGTGTCTTGAACTGATATTGCCATTGTGCATTATCGACAGGGCAACATGCACGGCTCCCGTGCAAACTGCCAATCTTGCCGGTATGGCCAATTTGTACAGGTAGCTGGGCGCGCATGCTAAAATCGTGCGCTTGACTGTCAAGAGTGTCGAGCAAATGCCCACGGCGGCACGGCATGGCCAGCACCTACCCTTGCGGTAGCCGTACTGGCCGTGCCGCCAGCCCGCCGATTTGTTCTGGCACTCTGCGACATGGACACCGGGCCACGCCAGCAGCGCGCGGCGCGGCGTCCACGACGACAGCCACCCAGGATATGCAGTATTGCGTCATACATTGCGTAACAGATAAGTTAACCACAGCCTGAGATCAGTCGAACCGCCAATGGATCAATTCGCAAAAGAAACAATTCCTATTTCCCTCGAAGAAGAGATGCGCAAGAGCTACCTCGATTACGCCATGAGCGTGATCGTCGGTCGCGCCTTGCCCGATGCGCGCGATGGCTTGAAGCCAGTGCACCGCCGCGTCTTGTTCGCGATGCATGAAATGAATAACGTGTGGAACCGCCCTTACGTCAAGTGCGCCCGCGTGGTCGGCGAAACCATGGGTAAATACCATCCCCACGGCGATGCCTCGATCTACGACACACTGGTGCGCATGGCGCAGGATTTCTCGCTGCGCTACATGCTCGTCGATGGCCAGGGCAACTTCGGTTCCGTCGACGGCGACGGCGCCGCGGCGATGCGTTACACCGAGTGCCGTCTGGACAAGATCGCCAGCGAGCTGCTGGCCGATATCGACAAGGATACCGTCGACTTCCAGCCCAACTATGACGGCAAGGAAAAGGAACCGACGGTCTTGCCGACGCGTATCCCGAACCTGCTGATCAATGGCTCGTCCGGTATCGCCGTCGGCATGGCGACCAACATTCCGCCACATAACATCACCGAAGTCATCGATGGCGCGCTGCACGTGCTGCGCAATCCCGATTGCACGATCGATGAATTGATCGAGCTGATCCCGGCGCCGGACTTCCCGACGGCCGGCATCATCTATGGCGTGTCGGGCGTGCGCGACGGTTACCGCACGGGCCGCGGCCGCGTCGTCATGCGCGCCAAGACCCACTTCGAAGAATACGGCAAGGATGGCGGCCGCATCGCCATCATCGTCGACGAGCTGCCATTCCAGGTCAACAAGAAATCCTTGCTGGAACGTATCGCTGAAAACGTGCGCGACAAGAAGCTCGACGGCATTTCCGACATCCGCGACGAATCCGACAAGTCGGGCATGCGCGTGGTGATCGAGCTGAAACGGGGCGAAGTGCCGGAAGTGGTGCTGAACAATCTGTACAAGCAGACCCAGTTGCAAGACACCTTCGGCATGAACATGGTGGCCCTGGTCGATGGCCAGCCGAAGCTGCTGAACCTCAAGCAGATGCTGCAATGCTTCCTGTCGCACCGCCGCGAAGTGGTCACGCGCCGCACCGTGTTCGAACTGCGCAAGGCGCGCGAACGCGGCCACGTACTGGAAGGCCTGGCGGTCGCGCTGGCCAACATCGATGACTTCATCGCCATCATCAAGGCCGCGCCGACGCCGCCGATCGCCAAGGTCGAGCTGATGGCCAAGGCCTGGGATTCGTCCGTCGTGCGCGAAATGCTGGCCCGCACGGGCGACGGCACGACGCCAGGCGGCATCGATGCCTACCGTCCGGAAAACCTGCCGAAGCACTATGGCATGCAGACGGATGGCCTGTACAAGCTGTCGGACGACCAGGCGCAGGAAATTCTGCAAATGCGCCTGCAGCGCCTGACCGGCCTGGAACAGGACAAGATCGTCAACGAGTACAAGGACGTGATGGAACATATCGCCGACTTGCTCGACATTCTGGCCAAGCCGGAACGCGTCACCGTCATCATCACCGATGAAATGACGGCGGCGAAGAACGAATACGGCGCCGGCAACAAGGACGTGCGCCGCTCGCAGATCGAACTCAACGCCACCGACCTCGAGACTGAAGATCTCATTACGCCGCAGGACATGGTCGTGACCCTGTCGCACACCGGCTACATGAAGGCCCAGCCGATCACCGAATACCGCGCGCAAAAACGCGGTGGACGCGGCAAGCAGGCCATGGCGACGAAAGAGGAAGACTGGATCGACCAGCTGTTCATCGCCAACACGCACGACTACATCCTGTGCTTCTCGGATCGTGGCCGCATGTACTGGCTGAAGGTATGGGAAGTGCCGCAAGGCTCGCGCAATTCGCGCGGCAAGCCGATCGTCAACATGTTCCCGCTGCAGGACAACGAAAAGATCACCGTGATCCTGCCGCTGTCGGGCGAGAACCGCACGTTCCCGGAAGACCATTACGTGTTCATGTCGACCAGCCTCGGTACCGTCAAGAAAACGCCGCTGAAGGACTTCAGCAATCCACGCAAGGCCGGCATCATCGCGGTCGACCTGGACGACGGCGACTTCCTGATCGGCGCGGCGCTGACCGATGGCCAGCACGACGTGATGCTGTTCTCGGATTCGGGCAAGGCAGTGCGCTTCGACGAAAACGACGTGCGTCCGATGGGCCGTACGGCGCGCGGCGTGCGCGGCATGAACCTGGAAGAAGGCCAGCACGTGATCGCCCTGCTGGTGGCCGAGAACGAGCAGCAGTCGGTACTGACGGCAACGGAAAACGGCTACGGCAAGCGTACGCCGATTCTTGAATACACGCGCCATGGCCGTGGCACGAAAGGCATGATCGCCATCCAGACCAGCGAACGCAACGGTAAAGTGGTTGCCGCGACCCTGGTCGATACCAGCGATGAAATCATGCTGATCACCACCGGTGGCGTATTGATCCGCACCCGCGTGTCGGAAATCCGCGAGATGGGCCGCGCGACGCAGGGCGTGACCCTGATCGCCGTGGAAGACGGCACCAAGCTGTCCGGCCTGCAGCGCGTGGTGGAAACGGATATCGACGAAGTCGAGCTGACGACGGAGGCGGACGCCGCGCCTGCGCCGGCAGCGGCCGACCCGGTCGATCCGGCCGATCCGGCCCAGCCGGAGTAAGATGATTGGGGCTCTTTCGGGAGCCCCAATTGCTATTGGCGTGCTATGCGCCGCCAGCGGCGTTTCGTAGGTCGGCTTAGCCCGTCGGGCGTAAGCCGACATGCATTGCCGGCAATGTCTATTTACAAGTCACTCAATATCCCGCACGCCATGAGAAAAATCGTCGCCACCTTCTTCGCCGCGTTTTCGCTGGCTTTTCTTGCGACCCTGCCGGCCTTGGCCCAGAGCGCGCAAGCCACGCCCGCGCGCCAGGCGGCGCCCAGCCCCGCCATGAAAGTGGCCGTGCGGCGCATGCTCGACGCGATGCAGTTCCCGCAACTGACGCGCAGCATCTTCGACCAGATGCTGCAATCGGTGCCCGCGATGATCCGCCAGTCGGCGCAGCAGCAAATCAACAGCAACCCGAAACTGGATGAGCAGCGCAAGGCGCGCGCGCTGGCCAGCGCAGAGGAAGAAATCCCCCTGGCCATCGCCACCCTGACGCAGGTTCTGGCCGACCCGACCCTGATCGATGAGCTGGGCGACGAAATGGTGCCCCTGTACGCGCGCTTTTACACGGTGCCGGAAGTCGAGCAGTTGACGGCCTTCTACAAGACGCCGCTGGGCCGCAAGATGCTGGCCACCATGCCGCAACTGTCGGCCGAGTCGATGGCCATCAGCCAGCGCGTGCTGATCCCGCGCGTGAATGCCGTGCTTGACCAGGTCATGCGGGCGGCCACGCAGTCGCCCCAATAAGATTCCCATTTTGCCAAGGACCGTATCGTGACCCATATCTACAATTTTTCCGCCGGCCCCGCCGTCCTGCCCAAGGAAGTGCTGGCGCAAGCTGCCTCTGAAATGCAGGACTGGCATGGCAGTGGCATGTCGGTGATGGAAATGAGCCACCGTGGTCCCGAATTCATTTCCATCTACAAGCAGGCAGTGGCCGACCTGCGCGAGCTGCTGGCCGTGCCCGACAACTACAAAATCCTGTTCCTGCAGGGCGGTGGCCTGGGCGAAAACGCCATCATTCCGATGAACCTGGCTGGCCTGGTCGCGCAGCAGCCGGCCACCGTCGACTTCGTGCATACGGGCTCGTGGTCGGGCAAGTCGATCCAGGAAGCGGCCAAGTATGCCAACGTGAACGTGGCCGCGTCATCCAAGGCCACCCATTTCACGGGCGTGCCGCCCGTCTCCGAATGGAAGCTGACGCCAGGCGCCGCCTACCTGCACATCTGCACCAATGAAACCATCGACGGCGTGGAATTCCAGCAGGCGCCAGGCGTGCCGGCGGGGACCACCATCGTGGCCGACATGTCCTCGCACATCCTGTCGCGCGTGATCGACGTGTCGCAATATGGCGTCATCTTCGGCGGCGCGCAGAAAAATATCGGCCCGGCCGGCCTGACCCTGGTCATCGTGCGCGAAGACTTGCTGGGCAAGGCGCTGCCGATCTGCCCGTCGGCCTTCGACTGGACCATCGTGGCCGAACATGAGTCGATGTACAACACGCCGCCCACCTACGGCATCTATATCGCCGGCCTGGTTTTCCAGTGGCTCAAACGCCAGGGTGGCGTTGCAGCCATGGAACAGCGTAATATTGAGAAAGCGGCGCTGCTGTACGCGGCGCTCGATGCGGACGACTTCTATCAGAACCGGGTCGACCCCGCATACCGCTCGCGCATGACCATCCCGTTCTATCTGCGCGACGAAAGTCTGAACGACGCATTCCTGGCCGGCGCCAAGCAGCGCGGCCTGCTGCAGCTGAAGGGCCACAAGTCCGTCGGCGGCATGCGTGCATCGATCTATAACGCGATGCCGATCGAGGGTGTGCAAGCCTTGGTGAATTATCTGAACGAGTTTGCCGGACGCTGAGTCGCCTAGACGACCGCGCCGGCCCGCCGCCGGCGCAGGCCGCGCGGCCATGATTGAAGTACAGCTGACGAAACAAACCACCATGACCGATAAATTGAAACCGCTGCGCGAACAGATCGATGCGATCGACGCGCAAATCCTCGAACTGCTGAACCGCCGCGCGCAAATCGCCCAGCAAGTGGGCCACGTGAAGGCCGAAACCCAGGCGCCCGTGTTTCGCCCCGAGCGCGAAGCGCAGGTGCTGCGCGGCGTGGCCGAGCGCAATCCCGGCCCCATGGGCGACCGCGAAGTGCAGACCATCTTCCGCGAAATCATGTCGTCCTGCCGCTCGCTGGAAAAGCGCGTGACCGTGGCGTATCTGGGTCCGGCCGGTACCTTCAGCGAACAGGCCGTGTATCAGCAGTTCGGCAGCGCCGTCGAAGGCTTGCCGTGCGCGTCCATCGATGAAGTATTCCGTTCCGCCGAGGCGGGGACGGCGGACTTCGGCGTCGTGCCGATCGAAAATTCCTCGGAAGGCGCCGTCAACCGCACTCTCGACATGATGCTGCAGACGAGCCTCATCATCAGTGGCGAGGTGGCGATCGCCGTGCACCACAGCCTGATGACGAAGAGCGGCAACATGGATGGCGTCACGGCCATCTGCGCCCATTCGCAGGCGCTGGCGCAGTGCCAGGTGTGGCTGAACCAGAATTATCCGCACGTCGCGCGCCACGCCGTCGCCTCGAACGCCGAAGCGGCCCGCATGGCCGGCGAAGACGGTACGGTGGCGGCGATTGCCAGCGAACTGGCCGGCGCGCAGTACAAGCTGGGCGTGGTCAAGGGCCATATCCAGGACGATCCGCACAACCGCACGCGCTTTGCCGTCGTGGGCACCTTGCAGACGGCGCCGTCGGGCAAGGACCAGACCTCGCTGGTATTGGCCGTGCCGAACAAGGCCGGCGCCGTGTACCAGTTGCTGGCGCCCCTGGCGAAACATGGCGTGTCGATGACGCGCTTCGAGTCGCGCCCGGCGCGCATGGGCAGCTGGGAGTATTATTTCTATGTCGACGTGGAAGGCCACGTGCACGACACGGCCGTCGCCCAGGCGCTGGGCGAGCTGCAGAGCAATGCGGCGTTTTTCAAGGTGCTGGGGTCGTATCCGGTCAGTTTGTGACGCCGACGGTGGTGTCGGATTACGGCCTGCGGCCTAATCCGACCTACAATAAGCCGTAGGTTGGGTTAGCGCAGCGTAACCCAACAAAAACCACCAGCCTAATCATTCACCAACTTTTAAAGAACACCATGTCTAAAAATATCGGTCCAGAATACGTCCGCGCCATCGCCCCTTACCAGAGCGGCAAACCAATCGCGGAAGTCGCGCGCGAATTCGGTCTCGACGAGGCAGCCATCGTCAAGCTGGCGTCGAATGAAAACCCGTACGGCATGCCGGCATCGGCGAAGCAGGCGATGATCGCCGCCATCGATGACCTGGGCCGCTACCCGGACGCCAACGGCTTCGACTTGAAGGCCGTGCTGTCGAAACGCTATGACGTGCCGGCCGACTGGATCACCCTGGGCAATGGCAGCAACGACATTCTGGAAATCGCCGCGCACGCTTTCGTGCAGCATGGCCAATCCGTCGTGTACTCGCAGTATTCGTTCGCCGTGTACGCACTGGCCACGCAAGGCCTGGGCGCGCGCCACATCGTCGTGCCCGCGCAAGCTTACGGCCATGATCTGGACGCGATGGCGGCGGCGATTGCCGACGACACGCGCCTGGTCTTCATCGCCAACCCGAACAACCCGACCGGCACCTTCCTGACGGCCGCGCAGCTGGAAGCCTTCCTGCAAAAAGTCCCGGCGCACGTCGTCGTCGTGCTGGACGAGGCCTACAACGAATTCCTGTCGGCCGATGACCAGTACGAGTCGACGGCGTGGGTGCGCCAGTATCCGAACCTGGTGGTGTCGCGCACCCTGTCGAAGGCCTACGGCCTGGCCGGCCTGCGCATCGGCTTTGCCATCGCCCAGCCCGTGCTGACGGACCTGATGAACCGCATCCGTCAGCCGTTCAACGTCAACTCGCTGGCGCAGGCGGCCGCGATTGCCGCCCTGAACGACAAGGCATTCCTTGAGCAAAGCGCGCGCAACAACGCGGCCGGCTACCAGCAGTTCACCGAGGCATTTACGCAACTGGGCCTGGAATTCGTGCCGTCGCACGGCAATTTCGTGCTGGTGAAAGTGGGCGACGATGATGAAGCGGGCGTGCGCGTCAACCTGGCGCTGCTCAAACAGGGCGTGATCGTGCGTCCCGTGGGCAGCTACGGCTTGCCGCAATGGCTGCGCATTTCCATCGGCCTGCCGCAGGAAAACGCCATCTTCATCGCCGCGCTGACGAAAGCGCTGGCCTGACGATATGACGACGCCTGCACTGAAAAAAATCGTCATCTTCGGCGTAGGCCTGATCGGGGGCTCGTTCGCGCGCGCCCTGAAACATGCGGGCGCGGTGACCACCGTGGTGGGCATGGGCCGCTCGCCGGCCTCGATGGCGCGCGCCTTGGAGCTGGGCATCATCGATGAAATCGGCGGCGACATGGCGCAAGCCTTGCATGGCGCCGACCTGGTGCTGCTGGCCGCGCCTGTGGCGCAAACGGGCGCCATCCTGGCGTCCATCGCGCCGCACCTGCAGCCTGCTACCGTCGTCACCGATGCGGGCAGCACGAAGAGCGACGTGGTGGCGGCCGCGCGCGCGGCGCTCGGTGGCAAGGTGGCGCAATTCGTACCCGGCCACCCGATCGCGGGGCGCGAGACGAATGGTCCCGACGCCGCCATCATCGACCTGTATCAAGGCAAGAAAGTGGTGCTCACGCCGCTGGCGGAAAACGCCGCGGACGACGTGGAACGGGTGGCGGCCGCCTGGCGCGCCTGCGGCGCCATCCTGCACACTTTGAGCCCCGAAGAACATGACAAGGTGTTTGCTGCCGTCAGCCATTTGCCGCATTTGCTGGCCTTTGCGCTGGTTGACGACATCGCCAACAAACCGCACGCAGGCCTGCTGTTCCAGTACGCGGCCAGCGGCTTTCGCGACTTTACGCGCATCGCCGGCTCATCGCCGGAAATGTGGCGCGACATCAGCCTGGCCAACCAGCCGGCGCTGCTGCATGAACTGGACGCCTACCTGGCGCAGTTGACGACCTTGCGCGCTCACCTGGCCGCGAACGACGGCGCCGCCATTGAAGGCGTGTATGCGAATGCCCAGCACGCGCGGCAGCAATGGATCGAGGCGATTGAAACGGCGGAAGTACCGGCCGCGCCCACACGATAAATACTCAAGGATTCCAGCATGACCCAGACCAAGCACTACCCCCACCATATCGATCTGAAGCCGGTGATGCATGCCGAAGGCACGGTGCGCTTGCCCGGCTCGAAAAGCATTTCCAACCGCGTGCTGCTGCTGGCCGCGCTGGCCAAGGGCACGACGAAGATCATCGACTTGCTCGCCTCCGACGACACCTTCGTCATGCTGACGGCATTGACGTCGCTAGGCGTGAAGTGGACGCAGGATGAATTGATGGGCGACCCGGCCACCGCTCACCAGATCCACCACGTGGAAGGCTGCGGCGGCGTCTTTCCGCACCACGAGGCGGACCTGTTCATGGGCAATGCCGGCACGGCGATCCGTCCGCTGACGGCGGCCCTGGCCGTGATCGGTGGCGACTACACCCTGCATGGCGTGTCGCGCATGCACGAGCGCCCGATCGGCGACCTGGTCGACGCGCTGAACGCCGTCGGCACGCAAATCGAATACACGGGCGAGCAAGGCTTCCCGCCGCTGCGCATCCGCCGCGGCCACATTGCAGCCCAGCGCATCGCCGTGCGCGGCAATGTGTCGAGCCAGTTTTTGACGGCCCTCCTGATGGTGGCGCCGCTGATGGCGCGCGACCATGCGGTGACCATCGATGTCACGGGCGAACTGATTTCGAAGCCGTATATCGAGATCACCCTGAACCTGATGCGCCGCTTTGGCGTGACGGTCGAGCATGACGGCTGGCAGTCGTTCACCGTGCAGCCGGGCCAGCAATATCAAAGCCCGGGCACGATCCACGTCGAAGGCGACGCCTCGTCGGCCTCGTACTTCCTGGCGGCCGGCGCCATCGGCGGCGGTCCCGTGCGCGTGGAAGGCGTGGGGCGCGACAGCATCCAGGGCGACGTGCGTTTCGTCGAAGCCTTGCAGCAGATGGGCGCGACCATCACCATGGGCGAGAACTGGATCGAAGCCCGTTCGAATGGTGTATTGAAAGCCGTCGACATGGATTTCAACCATATTCCCGACGCGGCCATGACGATCGCCGTCGCCGCCCTGTACGCGGACGGCACGTCGACCTTGCGCAATATCGCCAGCTGGCGAGTGAAGGAAACGGACCGCCTGGCCGCCATGGCCACGGAGTTGCGCAAGCTCGGTGCGCAAGTGGAAGAGGGCGCCGACTACCTGCGCGTGACGCCGCCTGCCGAAATTGCCGCCGCCACCATCGACACGTATGACGACCACCGCATGGCCATGTGCTTCTCGCTGGCCTCGCTGGACGGCGCCGCGCGCCGCGGCAACGAGATGCGCATCAACGACCCGAAATGCGTGGCCAAGACCTTCCCCGAGTATTTCGCCGCATTCGCGGGGATTGCCAAAGATAGTCTTATTTGACCGAAGGCAAATTTGGGGTCAGACCCGCCGGGTCTGACCCCAGCTCTTGTTTTTGGGTTTAGTTTTTTTAAAGTGACAAAATAATGCCGACCTCCAACATCCCAGTCATCGCCATCGACGGCCCCACCGCTTCCGGCAAGGGCACGGTGGCGCACCGCGTGGCCGACAAGCTGGGCTTTCATTACCTCGATTCGGGCGCGCTGTACCGCCTGACTGCCTTGAGCGCGCTGCGCCGCGGCACGGACTTGCGCGACGAGCACGCGCTGGCCAAGCTGGCCGAACACTTGCCTTGCCATTTTGCCGGCGGCGAGATCCTGCTGGCGCATGAAAACGTCACCGAGCAGATCCGTGCTGAAGAAGTGGGCAATACGGCGTCGAAGATTGCCGTATTGCCAACGGTGCGCCATGCGCTCGTGGGTTTGCAGCTGGGCTTTCGCAAGACGCCGGGCCTCGTGGCCGACGGGCGCGACATGGGCACGGTGATCTTCCCGCATGCCCCATTGAAGGTGTTCCTGACGGCCGGCGTCGAGGCGCGCGCGCAACGGCGCTACAAGCAATTGATAGACAAGGGTTTTTCTGCTAATATGGAAGACCTTCTGATGGATTTGCAGGCGCGGGACGAACGTGATACTCACCGTGCGATTGCGCCGCTGGTTCCCGCGGAAGGGGCGCATGTCCTGGATACGTCGGAAATGACGGCTGATGAAGCCGTCGAAACCGTGTTGAAATGGTATGCGTCAGTTGCAAAATAGTGTGATTTTTATGCTATGTGGTGCCCGTTGACGGCTCCTGGCCTGTCCGGGTGTGTCAAAAACCTAACCCAGTTTAAGTCGCATCGTGCGATCTCTGCTGGATAACCTGTGTGAACCCTATGTCTACTGTTACAACTAACGAATCTACCGGTATGGAAAGTTTTGCTGCGCTCTTCGAGGAATCGTTGTCGCGTCAAGATATGCGCTCCGGCGAAGTTATTTCCGCTGAAGTCGTGCGCCTCGACCACAATTTCGTGATCGTGAACGCTGGCCTCAAATCCGAAGCATTCATCCCTGTCGAAGAATTCAAAAACGACCACGGCGAACTGGAAGTCAAAGTTGGTGACTTCGTTTCCGTGGCGATCGAATCGCTGGAAAACGGTTTCGGCGATACCATCCTGTCGCGCGATAAAGCCAAGCGTCTGGCTTCGTGGCTGGCTCTGGAAAAAGCGATGGAATCGGGCGAAATCGTCGTCGGTACCGTCAATGGTAAAGTCAAAGGCGGTCTGACCGTGTTGACCAACGGCATCCGCGCATTCCTGCCGGGCTCGCTGGTTGATACCCGTCCTGTCAAAGACACGACCCCATTCGAAGGCAAAACCCTCGAATTCAAAGTGATCAAACTGGATCGCAAGCGTAACAACGTGGTTCTGTCCCGCCGCGCCGTCATCGAAGCTTCGATGGGCGAAGAGCGTCAGAAACTGATGGAAACGCTGAAAGAAGGCACGGTCGTGACCGGCGTCGTCAAAAATATCACCGACTACGGCGCGTTCGTGGATCTGGGCGGTATCGATGGCCTGCTGCACATCACCGACCTGGCATGGCGCCGTGTACGTCACCCGTCGGAAGTACTGACGGTTGGCCAGGAAATCACCGCCAAAGTCCTGAAATACGATCAAGAGAAAAACCGTGTTTCGCTGGGCGTGAAACAACTGGGCGACGATCCTTGGACCGGTCTGTCCCGTCGTTACCCACAAAGCACCCGTCTGTTCGGTAAAGTAACGAACCTGACCGACTACGGCGCATTCGTTGAAGTGGAACAGGGTATCGAAGGTCTGGTACACGTTTCCGAAATGGACTGGACGAACAAAAACGTTGCTCCTAACAAAGTTGTCCAACTGGGCGACGAAGTAGAAGTGATGGTTCTGGAAATCGACGAAGAGCGTCGTCGTATTTCGCTGGGCATGAAACAGTGCAAAGCCAACCCATGGGACGACTTCGGTGTTACCCATAAGAAAGGTGACAAAGTCCGCGGCGCGATCAAATCGATCACCGACTTCGGCGTGTTCATCGGCCTGGCCGGCAACATCGACGGTCTGGTGCACCTGTCCGACCTGTCCTGGACCGAAACCGGCGAAGAAGCCGTGCGTCGCTTCAAGAAAGGTGACGAACTGGAAGCCATCGTTCTGGCCATCGACGTTGAGCGCGAGCGCGTTTCCCTGGGCGTCAAGCAACTGGAAGGTGACCCATTCAACAACTTCGCAGCCATGAACGACAAAGGCTCGCTGGTAACCGGTACCGTTAAATCGGTTGAGCCTAAAGGCGCCGTGATCCAACTGTCCGAAGAAGTTGAAGGCTACCTGCGCGCTTCCGAAATCTCGCGCGACCGCGTTGAAGATGCTGGTACGCACCTGAAAGTCGGCGACACCGTCGAAGCTATGGTGTTGAACATCGACCGCAAAGCCCGTGGTATCCAACTGTCGATCAAAGCGAAAGACAACGTGGAAACCCAGGAAGCCATGCAGAAGATGGCAGCTACCGACAACAACGCAGCTTCGGGCACCACCAGCCTGGGCGCCTTGTTGAAAGCTAAGTTCGATAACAAGAACTAAGACTGCGGATACGGCAGATGACAAAGTCCGAGCTGATCAACCGCCTCGCTGAGCGTTATTCTCAGCTGGTGGCGAAAGATGCGGAGTATGCCGTCAAGACCATTCTCGATGCGATGACCAACGCCCTGGCGACGGGTCAGCGTATCGAGATCCGCGGTTTTGGCAGTTTTGCCCTGAACAGCAGGCCCCCGCGCATCGGCCGCAACCCGAAATCTGGCGACAAGGTGATGGTTCCCGAAAAACGGGTGCCCCACTTCAAACCGGGCAAACAGTTGCGCGAGCGCGTGGACGCGATGGTCGGGCAACCGATTATCGAGGATTAATCGTCTGCTGGAAGGCGACATAAAGAGCGGCGTCCTTGGATGCCGCTTTTTTTTGTTAATATGCTGAGAATACCTGACATAAGCTACTGCGCGTCGCGCTTTGCGGCCTGCGATGCTCACCGTACTCAAGTACGGTTGCGCTTCTTGGCCACAAATCACTGACGCTCGCTACGCTTCTGTCAGGCATTCCAAGGTTGTGCCATACGGGCATTTTTTGTACTTTCTGGACGTATCGATGAAAATCATCTCCACCATCGTTGGCTGTGTTCTTTTCGTCCTGTTCTTCAGTTTTGCGCTGAAGAATGCGCAGGTTGTTGACCTGCATGTTTTTCTCAATTATGAAATTCGCGGCCCCCTGGTCCTGATGCTGCTGGGCTTTTTTGTCGCTGGCGCGAGCCTAGGCGTACTGGCCCTGACGCCGACCGTGTTCCGTCACCGCCGCGAAGCGACCAAGCAAAAAACCACCATTGCCGCGCTGCAGACCGTTGGCGTGGCCAGCAATGTCCAGCCGCAACCGGACAGCGTGAGCGCGCAGTAAGCGCCGCCGTCGCTCCTATCTCTCTTACTCGAATAAAAACAATCGCATGGATTTTGAACTCTGGTGGCTCTTGGGTATCCCGATGTTTTTCGCGCTGGGCTGGATTGCCGCGCGTGTGGACATTCATCAACTGGTGTCCGAATCGCGCAGCCTGCCGCGCAATTATTTCAAGGGCTTGAACTTCCTGCTCAATGAGCAGCATGACAAGGCTATCGATGCCTTCATCGAAGTCGTCAAGCTGGACCCGGAATCGGCCGATATGCACTTTGCGCTGGGTAACCTGTTCCGCCGACGCGGCGAGACGGAGCGTGCCATCCGCGTGCACCAGAACTTGCTGGCGCGCCCGGACCTGCCGCTGGAACAGCAGGGCCACGCCGCCTACGAGCTGGGCATGGATTACCTGAAGGCGGGTCTGCTGGACCGTGCCGAAGAAACTTTCAACAGCCTGGTCGACACGCAATATGCGGCCCAGGCGCGCCGCGCGCTGCTGGAAATCTACCAGCGCGAAAAGGAATGGCCACGCGCCATCGAAGCGGCCGTGGGCTTGCAGGAATCGGGCGCCGGCGCGCGCCAGAAGGAAATCGCCCAGTTCTATTGTGAACTGGCGCATGACGCGCTCGTGCACATGAAACCGGACGAGGCCATGCCGCTGCTGGAAAAAGCCTTGCAGACGGACCGCAAGAGCGTGCGCGCCACCATCCTGACGGGCGACGTGCTGCTGGCGCGCGGCGACGTGGAAGGTGCGCTGACCACCTGGCGCCGCGTGGAGCAGCAAAGCGTGCCGCACGTGGCCCTGGTGGCGCAGCGCCTGATGGATGGCTACACCAAGCTGGGCCGTCCACAGGAAGGCGTCAACCTGCTGCGCTCCTACCTGGAAGAGGCGTCGTCGATCGACCTGATCGAAGTCGTCTTCAAGGCCGTCATCGAACTCGATGGCGTGGAAGCGGCGAAGCAGCTGGTCAGCGCCGAGCTGCGCCGCACGCCGACCCTGCTGGGCCTCGATAAACTGCTGGAAGCGCGCATGATGGATGCGCCGGCCGCGATCTGGTCCGAGCTGTCGATGGTGAAAAACCTCGTGCACGGCTACACGCAAAAGCTGGCCCGCTACCAGTGCAGCCACTGCGGCTTCAAGGCGCGCCAGTTCTACTGGCACTGCCCTGGCTGCAACAAGTGGGAGACTTACCCACCACGCCGCACAGAAGAACTCAATGTCATGAACTGATTCGTACACGTCACCTTGCCCTGAGCAATGTGGCGTGTACTTCTATGTAAGACCTGCTTTTTATCCATACGGTACATCCATGAAAATCACTATTATCGGCACCGGCTATGTTGGCCTCGTGACCGGCGCCTGCCTGGCGGAGCTGGGCAACGACGTCTTTTGCCTCGACCTGGACGCACAGAAGGTCGCCTTGCTCAACAGCGGCGGCATCCCCATCCATGAACCGGGCCTGGAAGAAGTTGTGGCGCGCAACCGCGCCGCCGGGCGCATGACCTTTTCCACCGACGTCGAGGCCGCCGCCGCACACGGCGTGATGCAATTCATCGCCGTCGGCACGCCGCCCGATGAAGACGGCTCGGCCGACCTGCAATACGTGCTGGCCGCCGCGCGCGGCATCGGCAAGTACATGACGGACTTCAAGGTCATCGTCGACAAGTCGACCGTGCCCGTCGGCACGGCTGAAAAAGTGCGCGCCGCCATCCAGGGCGAACTCGACGCGCGGGGCGTGGCCGCCACGTTCTCGGTCGCCTCAAACCCGGAATTTCTCAAGGAAGGCGCGGCCGTCGAAGACTTCATGCGTCCCGACCGCATCGTCATCGGCGTCGACGCCACGCCGGACGGAGAGAGCGCGCGCGAATTGCTGAAAAGCCTGTACGCGCCGTTCAACCGCAACCATGAACGCACCTACTGGATGGACGTGCGCTCGGCCGAATTCACGAAGTATGCGGCCAACGCCATGCTGGCCACGCGCATCTCGTTCATGAATGAACTGGCGAACCTGGCCGACAAGGTGGGTGTCGACATCGAAGCCGTGCGCCACGGCATCGGTTCCGACCCGCGCATCGGCCACAGCTTCCTGTACGCCGGTTGCGGCTATGGCGGTTCCTGCTTCCCGAAAGACGTGCAGGCGCTCGAGCGCACGGCGCGCGGGCACGGCCAGGAATTGCTGATCCTGCGCGCCGTCGAGGCCGTCAACGACCAGCAGAAGCAGGTGCTGGGACGCAAAGTGGTCACTCGCTTCGGCGAAGACCTGACGGGCCGGCATTTCGCCGTGTGGGGCCTGGCCTTCAAACCGAATACGGACGACATGCGCGAAGCGTCGGCCCGCGTGCTGCTGGCCGACTTGCTGGGACGCGGCGCCACCGTGGCCGTGTACGACCCCGTCGCCATGGCCGAGGCGCGCCGCGTGCTGCAGCTGGACCTGACGCCGGAGCAATTGGCCAAGGTGCGCTTTGCCGACAGCTCGAAAGATGCGCTGCAGGACGCCGATGCGCTGGTCATCGTGACCGAATGGAAAGCCTTCCGCAGCCCTGACTTCGAGCAGGTCAAGGCGCGCCTCAAGCAGGCCGTGATCTTTGACGGACGCAACCTGTTCGAGCCGGCGGTCATGGCTGAGAACGGCATCGAATACCACGGGATCGGCCGCTCGATCCTGACGCGCGCATGAGCGCCCAAGAGGTGGTCGCCTTGACGGCGCCGGCCGCATTGGCCCAGGTGCGCCTGCTGGTGGTGGGCGATGTGATGCTGGACCGCTACTGGTTTGGCGACGTCAGCCGTATTTCGCCGGAAGCGCCCGTGCCCATCGTGCGCATCGAAAAGCGCGAAGAGCGCCTCGGCGGCGCGGCCAACGTGGCGCGCAACGCGGCCGCGCTGGGCGCGAAGACGAGTTTGCTGGGCGTGGTCGGCGACGACGAGGCCGGCAGCCAGGTCGAGCGCCTGCTCGAAGGCGGCGGCATCCACAGCTATCTGCAGCGCGATGCGGCCATTTCCACCATCATCAAGCTGCGCGTGATCGGCCGCCAGCAGCAGATGCTGCGCATCGACTTCGAGGATGCACCCAGCGATAGGGTGCTGCGCGACAAGCTGGCGCAATTCAATGCCCTGTTGCCGCACTATGATGTGGTGGTACTGTCCGATTACGCCAAAGGCAGTCTGGTGAACGTGGCCGAGATGATCAAGGCGGCCCGGGCTGCCGGCAAGATCGTCATGGTCGACCCGAAAGGCGATGATTTCAGTCGCTATGCCGGAGCGTCAGTGCTCACTCCGAATAAATCGGAACTGCGCCGCGTGATCGGCAACTGGAATACGGAAGAGCAACTCACGGAACGCGCGCAACAGATGCGCGCGCAACTGGGCCTGGACGCCTTGCTGCTGACGCGCTCGGAAGAAGGCATGAGCTTGTACACGGCCGATGAAGTGCTGCACATGCCGACCGATGCGCGCGAAGTATTCGACGTCTCGGGCGCCGGCGACACGGTGATCGCCACCATGGCGGCCATGCTGGGCGCCGGCATGGGCCTGGGCGAGGCCGTGCGCACGGCCAACCGCGCCGGCGGCATCGTCGTCGGCAAGCTGGGCACGGCCACCGTCACCCGAGAAGAGCTGTTCCCGCAGTAACTATGCCGCTGTATGCCGCATCTCGCCTGCGCCAGTCCGTTTGATCTGGCGCAGGTTCTCCTACCATTCCGCTGTCCCGTCTTGTCAACCGTATCACGCCCCAGCCGTTAAGCCGTTAAGGCGCCGTTCCTCCTTTGCGTTCGAGTCATCTTGAAACCACCTTACGGAGAGATATCCATGTTCAAAAAAATACTGCTGGCCATCGCCACCCTGATCGCGACGATGGGCTTTGCCTTTGCCCAGGTCGATGTCAACAAGGCGGACCAGGCGGCACTCGACAGCGTCAAGGGCATCGGCCCCGTCACGTCGAAAGCCATCATCGATGAACGCGCCAAGGGCGGCGCCTTCAAGGATTGGGCCGATTTTGAAACCCGCGTAAAAGGCATCGGCCCGAAAAGTTCCCTGAAGCTGTCGGAAGCGGGCTTGCAAGTGAATGGCCAGGCCAAGTCCGGCGCGCCAGCGGCGCCTGCTCCGGCGGCGAAAGCTGTCCCGGCAAAAAAGGAAACTGCTGTGAAGGAAGTTGCAGCGAAAGAAGCCGCACCGAAGCCAGCTGCTGCGACCGACACCGCTGCGGCGCCAGCCAAGACAGCCGCTGAAACGAAGAAAGAAGCTGCTGCTGCCAAGAAAGAAGCCAAGGCCGCCGCTGCCGCCGCGAAAAAAGAAGCTGCTGCCGCCAAGGTCGTCCCTGCCGCCGCCACTGCGCCTGCCGCCGCCGATGCCGCCCCCGTGAAAACGGCTGCCGAGACGAAGAAGGAAGCCGCTGCCGCGAAGAAAGCGGCAACGGCCGCCAAGAAAGAAGCCAAGGCTGCGGAAGCGGCGGCGAAGAAGGAAGCCAAACTGGCTGCTGCCGACGCGAAGAAGGCTGAAGCCGAGAAAAAGTAAGCGTGTTGCTGTAGTTTGCTGTAAGGCGTGTTGCGTGGTGGTGCCGCGCAGCACGAGAAGAAAACCCCGCGTGGTACCGGCCGCGCGGGTTTTTTTTTATTCTGTGGCCTGGACTTCCGGCTTGCCAGTGCGCCGGAATGGCGCAGCCAGTTGCCCGCCCAGCGTCGTTGGCATGGGCGTCTCGATGCCGCAGGCGGTGGGCCACGTACGCGGCAAGTGATAGGTGCCGAACAGCCGGTCCAGCACGGGTAAAGTCGAGGCGTAGTTGCGGTTGATGTGCTCGACCTTGCTGTGGTGCCAGTGGTGGAAGGCGGGCGTCGCCACCAGCCATTCCAGCGGGCCGAAGCGCCAGCGCAGGTTGGCGTGGATAAAGAAGCCCCAGACGGTGCCAACCAGCAGCAAGAGCACAGGTGCGGCGCTGCCCGCCGCGCCGGGACCGGCCAGGCCCAGCAGATACAGCGGTGTCAGGCCGAACAGGCGCGTGACAACCATGTCGACGGGATGGGTGCGCGTATTGGCGAGGAAATACAGCTGTTCCGTGCTGTGGTGCACGGCATGGTAGCGCCACAGCCATGGCATTTCATGGCTGAGTCTATGTCCCCAGTAAGTGCCGACTTCGCCGATCAGCAAGCCCAGCAGGAGCTTGCCCCACAGGGGCAGGGCGGACAAGGTGGCGGGGATGGCGTCCGGCAGCCAGCGCTGGCCAGCGACGGCAATGATGGCCAGCGGCGCGGCCAGCAAGACGGCCGGCAGCAGGCTGCTGATGAAATAAAAGCCCAGGTCGCTGAACAGTTCCGTACGGGAACGCCCCGCATGGCGTTCGCCAAAGAAGCGTTCGAGCGGCACGAAGATCACGGCCAGCAACACCAGCCACAGGCTCAGGCGCAGCACGTCGATGACGATGCCGGGCAACTGGGTTTGCAAGGTGTGCAGCAGGCTCATTTTATTCCATCAAGCAGTAAGCAGTGCTGCTGTCTCAGGCCGCAACGGCCGTCTTGCGGCGGCGCGCCATAAAGCCCAGCAAGCCCAGGCCGCCGATCAGCATGCCCCAGGTCGACGGTTCCGGCACGGCCGACACCAGCGACACGCCATCGAGCAGCATGAACGGTGGCGCGCCCGTCGGGCTGCCCTTGGCCATGAACGACAGCAATTCGCTGCTGTCCGTGGCCGTGAAGGTCATGCTGGCCTGGTGCCAGCCCGTGAAGCCCTGGCTGACGTTGGCCAGCGATGCCGTCTGCTGCTTGCTGCTGCCCAGCGCAACGTCCCAGTAATTGACGGGATTGTCGCCGCGGAAACCCACTTGCTGGCCAGCGCCATACGAAAAGCTCAGGGTGTAGGCTTGGCCGGGGACGAGGCCGCTCACCTGCTGCGTGACGGGGCCGGGAAAGTAATCCCAGTCCGCCGCCAGCACATTGCCGCCCGTGGGGCTGACGCCCAGGCCGTTTTGCGGGCCGCGGCCGCTGTAGGAATTCGGGCCCCACAAGGCCAGCGCCGTCGCGGCGTTGGTGTCGTCGATGTTGTTGCCGTTCAAGACGAAGTTGTAGCCCTTGCTGGACCAGTCGCTCAGGTAGGTGCGGTCCGCGCGGGCGTACGTGCCTTCGTTCAGTTGTTTCGAGGTGCCGTTGCTGGTCAGTTCGAAATCGCCATTCTTGACCAGGTTGGTCGTGGCGGCCTGGGCGGCAGTGACGCACAGGGAAGCGGCGGCCAGCGCCAGCAAAGTAGATGTGTTACGCATGATAAAGCTCCAAAAGTGACAGGGTAGTGTTGCAGTCTGTCGGCGAGCTTTTGGCCAACGTTGGATTCAATCGCGGAAGGGGCGAGAAAGGTATTGCAGAGACAGCGGTGGTGTCTCGTTGAAGCGATTATAGCAGCGTTTGGTAAAACAGCATCTAACATGTCTTGAAAACAACAAGTATTTTTAGGTAGCAATCTTGCCGGGATTAAAGTCTTTGCATGCCATGTGCGGCTACAGCTGCGACTCGATCGGCAGCCAGCGCATCACGGATACCAGCATGCGGCGCCAGACACCCGCTTCCGGGTCGTGCGTCCACACTTTGGCGGGCACTTCGGTGGCGTCGGACCAGCGCAGGGCGCCGTTGTCGAGGAGCAAACGATAGCTGGTGTCGCTCGCCGTCGAATGGTGGAACAGCGCGCGCATGTCGTTCGCCAGCGCGGCATCGTCGAACAGCACGCCCATCTCCGTATTGAGCTGGGCCGAGCGGGGATCGAGGTTGAAGGAGCCGACGAAGCCCCGCTGACCGTCCACCACCATGGCCTTGGTATGCAGGCTGGCGCGGCTCGACCCCATCAGGCTGATGCGCTTGCGGTGCTGGGTCTTCAATTCATACAGTTCGATGCCGCCGCCCAGCAGCGCCTGGCGGTAGCGCGCATAGCCCGCATGCACGAGGGCCACGTCGGTGGCGGCCAGCGAGTTGGTCAGCACCTGGACCTTGACGCCGGCGGCGACTTTTTCGCCCAGGGTCCGCGTCAGCGCCGCGCCGGGCACGAAGTATGGCGAAGTCAGCAGCGCTTCCGCGCGCGCCTCCGTCAGCAGGGGAAGTAAACTGTGCATGAGCCAGTGCTCGCTGCGCTGCAAACTGGCCACGGGCGCGGCTTTTTCCGGCGGATCCGACAGCACCTGCACTTTCTCGCTCCAGTGCAGGCGCACGCGGCCATCGAGGTGGGCTTGCAACTGGCCCGCATCCGTCAGTTGCCGCAGGTAGGGTGAGGCGCCCAGTTCGCCCGTCAGTGCGTCGAGGCGGGCGCGCACGGCCTGCAGTTCCGCTGCACCCGAGTTCTTGTCGGCGTGCAAGGCGTGGATGGGGATGACGGCGCGGCTGTTCCAGAAACGGTCGAAGATGTCGCTCGTCTGCTGCACGGCGGGGCCCACCAGCAGCAGGTCGGCATCCTGGAAATTGACTTGTTCGGCGGCATCGAAATATTCATCGCCGATATTGCGTCCGCCGACGAGGGCGACCCTGCCGTCGACGATCCAGGCCTTGTTGTGCATGCGCCGGTTCAGGCTGACGGCGCGCAAAGCCATTTCCGTGGCGCGTAACCAGATGCCGTCGCGGTTGCGGCCCGGGTTAAACATGCGTACGTCGATCAGCGGGTGGCTGTCGAGCGCGAGGATGGCGGCGTCCTGGCCACGCGCGTTGATATCGTCGAGCAACACGCGCACGCGCACGCCGCGGTCGGCCGCGCGCAGCAGTTCGCGCACGAGCAGCCGTCCCGTGACGTCGTTATGCCAGATGTAGTATTGCAGGTCGAGGCTGCGGCCCGCTTCGCGCGCGCTCAGGGCGCGCAGGGCGAAGGCTTCCAGATTATCGTCGATCAGCGCCGTGCCGCTGTGGCCTGGGCGTTGCGTCAGTTGCGGCGCCAGCACGCGGTCGAGCAGGGTGGCATCCATCGCCACGGGCAGGGCCGTGCCAGGCGCGCCCAGCGAGCGCTCGGCGAAGCGCCCGTAGCTGTACAGGGCGGCGATGCTGAGCATGGCAAACAAGGTGGCCAGCAGCAGCAATTTGACGAACATGCGGCGCACCGTCAGGGCACCGCGGGCATGCTGCGGCGCGAGGAAAGCCTGGTGGTGTGGAGCATGCGGACTCTTTCAGCGGGATGGCAACAGCCGATTGTAGCAGTTTCTACAATGCACGATTTTCAGGCGGAGCCGGCTGGCAGCCGCGCCAGGAAGCCGTGAATCTGGGAAACAACTGCCGCGCCTTCACCGACGGCGGCGGCCACGCGCTTGGTGGAACCGGCGCGCACGTCACCGATGGCGAACACGCCCGGCACGCTTGTTTCCAGCGCGGCCCGGTCGGGCAAGTCTGGGGGATAGATTGCGTGGCCGTGGGCGCGGGATTCGGCGCGCGTGACGTCGAAGCCCGTGCGGATAAAGCCCTGTTCATCGACGGCCACGGCGCAGTCGTGCAGCCAGTCCGTGTTCGGATCGGCGCCAACAAACAGGAAGACGCGGCGCACGGCGCAAGCGGCTTCCTCGCCCGTGCGGTTGTTGCGCCAGCGCACCTCCGTCAAGCCGTCGTCGTCACCTTCGAGGGCGATGATTTCCGTATGCGTGTGCAAAGTGATGTTGGGCGTGGCGGCAATGCGCTCGATCAAATAGCTCGACATGCTGGCCGCCAGGCCTTCGCCGCGGATCACCATGTGGACCTTGGCGGCGTGACCGGAGAGAAACACGGCCGCCTGGCCGGCCGAGTTGCCGCCGCCAACGAGGATGATCTCTTCCTGCCGGCACAGCTTGGCTTCGATGGGCGAGGCCCAGTAGTACACGCCCCGTCCCTCATACGTTTTCAGGTTGGCCAGCGAGGGGCGGCGGTAGCGCGCGCCGCACGACAGCACCACCGTGCGGGCGCGCACCTGCGTGCCGTCGCACAAGTTGATGCGCAGGGGCCAGGTGTCGCACAGCAGGTTGGCGGCGCTGGCCGGGGTGGCGATTTCGACGCCGAATTTTTGCGCCTGCACATAGGCGCGCCCCGCCAAGGCGCGGCCGGAGATACCGGTGGGAAAGCCCAGGTAATTTTCGATGCGCGCGCTGGCGCCCGCCTGGCCGCCATACGCGCGCTGTTCCAGCGCCAGGACCGATAAGCCTTCGGAGGCCGCATACACGGCCGTGGCCAGGCCGGCGGGACCGGCGCCCACCACCAACACGTCGAAGATCTTGTCACCGGACAAATCGGGCAGCATGCCCAGACAGCGTCCCAGTTCCGCATTGCCGGGATTCTTCATGATCTTGCCGTCAGGACAGACCACCAGCGGCCATTCCTGCGGCGTAGGCTGGTAGCGCTCGGCCAGCGCGGCGGCGGCCGCATCGCTGGCCGGATCGAGCACCGTGTGCGGATGGCCATTGCTCGACAGAAAACTTTGCAGGTGGAACAGATTGCCATTGCCGCGCGGCCCTACCAGCACGGGGCCGCCCGAATTCGATTCGATCAGCGCCACGCGGCGCAGGATCAGGGCGCGCACGATGCGCTCGCCCATCTCCGCCTCGGCCACGATCAGCGCGCGCAGGGATTCCGAACTGATGTCGAGCAATTCCACGGCGCCCACGGCGCTGCCGTTGACGAGGGTGGGGCGGCCGGACAATTGCGCCACTTCGGCAATGAAGTGGCCGACGCCCACTTCGCGCAGGACGGACGCCTGTCCCATCACTTCGTGGCGCTTGATGCTGACCCGTCCGGACAGTATCACCAGCATGCCGAAGCTGCTGCTGCCTGCCTCGAACAGCGTATCGCCATCGGCAAAGCGCTGCAGCGTGCCATAGCGCTGCAAGCGCTGCAGTTCGATTCCATTGAAGACGGGCGAGATCTGGTGGCTGCGGCCCTGCAAGTCGAGCGTGGCGAACTGGACGGGATCGTCCTGCGTCGTTTCGGGAATGAATTCGGGTGTGCTGCTGGCCATGGCGAGTCCGTTCGGAGGCTGAATAAGCAAATAACAAAAATAACTAACAGTGACGAGTCTAGCGCATGCGGCGCACGCCTGCCGCAATACCCCTTGTGTACGCCCGGAAATGGCGGCGCGGCAGGCGCCATGCCGCATGTGGCGGCGCAGCAAGGGGCGCGCGCGGGCCCGGCTGCTGGAGCCGATCAGCGATACGCGGGCCGGCATCTCATATTAGAATGGGTCTTTGTTGAACCTACTCAAACAGACACGATGGCTTACAAGACACTTGAAGATACGATAGGCAATACCCCGCTGGTGCAGCTGACGCGCTTGCCGGGTGCCGATGCGCTTGCGCGCAACAACGTCATCCTGGGCAAGCTGGAAGGCAATAATCCAGCCGGCTCGGTGAAGGACCGCGCGGCCATGTCCATGCTCAAGCGCGCTGAAGAGCGCGGCGTCATCAAGCCGGGCGATACCCTGATCGAGGCGACCAGCGGCAATACGGGCATCGCGCTGGCCATGGCCGCCGCCTTGCGCGGTTACAAGATGCTGCTCCTGATGCCCGATAACCTGAGCGTGGAGCGCCGCCAGAGCATGGCCGCCTACGGCGCCGACATTTTATTGACGCCGAAGACGGGCGGCATGGAATATGCGCGCGACCTGGCCGAGCAGATGCAGAAGGATGGCCGTGGCATCATCCTCGACCAGTTCGCCAATGAAGACAATGCGCGCGCCCACTATGAAAGCACCGGGCCGGAAATCTGGCGCGATACGAATGGCCAGGTTACGCATTTCGTCAGCGCCATGGGCACGACGGGCACCATCATGGGCGTGTCGCGCTATTTGAAGGAACAGAATCCCGCCATCCAGATCATCGGCGCGCAGCCCGAGGAAGGTTCGCAGATTCCCGGCATCCGCAAGTGGCCGGAAGCGTACCTGCCGAAAATCTACGATAAATCGCGCGTCGACCAGGTAGAGTATGTGAGCCAGGGCGTGGCTGAACGCATGGCGCGCAGCCTGGCGGCGGAAGAAGGCTTGTTCTGCGGCATCTCGGCAGCCGGCGCCTGTGAAATCGCGCTGCGCATCTCGCAAACGGTGGAAAACGCGACCATCGTGTTTGTCGTGTGCGACCGTGGCGACCGCTACTTATCTACCGGTGTGTTTCCTGCTTGATTGTTGATAAGGGAAAATAATGTCGGCCAGAACGGCCTGAGAACTGCTGGAAATACCCCCTCCCCATGGCGGGGAGGGAAAACCTGCGGAACTGGCAGGATCAGCCTTGTGGCGTTTCGCCTTCTTTTGGCTTGAATTGCTTGTCGCTGATGCGGAATTTGTTGCGGCGGTCACCCATCAGGTAACGCAGGTCGCGGATGCTCAGGTCGCTGACTTCGTGCATGCGGATCAGCAGCGATGCGCCGACCGGCAGGCGGTGGTGGCGGATTTTGCTGATGACTGGCGGCGCAACTTCCAGCGCGCGGGACAGGGCAGCGTCGTTTTTCAGGCGCAGGTTTTCGATCAGGGTATCGAGCAGTCTGTTTGGGTTGTACTGAAGCAGATCGTCGGAGTCCGAATCGCTGTTCATATCAATGCCGACTTGGTTTGTCATGATGTTATTGTTCCTTCTGTAGTTGCACTGCAAAGTAAAAAACACTCGGAGCTCGCTCTTGCTGCGTTCATGTTCATTCTTTACTAAAAGGAACGAATTCACACACGGTACGATCCGGGATACAGTTTTTCGTAATATATACACAATTGTACAACAGGATTCAATTTCAGGCCGGAAAGCCCAGCAATCTTGCTTTGTACAAAATAGGTGTTGTCTTGTTGCAACACCTATTTATTCTTTATTATGCTCTATGATAGAACAAAAATTGTACTTTGACAAAAGTTAAGTATAAAACCATTTCCGTATTCCGTGCCGCACAAAGGCTGGCGAGCAAGGCTGGCACATGTTATCGGCCCTACCATAGACTTGTTTTCTGGTCGCTTCAACATCCCTTACGCTTTCTTACAAGTAATATTATAACTTTACACTGACTTTCGGTTAGCGTGCGCGCACTTGACTGATGGCCTTGCCCAAGTCGATCACTGACATGGCATAAAAATAACTTCTGTTGTACTGAGTTATAGCAAAGAAGTTATTGGTTGCCAAGTGATACTCAGTTGCTTCTGAACCATTTTGCAGATCGATCAGGCCAAACAGCATGTTCTGGGGTGTGGACGGGCCGGCACTCACGCCCGCCTCCTGCATTTCCGCCAGCCGGTACTTCGCTTGCAAGCCCTGGCCGATGAATTTTTCCCAGGCGCGGCTGGCCGAGACGGTGACGGGATACGTGCTGATGGCCGGGTCGTCGCGCCGCCAGCCGTGCTCGACGAGGAAATGCGCGACGCTGCCGATGGCGTCGGCCGTGGAATTGCGCAGGTCGATGTGACTATCGCCATCGAAGTCCACCGCATATTTCATGATGCTGCTAGGCATGAACTGGGGCAGGCCGATGGCGCCCGCATACGAGCCGAGCAGGGTCAAGGGATCGATGCCATCCTTGCGCGCGTACAGCAGCGCGTTTTCCAGCTCTCCCTTGAAAAACTCCATGCGCGCGGCGCGCGTCGGGCTTTCCGGATAGGAAAACGCCAGGGTCGTCAGCGCGTCGAGCACGCGGAAACGGCCCGTGTTGCGTCCGTACACGGTTTCCACGCCGATGATGCCGACGATGATCTCGGCCGGCACGCCATATTCGCGTTCGGCGCGCGCCAGCGCATCGGCATTCTCTTCCCAGAATTTCACGCCCGCATTGATGCGCACCGGCTCGATGAAGCGGGCGCTGTACGCTTGCCAGTTCTTCGGCTTGCCCGGTGGCGCCGGCTTCATCAGTTGCACGGTCGACTCGACATAGCGCACCTTGCCGATCAGGACATCGAGTTCGGCGCGGTTAAAGCCGTGTTTGGCGGACATCTCGTCGAGGAAGGCGCGTACTTCTTTCCAGTTGGCATAGTCGACAAATTCGCCTTCGAAGTCGAATTTCGCCGGTGCTTTTTTGGCCGCTGTCTTGGCGGGTGGCGTCTTGGCCGCGCGCACGGCACGGGCCCGGTCGGCAGCGGAAATATTGCTGTTTTCGCCAGCATGCGCGGTGGACAGACACAGGGGAAGGGCGAGGAGCAGGGACAGGGCGGGGTATTTGATCGGTAACAAGGAGCGTCTCATCGGCATTGGGTTAACAGGCGGCGCAAGTTGCGCCGCGCGCGGAATTGTTCGTCTGGGTTGGCATTACCATACTTCATCGCGGCATAGATTGCCAGAAACTGTGCAATGGCGGCGTGCGCCTCGGGGCTGGCCTTGCCTGCGGCCAGCCGGGCAGCATAACCGTGCGGGCCTTCATGCGGCGCACGGCTGTAGCCGCGCCGCGCCTGCTGCTGGCAAAACTGCGCGTACAGGGCGTCGAGCGGATCGCCTTGCCGCGCCTGCCGCCACCAGACCAGCGCGCCAGCCACGGCGGCCAGCAGGGCCAGCACGGCGCAAGCGAGTGCCAGCTTTTTTGCGGGCACGTTTTTCAAGCCATCGAGCATGGCGCGCTGGCGCTGCGGCGTGGTGTCGAGCACCCAGTTGCTCCAGACGTGCTCGGCCTGCTGCCATTGCTGGCGCCACGCGGCAAGCGCCCCGTGCGCGCCGCCATCGAGGCCGGCCAGCGCGCGCCACGCCGTCAGCGGCGACGGGGCCGGCGGCAGGGCGGCGTCGAGGTTGCGCTCGGTGCGCAGGGGCGCGACTGCGCCGGTGGGATCGACTCGCACCCAGCCCCGGCCGGCCAGCCACACTTCGCTCCACGCATGAGCGTCGGACTGGCGCACGCTCAGGCTGTTGTCCGTGCCGTTGCGAAGGCCGCCCTGGTAACCGGTGACGACGCGCGCGGGCATGCCCATGGCGCGCATCAGCACGACGAAGCTGCCCGCATAATGTTCGCAAAAGCCCGCCCGCGTGGTGAACAGGAAGTCGTCGACGCCATGCTTGCCCAGCAGTGG
Organism: Janthinobacterium sp. BJB401; assembly: GCF_013372745.1. Taxonomy (NCBI): domain Bacteria; kingdom Pseudomonadati; phylum Pseudomonadota; class Betaproteobacteria; order Burkholderiales; family Oxalobacteraceae; genus Janthinobacterium; species Janthinobacterium sp. BJB401. Next base: position 119,549 of record NZ_JABXFH010000011.1, on the reverse strand, counting down.
CGGCTGCAGGGTGTAGCGGAAGGGCGCGCGGCGAAAGTGATCGAGCACGGCGGCGATGGCGTCGGCGGGCGCCAGCGCCTGCGCGCCCTGGCCGCGCAATGCGCGGGCCCAGGCCACGCTGCGCGGATTGCTGCCAGCGGGCAAGGCCAGCCATGGCTGCTGCTGCGCGGCCGACAGGCCCGCCTGCAGCCGGTAGCGGGGCAGGGAACTGACGCGGTAACGGACGGTCGAAGTAATAGGCTGTATGGTCAGCACTTCCAGCGCGGACGACACGACATACGGATTGCCGGGCAGGCGTTCGATGCTGCGCGGCACGTCGAGCGCGAAGATGCGCCGCTGGCCGCTCGCTTGCAAGGTTACTTCGTAGTGGCTGGGCTGGCCTTCCAGTGCGATGTCTATCCGGTTGTCGCTGGCCGGTGCGCGCTGGCCAGCGCCCCTGCGCGTCCAGGTGGCGCCGTCGAAGTCGCCCAGCACCACGCCGCGCCAGTACAGCTGCTCTTGCGGCGGGAGTGGTGTACTGAAACGGGCCGTGAAGACGGGTTCGCTTGACAGAGCCAGCGAGGCGATGGCGCCCGGCTGCATGCTGTCGGACAAGCCCGTGCGCGCCTGCGCGCCTTCCGGCGCCGCGCCCCACAGGGGGCCGTCGATGCGTGGCACGGCCAGAAACAGTACGGCCGACAGGGGAAGGGCCAGCGCCAGCATGCGACCCAGCAAACGCAGCCTTTGCGCCAGGCGCGGCTGCACGGCGCCGTACTGGGCCGACAGCAGGGCGGCCAGCAGGACGATGACGGTGGCCAGCATCCACGCGGCGCTGAGGATGCCTTGCGCATGAAAGAAGTTCGCCAGCAGGAGGAAAAAACTGAGGAAGACAAAGACGAAGATGTCGCGCCGGCCATGCATTTCCAGCGATTTCAGGGCTAGCAGCAGGGCCAGCATGGCCACGCCCGCATCGCGTCCCAGCACGGTGCCATAGCTGGCGTAGACGCCGGCGATGCCCAGCAAGGCCAGCGGCGCGAGCACGGTCAGCCGCGGCTGGCGCCGGCCCCGCACGGTAATGATGGCGCGCCACAGTAGAAGGGCTGCGGCGGCGGCCGACAGCCACGGGGGCAGGTGCAGCGCGTGCGGCGCCAGCACCATGGCGGCGGCCAGCAACAGCAGCACGATGTCGGCCTTGTCGCGCGGCAAATTGGTCAGCCAGGCTTTCATGGCGTCGCCTGCGCTGGCGGCCAATCGTGCCGCCCATCGTGCGGCCAATCGTGTGGCGAACCGTGCGGCACATCATGGAGCGCCAGCGCGCGCAGGCAGGCGTCGCGCTGGCTGGCGCCCAAGGCCGGCGCCAGAGTCAGCGCGCCCAGGCGCAAGCCGTATGGCAAGCCCGTGCGTTCCGCCTGCAACACCCAGGCGGCCAGACGGGACAGGCTCACTTCCGGCGACAGCGCGTGCAAGGCGGCGAGATCGAACACGATGCTGCCACGGGCTGCGCCTGCTTGCGCGTCGGCGGCTGGCTGGAATTGCTTGCTGAATAAATGCTCGCCGTCATGCCGGGCGATCTGGCGCCAGGCCAGGCGGTGCAAGGGGTCTCCGGACTGGTAGGCGCGCACGCCGGCCAGTTCCAGGGCGCCGCCGGACGAGTGTGGCTGTTGTGCCTGTTTTGCTTGTTGTGTCTGCTGCACCGTGCTGGCCGGCAAGGGCAGCGGCGGCGCGTTCTGCTCGGGCTGCGGATGCACGAGCACGCGCGCCTCGGGTTGCCAATGGCACCAGGCAACGAACAGGCCCAGCGGGAAACTGCCGGACAGGCGCAAGGGCGGGGCAGCGAGCCAGCCGCGTTGCCGCGCCGCTACGACGATCTGGATGGCCGTTTCTCCGTGGGCATCGATATCGGCCAGGCTGGGCGCTGCGCTGGAATCGATCACGGCCAGCTGGATCGCATGGCGCGGGCGTGTGCTGCGGTTGATCAGGCGCAAGGTGAACGTGGCCTGGCCGCCAGCGAACACAGCTTGGCCCGGCTTGGCGGCCAGCGCCAGGCCCGCCAGGTTGCGGCTGGCAAACAGCATGTCGGCGATGGCGCAGGCGGCCGCGAAATATGTGAGCGCATAGCCCAGGCCCAGGCGGTAATTGACGGCGGCGATCCATAGCGCCAGCAGCAGCGCGGCAAACGCCAGGCCCGCGCGCGAGGGGCGGATGTGCACGCGCTGCGCGCCCAGCCAGGGGCGCGCCGGCAGCCAGCGGATGGTGCGCAGGCGCATGGCGGTCAGACGGGAGTTGCCAGCAGCAATTGCTGCAGCAGGCTGCGGCTGTCCGTCGCCCCTTGCGCCGCATGCAGGCGGTGGGCGCAGACGGGGAGCAGCACAGCTTGGACATCGTCGGGCGTGACGTGGTCGCGTCCGGCCAGGGCGGCCCAGGCGCGCGCCGCTTGCAGCAAGGCCAGCGCGGCGCGCGGGCTCAGGCCATCGGCAAACACGCCCGGCACGCGGGTGGCATGCACGATAGCCAGCACGTAGTCGACGACGGCGGCCGAGGCGTGGATGGCGCGCAGGCCTGCTTGCGCCTGTAGCAACTCTTCCGCGTTCATGACGGCCGGCAAGGTTTGCAGCATGGCGCGGCGGTCGGCACCGAGCAGCAGTTCCCGTTCGGCGGCCGCATCGGGGTAGCCCAGGGTGACGCACATGAGAAAACGGTCGAGCTGCGATTCGGGCAGGGGGAAGGTGCCCAGCTGGTGCGCGCAGTTTTGCGTGGCGATGACGAAAAACGGCTGCGGCAGGGCGCGCGTGACGCCGTCGAGCGTCACTTGCCGCTCTTCCATCGCTTCGAGCAAGCCCGATTGCGTCTTCGGCGTGGCGCGGTTGATCTCGTCGGCCAGCAGCACCTGGGTAAACAGGGGACCAGGGTGGAAGATGAAGCTGCCACTGCCCCGGTCATACACGCTCATGCCGGCCACGTCGGCGGGCAGCAGGTCGCTCGTGAATTGCTGGCGCTTCCATTGCAGGCCCAGCGAGATGGCCAGCGCGTGCGCCAGAGTCGTCTTGCCCACGCCGGGCACGTCTTCGATCAGCAGGTGGCCGCCGGCCAGCACGCAGGCGAGGGCCTGGCGGATCTGCAAGTGTTTGCCGACGAGAACTTCGCCGATCTGCTGTGCGGCCTGGTGTATTTTCGAAAACATGCTATTTCTATCACAGTAAGTCGGATTATTTAATTTACAATTGCTTTGGCCAAGTCAAGCCGTGCCGCCCGCCCGTGCCGGGCTCGTGGTAGATTAGTGCAGTAGCGGCACAGACCGGCCAGTGATTTTATGCGAGAACGCGCAGGGCGAACAGGAATGCCATGCAGTGTTCCCGGAGAACGGACAGAGACAGAGGTAACCAGTACAGCGCATGAGCACAGCCATTTATACCCATCCCGATTGCCAGCGCCATGAAATGGGCGACTGGCATCCCGAATCGCCGGCCCGCTTGCAGGCCATCAATGATCAATTGATCCTCGCGCACATCAGCGACCTGGTCGAGCACCGCGATGGCGTGCATGCGCAATTGTCCGATATCGAGCGCAACCACAGTGCGACGGCGATCGGCCTGGTGCGCGACAATGTGCCGCAGGCCGGTGACTACTACCCGCTCGACGGCGACACCCTGCTCAACGCGCACAGCTATGAGGCGGCGCTGGCCGCCGCTGGCTCGGCCGTAGCTGCCACGGATGCCGTCATCGATGGCGAGATCAGCAACGCCTTTTGCGCGATCCGCCCGCCCGGCCACCACGCGCGGCCCAGCGAACCCATGGGTTTTTGCCTGTTCAATAATATCGCCATCGCCGCCAAGCATGCGCTCGACGTGCGCGGGCTCGAAAGAGTCGCCATCGTCGATTTCGACGTGCACCATGGCAATGGCACGGCCGAGTCCGTGGCAAATGATCCGCGCATCCTGATGGTCAGCTTTTTCCAGCACCCGTTCTATCCGTACAGCGACGTGGAATCGTATACGGACACGCGCGTCAATGTGCCCGTGCCGGCCCGCTCGAAGGGCGACGCCGTGCGCCAGCTGGTGCTCGACCACTGGCTGCCCGCGCTGCACCGGCAGCAGCCGCAGATGATTTTCATTTCCGCCGGTTTCGACGCCCACCGTGAAGACGACGTGGGCGGCATGGGCCTGGTGGAGGCCGACTACACGTGGATGACGCAGCAAATGATGGCCGTGGCCAATCAGTATGGCAAGGGCCGCATCGTCAGCTGCCTGGAAGGGGGCTACAACCTGTCGTCCCTGGGCCGCAGCGTGGCGGCGCACGTGAAGGCGCTGGCGGAGCTTTAACTAAAGCAAACTCGGGCTAAAGCAAACTCGGACGGCTGCGGGAATTCGTGTGGCGGTGCGTCTGGTAGTCGAGCGCATCGCCGGCCATGAAGCGGCGCCAGGCTTGCGTGTAGACGAGCGACGATTTGTCCGCGTCAAAACTGTCGAGCTGCAACATGTCGCGGTGATGCTTGATTTCATTGACCAGTTGGTCATACAGCACTTGCAAGCCATAGCTGTCCGCGCTTTGGCGCTTCAACCGTTCTTCCAGCTGCGCTACTTGGCCCTGCAACTGCCGGCATTCCTTCTTCCAGTCATTGCGCGGCACGCGCTTGGGCGCCATGCCAGTGTGTTCCATCATCATATCGCACTATCCCCATCGCCTATCTCCCCGGCGGGAGCCAGCCTGGAAAATAATTGCTTTTCATTTAAGAGGCGATATTAGAGCATACTTTTTTGTTTCTTTCAGTAAATATAAAAATCCATGTGGAAATATTTGACCTGGCTTCCCGGGCGCGCCTCACTGATGCTGCATTGTCTGCAAGGGCGCTGCCGGAGCGGCTCCAGCCATCTTGCCCTCGTCGGCGTACGTCAGGGTCAGCAGGGTATCGTCGTCCCAGTTCACGTCATGCAGCGGCGGCACGTAGCGCTGGCGGTCTTGCGTGAGGCGGATGTCCAGGGTGCGCTCGCCCGAGCGCGCCTGCACGGCAAGCAGCTTGCGGGCCACGGGAAACGGCACGTGGATCAGCGACGAGTGGCACGGTCCGCCCGCCAGGCGGAACAGGTTGCGCCGCACAAAGGACAATTCGTCCTGCTCGACGGCCCAGCGGATTTCGCATTCCAGGCGCAAGTCGCCCAGGCGGCGCACGTTCTGCGGCAAGCCCGGCGTGTGGATGTCGGCGCGCCAGCGCAAGGTATCGCGCTTCTTGTTGCTGACCAGGTCGGCATTCGCATCGTAGGCGGTCTTGTCGCGCGACAAAGTGAAACCGCCATCCGCCGCCAGCGGCACGGGGATCGACAGGTTGTCGGCTGACAGGTGCAGGGTCACGCCATCGAGCCTGGCCTGGGGCGTGGCGGGTATCAGCATGAAGCGCAGCGGCGCGGCTGGCGCCAGGCGCTGGTGGTCGGCATACGCGTCGAGTCCCCTGAGCATGGTGCGGTAGGGGCGCAGGTCGGGATCGCGCGTGCCTTGCACGTCGACGATCTGCTGCATTTCCTGATTCACCGCGTCGCCCGGCGCCGCCGGTTTTTCCTGGGCCATGGCGGGCAGCAGGCAGGCGTAAAGGGAGGTGAGGAGGCAAAAGCGGGAAAAGTGCATGGAATGCGTGTCAGGTTAAGCTTGCGATGGGGAGCCGGCCAGGCTGGACGGACTGCGGATCTTATCATTCATGTAACTGCCAAATTATCACCAATTGTCTCGTTCGTGTCGCACGGCTGGCGCTGGTGGCGGAAAATGGGACGTCGTGGCGGCAACCACGTAAAATAGCGGATTGACCGAACGATTTTGAAAGCAAGAGCATGGCGATACAATGGTACCCAGGACACATGAACGCGGCCCGCAAGAAAGCGGCCGAGACCATGGAAAACACCGATCTGGTGATTGAAGTGGTGGACGCGCGCCTGCCGGCAGCCAGCTGCAATCCCATGGTGGACGAGCTGCGCCTGTTCCGCCAGCGCCCTTGCCTGAAAATCCTCAACAAGACCGACCTGGCCGACCCTGCCGCCACCGCCGCCTGGGTGGCGTATTTCAATGCCCAGGAAGGCGTGACCGCGTATGCGATGACGACCAAGAAGCCGGGCGACGTGGCGCGCATTCCGGACCTGGCCAAATCGCTGGCGCCGCACCGCGGCGTGCCGACGAAGCCGCTGCGCATCATGATCATGGGCATCCCCAACGTGGGCAAGTCGACCCTGATGAACGCGCTGCTGAAAAAGCGCGTGGCCAAGGTGGGCGACGAGCCGGCTGTTACAAAGATGCAGCAAAAGCTGTACCTGGACAAGAACACCATCCTCGTCGACACCCCCGGCATGCTGTGGCCGAAGATCGCCATCCCCAGCGACGGCCTGATGCTGGCGGCCAGCCACGCCATCGGCTCGAACGCGCTGATCGAAGAGGAAGTGGCCGTGTTCCTGGCCGAGGAATTGCTCAAGCGCTACCCGGACTTGCTGGCAACCCGCTACGGCACCAAGGTCGATGAAGTCGACGCCATCGGCGTGGTCGAGGGCATCGCCGCCAAGCGCGGTTTCCGCATCAAGGGCGGCGACTACGATTTCGAGAAAGCGTCGCACACCCTGCTGCTCGATTACCGCAGCGGCATCCTCGGACGTATCTCTCTGGAAACGCCGGACACGCGCGCGGCCCTGCTGGCCCAGCACGCGGCCGAGATGGCGGAAAAAGCGGCCAAGGCAGCGGAGATCGCTGCCGAGAAGGCGAAGAATGCGGCGCGCGGCAAGCGCGGCACGTAATGAACTAAAAGCCGCTTGTTAGCGGCTTTTTTTAACCCAACAGCGACGACTGGGGTCGGACCCTGAGGGACTCGGCGTCCCCGTCCGACCCCGGCATTTTCGCTGTGCGGGTTTATGTTGCCGCCTTAGCCAAACCGGAAACTCGTCACCGCCAGCGCGCCAAAAAAATCCTCCTCGTGATACACCACCTGCGCCGCTTCCTGCTCGGCCGCGCCGAGCGCCACCATCAGCGGCAGCAAATGGTCTTCCTGCGGATGGGCCTGGCGCGCGCCGGGCGCCCTGTCCCAGGCCAGCAATTGCTCCAATCTTTGTTCCGGCGGCAGGGCCATGGTCTGGCGCAGCCAGGCGTCGAACTGGTGCGAGGCGACGGCGCCCGCCTGGCCGAACTGGCGCAGGTTGTGGTAACTGAGGCCGCTGCCCAGTATCAGCACGCCCTGGCGGCGCAGGCTGGCCAGCGCGCGGCCCACCTCGACGTGCGTCAGCGGGTCGTAGCCGTGTTTCAGCGACAGCTGCACCAGCGGCATGTCGGCCTGCGGGTAGATGGGGAACAGGGCGCTGAAGGTGCCATGGTCGAAACCGCGCTCATGGTCGAGGCGCGCCGGATGGCCAGCCGCGTCCAGCAATTGTTTGACCTGCGCCGCCAGTTCCGGCGCGCCGGGCGCCGGGTACTGGATTTGATAGGTGTGCGGCGGAAAGCCCGAATAATCGTAGATCATGTCCGGCCGGGGGCTGGCCGAGACGAGAAATTGCGGCCCTTCCCAGTGCGCCGTGACGACCAGCACGGCCTTCGGCCGCGCGCCGATCTGGCGCGGGATATCCTGCAAGGACGCTTCCAGCACGTCGTAGCGGCCGCCGAACTGGTCTTTCATGAACGGCCACGGGCCGCCGCCGTGCGACAGGAAGTAAGTGGGAAAGGTGTGCTCTTGCATGGCGGCTCCGGAGTGGAATGACTGATGCTATCGATGATAGTCATGCCCAGCCAGTTGATCAAGATCGCAATTATTGATATATCATTTCCATTTTGTTGATGATCGGATCGTCATGGATACCTTGCGCAGCATGCGCGTGTTTCGCGCCGTGGTGGAACTGGACAGTTTCGTGCGCGCCAGCGAGCGCCTCGATCTGTCGCCGGCCATGGTCAGCAAGCATGTGATGCACCTGGAGCGCCACCTGGGCGCGCGCTTGCTGAACCGCAGCAGCCGCCACCTGAGCCTGACGGAAATCGGCAAGGTGTATTTTGAACAGTGCCGCGACATGCTCGACAATCTCGACGAGGTGGAAGCGACGGTCGGCCGCACGACGGTGGTGCCGCGCGGCATGCTGCGCCTGAGCGCGCCCGTCTGGTTCGCCAACGCCATCTTCACGCGCACCCTGGCCGCCTACCGCGAACGCTTCCCGGAAGTGACGTTCGACATCGACCTCAGCGGAAGAGTCGTCAATCTGGTGGAAGAGGGTTTCGACCTGGCCCTGCGCGTCAGTCAGGCGCCGTCGCCGGCCCTGATCGCGCGGCCCATCGGCAGCATTGCCTTTCACCTGGTGGCCGCGCCCGCCTATCTGGCGCGCGCGGGCCACCCGCAGCTGCCGCAAGACCTGGCGCAACACGCCATGATCAGCTATTCCTTGCTGGCAAACGGTAATGAACTGGATTTCGACGGGCCGCAGGGGCGCGAGACGGTGAAGTTTTCGCCCGTCCTGCAATGCAATAACGAAAGCCTGCTGCACGCGGCCGCGCTCGACGGCATGGGCATCGCGCTGCTGCCGTCGTGGCAGACGGATGCGGACCTGGCGGCGGGGCGGCTGGTGCGCCTTTTCGATGATTTCAAGTTGGCGGGCGGCAAGGTGTACGCCGTCTACACGAGCCGCCGCTACCTGTCTTCGAAAGTGCGCACCTTCATCGACTTTCTCGCCGATGAAGGGCGCCTGGGGACTTGATTACGCCAGCGAGCGTTTGACGTCGATCAGCGCGAACAGGCGCGCGCTGCGCATCCACGCCAGCACCAGCGCCGCCAGCTGCGTCACCAGCAAGCCGGCCACGATGGCCAGTGGACCGGGCGCGGCCAGGTTCAGGCGCGCCACGCCCAGCAGCGCGTACAGCGCCAGTCCCAGCAAGGTGATGACGAGGTAGATGGCCAGGCTGGCCAGCGGACGCCGGCGCAGCATGCCGAGGCCCCGCCACCAGGCCTTGACGGCCGAGGTGCGGCGGCGGTCGACGGCCAGCGCCGCGCGGCCCGCGTCCAGCGTGGCGCAGGCCAGCAGGAACAGCACGCCCGCGAACAGCAAGGCCAGGTGGCGGGCCAGGTCGGCATCGGCTTCCAGGATGGCTTTCGCCGCGTGCTTGTCGGCCAGTTTCAGCGCGCCGGCGCCGATCGTCAGCGCCAGGCCCAGCGGCACGATGCTCCACAGCAGCATGCGCAGCATGCGGCCGTATTCGCTGAAGGCGCCCGTCAGCAGGGCGCCAAAACCGAGTGGCGCAGGCGCGCGCGCGGCCGTCACCACCAGGCCGCTCAGCAGCGGCGACAGCAGCAGGGCCAGCACGATGCCGGTGATGGCGGCCTGGCTGATGGCGGCGCCGTTGCGCCCCGCATTGGCCACCAGGTCGGCCAGGGTCATCAGGTCGAGCTTGTGCGCCAGGGCCGCCGCATGCACGGCGTTATCGAGGCTGGCGCTCAAGGTGCGCCACAGGGGAATGACGGCAAGGATGGCGGGGATCAGCAGCAGGCCGGCCCACAGCAGCAGCAAGCGCCATTGCAGGGCGGCGCGGCTGGCGCGCGTGGTCAGTGTCAGGCCGCTGGCCCGTGTCGTGGAAGTGGCGCTCATACGGTGGCAATCAGGGAAAGAAGGTATTGGAAGGCGGCGGCAAGGTCGAAGCTCCAGCGCCGCGCGGCGGATTTGTCGGCTTTCAGGGTGCGGCCGTCATCGAGCTTGTTGACGTCGAGGTAGTGCACGCGGTCCGGGTCCAGTTCGGCCGAGACGGCCTTCACGGGCTTGCTCCAGGTGTAGCGCTGCCACAGCTGCTCGTTGTCCCACACCACGCGTTCGGACGTGCCGTCGGCAAATTTCACCAGCAGCACCTGCGGCACGGGCGCGCCGCGGCGGCGCAGGACCACGCTGGTGAGATACGGATACGGTCCCGTGCCGGGCTTGGCGTCAGGGTGCGCCTTGTCCCACGCCTCGCGTACCTTTTTCTCCTCTTTTTCCAGCGTGTCGGCCGTATGTTCCACGCGCTTGCCGTTCACCAGCGCCGTGCCGGCCAGCGGCGTCTGCTCTTCGCTGGTGAAGGTGCCGATACGGTCGTCGATATTCGCGCTGGTATACACTTGCTGCGCGAAGACCTGCTCCACGATGCGCCGCTGGCCCGTTGCCTCGGCCAGCGTTTCGCGCAGGTCGGCCACGCTCGGATGGCGGAATTTCCACTGTTCGTAATAAGCCTTGAAGCCCCGTTCCATGGCCTCGCTGCCGATGCGCGCTTCCAGGTCGCGCATGGTGATGGCCGTGCGGCTGTAGACGGGCCCCACGCCCTGCAGGCGGTCCCACGCGTTCTGTCCCAGCGGATCTGCCGCATCCTGGCGCGGTGCGGCCATGCGCTCGAATTCGAAGACCTTGAAGACGGGATCGAAGCCCAGGCGCTTGAGCAGGGGCGTGGTGGCGTGGATGTGCTGGTCGCGCGCGCGCAGCATGCGCTGGTCCCAGTACTCGTTCAAGCCTTCGTCAAGGATCGGTTCCTCGAATTCGTTCGAGGCCAGGATGCCGTAGAAATAGCCATGGCCGAATTCATGGATGGTGACGAAATCGAGGCCGAACTCGGGGATGGTCTTCGGCTGCAGGTTGGCGTAGCTCGACGCCGTGATGAAGGTCGGGTACTCCATGCCGCCCGCTTCAGCCGCGTTAAACGGCGGAATCACCACCGTCAGTGTCTTGTACGGATACGGACCCAGGGTGCGCGAGAAATACGTGAGCGAGTCCTTGGCCGCCTGCAGCGCGGGCGCCGCGTTCGACGCGTATTCTGGCGGGTACAGCACCTTGATGGCTACCGGCGGGCTGCCAGGGCCGCTCCAGCTGCCCGTCAGCGGCTGGGCGCTGTGCTTGTCGGCCGTCCAGGCGAAATCGTGCACGTCGCCCTGCACATAGTGATGCGTGAGCATGCCGTTCTTTTCCTGCGGCGTGCCTTGCAGCTCGCCCGTGGCGCCCACCGTGTACTCCTTGGGCACGGTCAGCTTCACGTCGTAGTGGCCGAAATCGGCGTAGAACTCCGAATTGAGGTGGAATTCATGCGCGTTCCAGCGCGGCGCGGTGGCGCCCCGTTCGCCGGGCAATTCCAGCACGGCGATCTTCGGGAACCACTGGCCCACCAGGTGGAAGCTGCCGAAATAGCCGGTGCGCGCGATGACGCGCGGCAGCTGGTCGAAGAAGCGGATGTCGAGCGTCGTCTCGGCGCCCGGCGCGACGGCCTGCGGCAAGTCGACGCGCACGACGGTGCGGTCGGTGGCCGGGCCGTTGTCGGGCTGGACGAAATGCCAGGGCGCCTTGGCGCCGTTCTGCGTCATGCTGCGCAGTTCGATGTAGCCCCACTCGCCGTCGCGCGTGTCGACGCCCGAGCGGAAGCCAGTATCGAGCTTGCGCTTTTCGGTGAAGAAGGTCGAATGTTCGCCTTCGAAGGCGTTCAGGTACAGGTGCAGGTAGACGCTGCTGACGGCTTGCGCGCTGCGGTTGCGCCAGCGCAGTTTCTGCTGGCCGTCGATGGTGTGCTTGACGGGATCGAGCGTCGCTTCGATCTGGTAGTCGACCACGCGGTCCGACAGGGTCGCTTGCGCGCCCGTGCGAGCGCCGCCCCAGGCGTTGCTGGCGCTGGGCGTGCTGACGGCCGACGCGTGCGGCGACGCTAGGGCGATGCCGTCGGCCGATGGCGCCAGCGGCAAGGGCGCGCTGGCTGGCTTGCCTTGGCCAGGCTGCGCGAACAGGTCGGCCTGCAGGGCAAGGCCGGCCAGCAGCAGGGCGGCGATGGAGAGGGCTTTGAGCTTGCCCGAGATGGGGAAAAAACCAATGCTGCGGCGCGTGCTGCGGGGACTTGGCGGCCCCTGGCGCGTTGTGCTACGACTTTCCATGCGTGACTCCCACAGTGACTTCTTATTGTTGATTTTTAAATGCAGTCGGCTGCGCCCAGGATCGCCGGGCGCAGCTTAATATACCTACAAAAATGCCAAATCACCAATAAAATATTGGCATAAGGAAAGTACCACCGGGCTGGCGCTTGCGGCGCCGCGCGCCGTGCGTATAATGATTCGCTTTTGCCATCCCTCCGTTCCGCCTGCGCGCACCCGCGCCGCGGTGACGCCTCAAGCCTGCCGCCATGATGCCTGCCCCTCCCGTCCTGACCATCGCCACGCGCGCCATGCTGCTGTGCGCCCTGGCCATGCCGGCGTGCGCGCAGGAAGGTGTGGCTGGCGTGGATGCTGGCGCGGCCGGCGTCACGCATGGCGACGTGTCCGCCGAACTGGGTCAGGGCGGCCAGCACAGCGTGCGTGGCGCCCTGTCGCGCGAGCAGGGCGGCATGACGCTCGATGCGGCCGTCGACGCTCTGCGCAACGGCAATTACCGCGATGGCAGCGTGTTTCACCAGCGCGGCTTCACCGGCGGCGCGGAATGGAAGGCGCGCCAGGGCCGCTTCGGCTTCAGCGCCGACCAGCTGAACCAGGACACCCGCTATCCGGCGCCCGAGGCGCCGTTCCTGGCCTTGCTGGCGGCCCGTCCCGAAGACCTGTACCGCTATGAGGTGCGGCGCGCCAGCGCTTTCGTGCAGCGCTATGTCGGCAAGTTCGAGCTGGGCGTGGAACTGTCGCAGCGGGAAAAACGCGCCACGGCCCACTATGCGGGTGAGGACGGCAGCAGCGAATCGACCTACAGCAGCCGTCGCCGGCAACTGGCGCCGCGCCTGCGCCATTACGGCAAGGTGGGCGGCGTGGGCACGGATACGGAAGTGGGCCTGGACCTGATGCAGTGGCAGCGGCGCTCGGGCCGCGATGGCGATGCGCGCCGGCGCCAGATTTCGCGCGCGCTGCTGCTGCGCGAGGAACTGGCCTTCGGTGGCCCGTATGCGCCGCGCCTGCTGCTGGGACTGCGGCATGAACAGTTCCAGCTCGATCCGGCCGACCTGCCCGCCGGCGGCAGCGACTGGGAAAACCAGAATGCCTGGGACGTGCAGGGCAGCCTGCAATTGCGTCCGCAACTGAGCGTGTACGCCAAGGCCGCGCGCAGCTACCGCATCGACGACGACGGCTATACCCGCGCCGGCTACCGCCCCCTGGCGGGCCAGCTGCGGCGCGACATGGAAGTGGGCGCCACCGTCGGCGACGCGGCCCGCAGCGCTTCCGTGCGCGTCTTCAGCGAGCGCCTGAGCAACCAGATCGTCTTCGACCAGAACCTGGGCCAGCTGGGCTTTGCGGGCAACCTCGACCCCTCGCGCCGCGACGGCATCGCCATCGAGGCCAGCATGGCGCTGGCGCGCGACTGGCGCCTCGACGGGCAACTGCGGCAAGTGCATGCGCGCTATGACGATTACGCCTACGACGGGCCGGACATCGCCCTCGTGCCCAAGACTCTGGCCAGCCTGCGCCTGTACTGGACGGGGCAGGGCGGCGCCAGTGGCGACGTGGGCGTGCAGTGGCTGCGCGCGCTGCGCTATGGCCCCGATTTCGCCGGCAGCTGCCTGGCGCAAGTGCCCGCGTTTGCCACCGTGGACGGGCGCTATGCGCGCAAGCTGGGCGCCTGGGAGCTGGAACTGGCCGGCAGCAACCTGGCCAACCGCCGCCATTATGGCGATGCACCGGGCTGCCGTTCCAGCATTTACCTCAACGACGCGCGCCAGCTGCGCGTGTCGGCGCGCTACCATTTTTGAGGCGCAGGCGCAGCGGGGCTTAAATGCGGCTTAAGCGGGCGCAAAGCGGGGCGATAAACACGGCTTTTTTCCGCCCGGGCCTCATCGCCCGGCGCAAAAAGTGGTAATCTCGCCCCGTTCACGACCACTTTATGATGAAGGATTATTATGCGTTTTCTGCGTTTCTTGCGTCCCCTGCTTGCCGCCGTCACCCTGGTGGCGGCCACCGGCGGCGCCATGGCGGCCGATACCGGCTTTACCACGCTCACGACGCCAGTGCGTACGGACACGGGCAAGAAGGTGGAAGTGGTCGAGTACTTCATGTATTCGTGCCCGCATTGCTACGCGCTCGATCCGCTGATGCACGACTGGGTCAAGAAGCAGGGCGACAAGATCGCCTTCCGCCGCGTCCACCTGGCTGCCACCGGCCCGAAAGACTCGCAGGCGCACGCCTATGCCACCTTGGAAGCGATGGGCCAGCTGGACCAGTTCCACGACAAGATCTTCCGCGCCATCCACGTCGAGCGCAACCGCCTGAACCGCGATGACGCCATCCTCGACCTGCTGGTGAAGAACGGCATCGACAAGGCGAAATACCTGGACATGTTCAATTCCTTCGGCGTGCAGACCAAGCTGAAACGCAACGAACAGCTGATCACCGCCAGCAAGATCGACAGCGCGCCGACCATCGTCATCGATGGCCGCTTCGTCACGTCGCCGGCGCAGCTGTCGCGTCCGGGCCAGTCCGAGCCGCAAACCCAGACAGCGACCCTGCGCGTGATGGATGAACTGGTGGCGCGCGTGCTGAAAGAGCGCGCCCCGGCGCCGGCGAAGAAGTAAGCGGAGCGCATCATGAAACAGCTGCCCTGGACCCTGTGCGTGCTGGCCTTCGCCCTCGTGGCGTGGCTGGCGATCGCCGTCGTCAGCGTGGAAAACCAGCGCAATGCGCTGGTCACCAAGGCGTGCGTGGACCCCGCGTTCAAGAACGAGGTCGACGCGAAATGCCTGGCGTCCGTGCGGTCGCGCGAGCACTGGTGGCAGCATCTGAGCTACGCCATGACGCACTTCCGAAACTGAATGCGTCAGCATGAAAACCCGCCGCGCGCGGGTTTTTTTTCGTCCGCGTATGATGAAGACACAACCAGCCAGGAGGGGCAATGAAGGAAGTGATCTTGATTACCGGTAGCAGCCGCGGCATCGGTGCGGCGACGGCGCTGCTGGCGGCGCGCCAGGGCTATGCCGTGTGCATTAACTATGTGCGCGATGCGCAGGCGGCCGAGGCGCTGTGCGCGCGCATCGTGGCCGACGGGGGCGAGGCCATCGCCGTGCAGGCCGACGTCAGCGACGAAGCGCACGTGGCGCGCTTGTTCGGCGAAATCGATGCGCGCCTGGGGACACTCACGGCGCTGGTCAACAATGTGGGCGTGCTGGAGCAGAAATGCCGGCTGACCGACATGTCCGCGCAGCGCCTGGAACGTGTGCTGCGCACCAACGTGATCAGTTATTTCCTGTGCTGCCAGCAGGCCGTGCGGCGCATGTCGACGGCCCATGGCGGGCAGGGCGGGCGCATCGTGAATGTGTCGTCGGCGGCCGCGCGCATCGGC
Source organism: Janthinobacterium sp. BJB401 (assembly GCF_013372745.1). NCBI lineage: Bacteria > Pseudomonadati > Pseudomonadota > Betaproteobacteria > Burkholderiales > Oxalobacteraceae > Janthinobacterium > Janthinobacterium sp. BJB401. The sequence continues at coordinate 104,331 of NZ_JABXFH010000011.1, read as the reverse complement.
TCCCCGAACGAATACATCGATTACGCGGCTTCGAAAGGCGCCGTCGATACCCTGACCCTCGGCCTGGCGAAGGAAGTGGCGGCCGAAGGCATCCGCGTCAACGGCGTGCGGCCCGGCATCATCCATACGGAGATCCACGCTTCCGGCGGCGAGCCGGGAAGGGTGGCGCGCCTGGCGCCCGGCGTACCGATGCAGCGCGGCGGTGAGCCGGAAGAAATCGCCGACGCCATTTTGTACCTGCTGGGACCGGGCGCGACCTATGTGACGGGCAGCATCCTCGACGTGGCGGGCGGGCGCTGATTTTCAACTCATTTTCAAATTTGGCGAGCGACTGATTCAAGCGCGGGGCCAATTATCAAGCAGGGCAAGCGAGTCCAGAATGGCGGTGTGTCATGTGCACGCCGATCAACCAACCTGGATTCATCATGCCCGTATCTGCTTCCGCCTCCGTTTTTGCCCCCGCCCTCCTGGCCCTGTCGCTGCTGGGCGCCGCGCCAGCCCATGCCGCCATGGATTTGCCCATGCCGGCCCACCTGTCCGGCGCCACCGCCACGGATACAACGGCGCTGGCCGCGCGCCGCTACGCCGCGTTCTGGCAGAGCGGCGACCCGGCCCTGGCGCGGCTGGCGCTGGCCGACGATTTTATTGACCGCACCTTGCCCGCCGGCCGTCCGCAGGGCCTGGCCGGCCCGCTGCAGGCCTCGCAAGTGTTCCATGCGGCCGTGCCGGATTTGAAAGTCGCCATCGAGGAGATGCTGGTGGCGGGCGACCGGGTCAGCCTGCGCCTGCATTTCACGGGCCATTTCACCGGCGTCTTCCCCACGCCGCAGGGCGAGCTGCGCGGCCAGGGGCAAGCCATCGATTTCCATGCGTTCGACCTGTACCGAGTGAACGCGCAGGGGCGCATCAGCGACAACTGGCACCTGGAAGATAATCTGACCCTGCTGCGCCAGCTGGGCGTGCTGGCGCAGTAAGGGCGGCCTTCAGACTTGCAGCGCGGCGAACTGCTGCAGCAGGAACTCGGCCAGCAGGGTGATGCGCGGCGCCTGGAAGCGGCTGCGCCGGTACAGCAGGTTCAGGGGGACACTGTCGGCAAAGTAATCGTCGAGCACCGTCTGCAGGCGCCCCGCGCGCAGGTCGTCGCTGATGTCGAGCAGGGATTTGTAGGCATAGCCATGGCCGGCCACGGCCCAGCGGCGGATGATTTCACCGTCGTTGCTGTGCCATTCCCCTTGCAGGCGCAGGCCGTGGCGCTTGCCGTTTTCGCAGTAGCGCCATTCCTGTGGCGCGCCGTCGCCGGCCATGAGCACGAGGGTTGGCAGCGACGCCAGGTCGCGCGGCGCGGCTGGCACGCCGACCCTGGCGGCCAGCGCGGGCGCCACGCACACGACGCGCCGGCCCGGGTGCAGCAGGCGCGCCACCATGTCGCTGTCGGGCAGCTCGCCGTAGCGGATGGCCAGGTCGACGTCGTCCTGCACCAGGTCGGCCGTGGCGTCCGTCAGGGTCAGCGCATGGCGCACTTGCGGGTGCAGCGCGGCAAAGCGGTCGAGCATCGGCAGCAGCAGCTGGCGGCCGATGTCGGACGGCGCCGAGATGCGCACCAGGCCGCGCACGGCGCCGTCGCCCGCATGCAAGCCGTCTTCGGCCTGCGCCAGCAAGTCCAGCGCCTGTTCGCTGTAGCGGCGGTAGTGCACACCTTCATCCGTCAGGCGCAGCTGGCGCGTGGTGCGTTCGAACAGGGTGGCGCCCAGCGCCGTTTCCAGGCGCGCGATGGCGGCGCTGGCGGCGGCCGGCGACAGGCCGTGCTTGCGGCCGGCCGCGGAAAAGCTGCCCAGCGCCGCGGCGTCGAGGAACAGGGCGATTTCCGCCAGGCGCCCGGCGCCGCCGCGGCTCATGCGGGGTGCGCGGTCGCTGCTGGCTTCGGCGCCGCTGCCGAATGCGGCGTGATCACCACGGTACACGTGGTGCCGGCCACCAGCAATTGTCCCTTCGGCTGCTCGTCGATGTGGATGCGCACAGGCACGCGCTGCGCCAGGCGCACCCAGTTGAAGGTGGGGTTGACGTCGGCCAGCAGTTCGCGGCCCGTGGCGGCGTCGCGGTCGGTGATGCCGCGCGCGATGCTTTCGATGTGGCCATGCAGGGTACCGCCGCTCATCAGGTTCATTTCCGCCTTGTCGTCCTGCGCCAGCATGCCCAGTTTGGTCTCTTCGAAGTAGCCGACGACGTAGTAGGAGGCGCTGTCGATGACGGCCAGCTTGGCCGCGCCGACGGCGGCGAAGTCGCCCTTGTGCACGTTCAGGTTCGTCACGTAGCCGCTGACGGGGGCGCGCACGGTGGTGCGCTCCAGGTTCAGTTGCGCCAGCGTGCGGGCGGCCACGGCGGCCTGCACTTGCGAGGTGGCCGAGCTGGCGGCAAAGGCGGCGCTTTCGCGGCTTTCCGTCGAGATGATGCTGGCGTCCAGGCCTGCGCGGCGCTGGGCTTCCTTGCCGCGGCGGCCCATTTCTGTTTTTTGCGCGGCCAGCACGGCGTCGGCCTGCGCCAGTGCGCTGGCATAGCGTTCCTTGTCGACGACGAACAGGATATCTCCCTTCTGCACCACCTGATTGTCGCGCACCAGCACGTCCGTGACGGTGCCGGCCACGTCGGCGCTGATGTTGACGATGTCGGCCTTGATGCGGCCGTCGCGCGTCCACGGCGACTCCATGTAGCGGTCCCAGACGGTCTTGCCTGTCCACAGGGCTGCGGCCAATAGCAGCACGGTGATTGCATAGCGGGTCAGTTTGCTTACCATGGTGGCAGCCTTTCCTTGATGGGGTTGAACAGTTTTTTTTATTTGTAAAGCGATAAAGCCAGCGCGCCGAAGATGGCGATGAAGATGCATAGCCGCGCCAGCGACGGGTGCCACACCATGCGGTACACGCCCAGCCAGCCCAGCACGCGGTCAAGCAGGGTTTGCAGGGCTATGCTGAGGAGGAACAGGGGCAGCAGGGTAGGAATCAGAATTCCGAACAGGGCGAATTCACGCGGCATGGTGGTCTCCGGCGCCAGGCGCCATATGGTCGAGCAATGAGGTGTAGATCGAATGCAGGTCGGCCAGCGCCGTCTGCAGGCGCAGGTCTTGCTCCTGCTTGCGTTCTTGCGTCGTACCCGCTTCCGTTTGCGCCACGCGCACGACGGCGCCCGCCTGCAGGGTGGCCGCCAGGGCCGCCTGCAGTGCAGGGTCGCTGCGCGTGCGCAGCCAGGTGGCGATGTGATCCACGCACTGTTGCAGCGCGTGAGGCGTGGCGCCTGGCCGGGCGGTGGCGATCAGTTCACGCAATTCGATCACGGAATGGCCGATTTCCAGCAGGGTCAGGGCCTGGCGCACGACGGCGCGCGTGGCCTCGCCCGGCGCCGGTCCGGCCGCCGCATTGAGCTGGCTGAGCAAGTCGCGCACGCGGTTGTCGAAGCGGTGTTTTACACGGCGCGCGGGCGCCGTGCATGCATGCAGCGCTTCGCGCCACAGGGCCCGGCCGATGTGGTCCTTGTGGCCCATCGTGTGCTCGGGCAGCAGCACGGCAAATACGAGGGCGGCCAGCATCAGTCCCACGATCAGTGCCATGCCCGTGTTCAAAAAGGCCGCGCCATCGACGTGCATCACATTCGTTGGCGCCATCTGCGTGATGAAGGTCGACACGCCCAGGCCCACGCCCAGCTTGGCGGGATTGGTCATCAGGTACAGGCCGACGGCCAGAAACGGCGCAAAGCTGAGGACCAGCATGGGGAAGCCGTCGCCGTGCACCAGCACGAAATACACGCAGACGAGCGACAGCGGCATGGCGATGAGGAAGCCTGCCAGCACTTGCCGGATCATCAGGATGGGGCGCGGCGAGGACGAGGCCAGCGCGCAGAACACGGCCGCCATCAGCATCGCCGTGCTGGCATAGGGCCACGCGAGGAAATAGGCGCCCAGCGCCAGCAGGGCCAGGCTGATGCCGGCGCGTGCGCCGCTGGCGAGCACCAGCGCGGGCGGCGTCTTCGGCGCATACGCCTGCGGCGTGCTCACATCGAGCGGCGTGTCGTGCACGAGGCTGAAATACACTTCGTGAAAGCGGCTGATGTCGCGCGCGAAGCGTTCGAGCAGTTCGCACACGGTGTCGAAATCGATGCGCTGCGCATGCGCGATGGCCGCGCCGTCGATGTCCGCGCGGGCCTGGCCCAGCGCCGTTTGCAGATGCCGCTGCATGGTGTCGAGCGAATCTTGCGACGGCGTCGTTTGCAGCGCTTCGGCGACGATGGCGTACAGGGGCGCGCAGGCCTGCATGACCTGGGTTTCGCCATCGCGCTGCAGGCGGTCGAACAGGCGGTGGAAGGTATAGAAGGTGGTCAGCGCCGTCATGAAGGTGGCGTTGAAGGCGTGCAGCTTGCGGTTTTGTGCGCGCACGTGGCCCACTTTGCTGGTGACTTCGAACAGGGCGGCCGAGCGCCCCAGTTCCAGCGCCGCCACGTCGGCGGCAAACTGCAGATGCGTCAGTTCCACCTGCGCCGGCGTGAGCTTTTGCTGCAGCACGTCCTGGCAAAAGGTGAGGAATTTGCCGTAGCGCGCCTGCACCGTGCGCATCACCTGCGTGCCCTGATGGCGTGGCAGCAGCACGCTGGAGACGGCCGCCGAGCAGATGATGCCCAGGCTCACTTCAGCCACGCGCGTGACGGCCAGCGAAAACACCTGCATCGGCTGCTCGATGGCGGGCAAGACGATCATGCAGGCCGTGTAGCCGGCCAGCACGTACACATATGACTGGGCGTTGCGGTGCAGGGCCGAGCCGCTCGTGCACAGGCCCACCCACAGGGCCAGGCCGGCGAACAGCAGCACGGGCTGCTGCGGGAACAGGCCGATCAGGGTCAGCGCGGCCGTGCAGCCGAGCAGGGTGCCGCACAGGCGGTAAAAGCTTTTTTCCAGCACCATGCCGCTGCTGGGCAGGGCCAGGATGATGGTGGTGGTCATCGCCGTGCTGGGCGAATCGAGGCCCAGGCGGTAGGCCAGCCACAGGGCGCAGAATGCGGCGATGAGGGTCTTGCCGACGTAGATCCAGCGCTCGCCTTCCGTCGCGCGCCAGTCCTGCAGCGCCAGCGCCAGCCAGTGGGCCGCCCGGCTCAGGGGGCCGTGCGTAGGTGTTGTTGCTGTGGCTGGCGTCATCGATAGGCTATCAGTTCTGGTTGTTGAGATTGTTCAAATTGCGCAGCTGGCGCATGTACAGCTTGTCGAGCACTTGCAGCTCTTCTTCCGTGAAGCCTTCGTACAGTGCCGAGGTTTCCTGGTACACGTCGGGCAGCGCCGTTTCGATCAGCGCGCGGCCCTTGTCGGTCAGCGAGATCATCACCGAGCGGCGGTCGCCGGGGCGCGTGCCGCGGTGGATCAGGCCGCGCGTTTCCAGGTCGTTGCACACGCGCGTCAGGTTGGCCGGCTTTTCATGGCAGGCCATGCCCAGGGTGCAGGCGTTCGAGGTTTCGTCGTCCGTGCCGTACAGCACGGCCAGCACCATGTAACTGGCATCGACCAGGTCGTGCTTTTTCAGCGCCGCGTTGGTCAGGTCCTTCATGCCTTTTTGAATGTGGTACGTCATGCGCAATAAACGCATCAGTTCCATGGGGAAGCCTGGCATGCGCGTGCGGATGTTTTGCAGCCGCTTGGAGGTGGCGTCAAAAGCGGTCATGTCATATTCCTTCATGTGTGAATAAAGTTCCGATTGTATCTTGTTGGGCTAAGGCAATGCCAGGATTGCAAGCTCAGATGCCGCCTCCTAACGCATTCATCAAGGAAACGTACAGATCGAGCTCGCGCGCCCCATTCTGCGCCTGCTGCTGTTCTTCCGCCAGCAGCGCCACTTGCGTGTTGAGCATGGCGATGGCGTCGCTCATGCCCGCCTTGTAGGCCTTTTCCGCCAGGTCGCGCGCGCGCTGCGCCGTCGCCAGCGCCTGCACGGTCAGCTGGTGCTGTTTGGCCAGCGACTGGGCGCGGGTGACGGCATTGGCCACGTCCGACATGGCGTTGATGACGGTGGCGTTGTACTGCTCCACGGCGCCGTCATACACGGCCGTCTGGCTGCCCAGCTGGGCGCGCAAACGGGCGCCGGCAAAGATGGGCAGGCTCAGCGCGGGCGAGACGCCGCGAATGTCCGAATTGGCGTCGAGAAAATGGCTGAAGCCAAATGCCTGGAAGCCGGCGAAGGCCACCAGGTTGACGTTCGGGTAGAACTCGGCTTTGGCCGCATCGATGCGCTGCGCCGCCGCTTCCACTCGCCAGCGTTGGGCGGCGATGTCGGGACGGCGGCCGATCAGCTCGGCCGGCAGGGCGGCGGGAATGGCCAGCGGCTGGTCCAGGCGCAGCACGGGGCGCGTGAGCGCCGCACCGGCGGCCGGACCCTTGCCTGCCAGGGCGGCCAGCTGGTTGCGCAGCAGGGCCAGCGATTCGGCCGACTGTTCCAGCTGGCGCCGGCCGGCCGGCAAGGTGGTTTCGATTTGCGCCACGTCAATGTCCGTGCCGATGCCGGCCGCCTTGCGCTGGCGCGTGATGTCGAGGATGCGGGCGCGCTGCGCCAGGCTGCGTTCGATCACATCCTGCAGCTGGAATTCATACGACAGCTGGATGTAGGTGCGCACCAGCGCCGTTTCCAGCGCCAGGCGGGCCATCTGCGATTCGGCCGACGCCATTTGCACGTCGCCCAGGGCGGCGGACAGGGCGGCGCGGTTGCGGCCCCACAGGTCCAGGTCGTACGAGGCCGTGACGGTGGCCTGGTTGCGCCATGCGTAATTGCCGGCCAGCGGCGCCGGCGTGCTGCCGTGCTGGGAATACAGTTCGCGGTTGATGGAGATGGCCGCGTCGGCCTGCGGGCGGGACTTGTCTTCGGCCGCGCCGGCCAGCGCCTCGGCCTGGCGCACGCGCGCCTGGGCGCCGCGCAGGGTGGGGCTGTCGGCCAGGGCCTGGTCCATCAAATGGTTCAATTGGGGGTCATGCAAGTCTTGCCACCATTGCGTGCGCGGCCATTCGATGGCGGCGCTGGCGGCGGCATCCATGGCCTGGCTCGCTTGCAGTTTGTTTGCGTCGAGCATGGCCGATTGCGGCGCGATATGGCCCATGTCGGCGCAAGCGCTCAAGGCAAGGATCAGGCTGGCGGCAAGCAAGCGGCGGTGCAGGGACATGCAGGAACTCCGGAAGGTGGTATTGGGGCGATGCTGACAGCTCGCCGCGGTGAGCGCCGGGAGTGGCCCGGCCGGGGTAGGCCCGGGTGCTGCGCCGCAACTGAGGTGTACTACTGTGTGACTGAAACCGGCTGACTGGTTTCTTATTGCACGACCTGCTTGATCGTATGCGCGATATCAAAGTCCGCTTCCGTTTGCGGGATCAGGCCTGCCTTGCGGGCGGCGTAGAACTCGGCCATGACTTGTTCGCGCGTCACCTGGCTGGCGGCGGTGGCCGGCGTTTTCGGGTAGTCGACTTCGCTGGTGGCGATTTCGCCGGCGTTGCGGGCGCGGATGTATTCGGCCGTGACTTGCTCGCGCGTCAGTTGCTTGTCCGTTGGGGCAGGTGCGGCGCTTTGGGCGAAAGCCGAAGTGGCGGTGGTGATGGCAAACAATGCTGCGATGAGTGATTTGGCTTGCATGATAAGACTCCAAAATGTGCATGATGGCTGGGTGGATGGGCCGGATCGCCACGTACCGGTCGGTTCGTCGGCATGGCGCTGGTGGGCGCCGTGCCGGCGATGAAGCAGTTTCTGGATGAGAAGATGCTTACTTGAATTAACTATAGCAATGAATAGTACATTTGTGAAGTAATTTATGAAAATAGTTGTGCGCCGCCGCATTTGCCCCTTGGAAAATGCGGTGCAGGCGTGCGCCGCTGGCCGGGCCAGGGGAGTAAGCTGGTTTTTTGTTCAACGGGAGTCAACCATGAGCGGCAGCACACTCGATCCGGACAATTTGCCCGTCATCCCCGACCGCGTCCTGGGCAGCGGCCATGGCAAGGGCGCGCTCGGCCCCAGCGACAGTTCCGACAGCGGCAGCGACATGCAGGGCGTGCCCGGCCAGGATGCGGAAGAGCTCGACAACGACAGCGATGCGGCCGGCACCGGTGAGCGGGCCGGCGTGGAGCCGCGCAATACGGCGCCCGATGGCGGCGACATCGACGTCGACCATATAGAAAGCATGGCGCCCGTGCGGCCGGCGGAGGAAGGTGGTGGCGAATCGCCCCCATGAATTACCGCCTCTCCTGCGGCATCAGCGTAAAATGCGGGCAAGGCGGCGTGCGCGCCGCCATGGCCAGCCGGCCGGCACAGGATAGGATGTCAGAGGATGCAAACGCAGATGTCGGAAGAGAAAGAAAAAGACTTGATGTCGATGTACCGCGAGACGCGGCCGCGCGAGTTTTTTGGCGAAAAAAGTAACACCAATCACCTGGCCTGGAGTTTGCTGGTGATCTTGCTGGCGCTGGGATTCTGGCTCGTCGTGGCCCTGGCAGCGGCGGAAAACCAGCGCTACGCCTTGGAAACGAAGGCATGCCAGGATCATGTGTTTCCTGCGGAGATCGACACGTCTTGCCTGAAACAGGTCAAGTCGCGCGATCACTGGTGGCAGCACGTGGGCCACGCGCTGGTGCGCATGGGCGCCTGAGCCTGGCGCAAGCTGGCTGAACGGTCTGGCTGACCCTGCGGCGGCAAGTGCCGCTGCGGTGATTGTGATGGGTGATAAAGCGATAGTGCGGGAGACGCCATGCCACGCGATCACTCGCGCGAGCAGCCGCAATGGCTGCTGGCGCGCCACAGTGCCTTGACGGCGCGCCAGTTGCTGCGCGCCTACGGCTTGCTATGCCTGTTTTCCCTCGTCATTGCCGCCGCCTTTGCACTGCGCGGACTCTGGTACATCCCCGTTTTTTCGTTCGCCGAATTGATCCTGGTGGCCGCCGCTCTGCTGCATTACCTGCGCCATGCGCGCGACTATGACCACATCGCCTTGCGCGACGGCGAGCTGATCATCGAACAGGTCAGCGCCGGGCGCCGCCGGCGCCACCACTTTGCGCCGTCGTGCACGCGCATCGCCGTGCCGCAAGGGCCGCGCCAATTGATACACATCAACGATATGCGTGATGCTACCCGGCATGTGGCGGTGGGCGTCTTTGCCACGCCGGAACGGCGCCGGCAAGTCGCGCAGGAACTGGGCGCGTTGCTGCCGCCTTATTTAGGCCCGTAAAACTGGAAAGTCTTGACCACCAGCAAGGTGGCGGGGAAGCCCGTGAGGGTCTTGAATTCCTTGATGCCGGTAATCTTGTAGGCGCCGGCCTGAAACGCTTCGCCTTCCTCCCAGCTGTGGTCCTGCATGGCAAACTGCAGCAGGCGCTGGTCGTTGTAGCGGTAGCTGAAGATGGTGTAGGCGCCGACGCGGCTGGTGACGACGAAACGTTCATCCTGCGCGTCGGCGATCAGCAGGATGCCCGGATAGCGCCCGATGCCCGCCTCCTCGTTCTGGATTCTCAGGATCACATCGGTAAAACTGCATTCGGCGTCGCGGATCTTGTCGCGCTTCGTGGCGATCTTCATCACCTCGTCGTAGCTCTTGTTGTGCACGATCGACCAGCGCGGCGAGTCGCAATAATTGGCTGCGCGGACGTTGGCCGCGCAGGACAGCAGCAGGCAGAGGGCGATGGCGTGGATGGCTTGCATGGAACCTTGTGGTAAATGTTGAAAGGCGGCGGCAGTCTACCTGCCCGCTGCCGCCGCCACAAGCGCAGGACGGGTGATCAGGTGGCCCGCGACGGACCTTCCCACAGGTTGATATGGCCTTCGCGCGCCTGCACGTCGATGGCGGCCAGCTCGTCGGCCGTGAACGACAGCTGCTGCAGCGCGGCCACGTTTTCGCGGATTTGCGCGCTGCTGCTCGCGCCGATCAGGGTCGAGGTGACGCGGGGATCGCGCAACACCCAGGCCAGCGCCATCTGCGCCAGGGTTTGCCCCCGCTGCGCGGCGATCTGGTTCAGTGCGCGCACGCGGGCCAGGTTTTCCGCGCTCAGGTGCTGTTGCGTCAGCGAACCGCCGCCGGGGCGGTTGACGCGGGCATCCTGCGGCACGCCATCGAGGTACTTGTCGCTGAGCAGCCCCTGCGCCAGCGCCGTGAACGTGATGCAGCCTATGCCTTCTTGCTGCAGGGTATCGAGCAAGCCATCTTCCTCGATCCAGCGGTTGAGCATGTTGTAGGCTGGCTGGTGGATCAGGCACGGTACTTTCCATTCCTTCAGCAGGGCGGCCGCCTCGGCCGTTTTTTGCGGCGAATACGAGGACAGGCCCACGTACAGCGCCTTGCCCTGCTGCACGGCGGTGGCCAGCGCGCCCATGGTTTCTTCCAGCGGCGTGTCGGCGTCGTAACGGTGCGAGTAAAAGATGTCGACGTAATCGAGGCCCAGGCGCCGCAAGCTCTGGTCCAGGCTGGCCAACACATATTTGCGCGACCCACCGCCTTGGCCGTACGGGCCTGGCCACATGTCCCAGCCCGCCTTGGTGGAAATGATCAGTTCATCGCGGTACGGTAAAAAATCGTCGCGCAGCAGCTTGCCGAAATTGCTTTCCGCGCTGCCATACGGCGGGCCGTAGTTGTTCGCCAGGTCGAAATGCGTGATGCCCAGGTCAAACGCCGTGCGCAGCATGTCGCGCTGGGAAGCCAGATTGTTGCTGTCGCCAAAGTTATGCCACAGTCCCAGGGACAGCAGCGGCAGTTTCAGCCCGCTGCGCCCGCAGGTGCGGTATGGCATGCTGTCGTAGCGGTTCTCGGCGGCGTGGTAGGTCATGGCATCTCCTGGTTGAATGAAGCGCTTATTTTCGCGCAAAATCAAGGTCCGTGTGCGTGCTCCTTGCGAGCGGCCGGACGCGCCTTACAATGGGCGTTCAGGAGTCTCGCAAGGAGCGGTCATGGAAATCGAATTGAAATTGTTGCTGGCACCGCAAGACGTGCCCCGTTTGCGCGCGCACCCGCTGCTGGCGCAGTATGCGCAAGGTGAGCCGCAGCTGCTGCGGATGCACGATATCTATGTCGACACGCCCGATTTGCAGCTGTGCCGCCAGCAGGCGGGCTTGCGCGTGCGCCAGGTGGACGGGCGCTGGGTGCAAACCCTGAAGGCGGGCGGTACCGTCAGCGGCGGCTTGCACAGCCGCCACGAATGGGAAGGCGAAGTTCCCGGGCCGCAGCCGGACCTGGCCGCGCTCGATGCGGCCATCGGCCGCAAGCAGCCCATCCGCGCGCTGCTGCGCCAGGACGCCATCCGCGACGCCTTGCGGCCCGTGTTTACCACGCGCATGGAGCGCACCGTATGGCAGTTGCGCACGCCGCAGGGCGACGAGATCGAATGCGTGCTGGACCAGGGTGTCATTGAAAGCGGCGCGGACGGGGCGGATAGCGTCGTCCGCACTGTGCCCGTCAACGAGATCGAGCTGGAGTTGAAGCAGGGGCAGGCGGCCAGCCTGTTCGACGTGGCGCTGGCCTTGTTGCAGGACGTGCCGCTGCAGCTGGGCCACATGAGCAAGGCGGAGCGCGGCTACCGGCTGGCCGCATCGCATCCCTTGCAAGCGGTCAAGGCGCAGCCTTTGGCGCTCGACGCGGCCATGTCCGTGGAGCAGGTATTCCTGGCCATCGCCGGCAATTGCCTGGAGCAAGTCAGCGGCAACCAGGATGGCGTGGCGGGCGGCGAGGACGTGGAAAGCGTGCACCAGATGCGCGTGGGCCTGCGCCGCTTGCGTTCGGCGCTGGGTATGTTCAAGTCCCTGCTGGCCTTGCCTGACGCCTTGAAGGGCGAACTCGAGTGGCTGGGCGGCGCGCTGGGCGAGGCGCGCGACTGGGATGTGTTGGCAGGCAATACCCTGGCGCAACTCGACGGCGAGGCGCAGGCGGATGCGGCGGCGCTGGCCGAGGCGGCGCACGCGCAGGCGCGCCTCAAGCACGAGCAAGCGGCCCAGGCCGTCACCTCGGCGCGCTACACGGCCTGCATGCTGGGCTTGCAACGCTGGCTGCAGGCGCGCGCCTGGCGCGACAATTGCTCCGTGCGCCAGTTGCGGCGCCTGGACGCGCGCGTTTCGCCGTTTGCCCGCGCCACGCTGCGCAAGGACCAGCGCCGCCTGATGAAGCGCGGCAAGGGCTTGCTGCATGCCACGCCGCCGCAGCGCCACCGGGTGCGCATCGCGGCCAAGAAGACGCGCTACGCGACGGAATTTTTTGCCTCGCTGTTTGCGGGCCGGGCCGTGAAACCGTATGTGGGACGCTTGTCGGCCCTGCAGGATGAACTGGGCTGGCTCAACGATGTGCAGGTGGCCGACCGGCTGCTGCAGCAATTGCCCGAAGTTCAGGCTGACCAGGCTGGCCAGCTTGATCAGTCGACCCAGGACGGGCTGCGGCTGCACGCGGCCTTCGTGCGCGGCTATCTGGCGGCACGCGCGCAGGCGCAGGGCAGCGATGGCCGCATGCACAAGGCGTGGCGGCGCTTCAAGGCGGCACGTTTGCCGGCCTGAACCTGGCTAAGCCAGCGGACGTTGCAATTGGCGCTCGAGGATGGCCAGCGGCGACTTCTGCGGGGCGGCCATGGCGTGCACGGGCAGCAGCCAGGTTTGCTCCAGCGCATGCTGTCCCCGCAGGGCCGCGTGCGATACGGCGTCGCTGAAGACGATCCACGTCTGGCCCGGCGCGAACGCATGGGTGTGTTGTTCCACCTGCGCCTGGTAACCGAGGTCGGCCTTCATGGCGTCGTGCAACTGCAGCATGTAGTGATCGTAGGCCGTGCGCCGCGACTTGGTGATGCCCAGCCATTGCAGCAGGGCTGCCAGCACCGGTTGCGGACGCTTCGCGACGGGCAAGAAATGTTGCGCCACCTGCTCGAATGGCGCGCCCAGTTTCCACACGCGGGGCGTGTCGCGCGGATGAATGTTGGTGAAGACGCGCAGGATGCGCCGGCCCTGCGTGGGCGAGGAGGGAAAACTGTCGACGTGCAGGCGCGTATCGTCCTTGCGCCAGGAACTGACTCTGCCGGCGATTTCCACGGGACGAAAGCTGCCCTTGCCTTGCTGCAGATGGGGAACATAGCCAGGCAGCAAGCCGCCCAGCAGGCGCTGCGTGTGCCGCGCATAGCGCTGCATCAGCGCGGCCAGCAGGACCGCATCGCAGGCGTCGCCGTGGCCGCGCACGCCGCGCGCCGCTTCCCAGCTGATGTTCTTGGCGCTGCCGGCGCTACCCGCCGCGCCGTTCAGCAGGGCATGCTCTTCCTGTCGTAGCGAGAAGCCCAGGCGGGGCAGCAGCAGCACTTGCCCGTCTTCGAGTGCCTGCAGCGCCGCCGCCTGTTGCGCGGCGCTGCCGCTGGCGTCCCACTGGTCCAGGGAAATATCGATGAGTTTGCTCATGGCACAAACGGGAAAGACATCGGAGCGGCCAGTATGGGCGCTTGCCGCCCGCTCCCGTTTGCGCTGGCGCAGGTTCAGTTCACAGTTTGCTGTTCTGGCAGCCGGCGCTGGTGCATTCGCGCACGCGGTCTTGCAGGAATTGCGCGCGTTCGATGGTGGTCTGGGTGGCGCAATCGAGGTTCACATAAAAGCCCGACGATTCGCGCTTGGAGCAATTCTGGTTGCGGTTGCTTATCCACGCCAGCTGTCCCGATTTCAGCTTTTGTTTGCCGCTGGCATCGAGCTGGGCGGCGAGTTTTTTGTAGTTGGCGTTGAGTTCCTTGTCCGCTTCCTGATACACCTTGTTGAGGCAATACAGGCCGTCGAAGTCGTTGCGCGGTGTGTCGCAAGCCGAGTTGGCGAAGGCGGAACCGGAGGCAAACACGAGCAGGGCAAGCAGGCATTTTTTCATGATGTACTTTCAGACAGAGTGGTGGCGGGATTGGCGCGCAAGACAGCGCTCTTGCGCATCCTACAACACTTTCCTGCCAGCGGCGTCAATAGGCCAGGCGGCCCGGCACGCTCACTTCGATCTGCGTGCCGGCGCCGGGCCGGCTGTCGATGCGCAGGCTGGCCGCGATGCCGGCGGCGCGCTCGCGCATGCCGACCAGGCCCCAGTGGCCGGGCCGCTGGCCCGTTTGCGCCACGGCGTCGTCGAGGCCGCAGCCGTCGTCGCGCACGCGCAAGGTGAAGGCCTGCTCCGCATAGTCGAGTTCCAGCACGATGTTGGCCGCCTCGGCATAGCGCGAGGCGTTGAACAGCGCTTCGCGCGCGATCGCATAGATTTCGTCATGCACGCGCGGCTGCAGGCGCCGGCAGATGCCGCTGACATGCACGGTGAACGCGTGCGCGCGGTGCTCGGCCAGGCCCTTGCCGAATTGCTGCAGCGCCAGGCGCAGTTCATCCGGTTCGGCCGAGGCGCGCAAGTCCATGATCTGGTCGCGGCCTTCGATCAGCAGTTGGTCCGCCAGGTTGAGCGTGCCGTCGAGACGCGCCCGTTCGCGCGTGCCCTTGGGCAGCATGTCCGCATGCGCATGGAACGACAGGATCAAGCCTTGCACGCTTTGCAGCAGGGTGTCGTGCAGCGAGCGGGCGATGCGCGAGCGTTCGGCCAGGCGCTCCTGCAAGCGTTCCTGCAGCCGTTCCTGCATATTGCGCGTCAGGTGGCGGATGCGCAGCACATAGCCGCCATACAGCAGCAGCGCGGCGCCCAGCGCCAGCAGCACGATGAACCACGGCGTTTGCACGAAGGCGGGTGCGATGACGATGTCTAGCCCCGTCCCCTGCGTGTTCCACACGCCGTCTTCGTTGGCGGCCGTGACCTCGAAGCGGTAGCTGCCGGGCGCGAGGTTGGTGTAGTAGGCTTCGCGGCGTCCCACGGCTTCCTGCCAGCCCGCGTCCACGCCCGCCAGCCGGTAGCGCAGGCGCACGCGTTCCGGCATCGACAGGCTCAGGGCCGTGAAACCGATCTGCAGGGACTTGCTGCCCTGCGGCAGGTGCAGCGGCTTGCCATCGTCCAGCGCGTAGCGCACGCCATCGGCCAGCAAGCTGTGGATCTGCACGGGCGGCGCCAGGGTGTTGCGGCGGATGTGCAGCGGGTCGAGCATGCCGATGGTGGCCGAGGTGGAGAACCACAGTTTGCCATCGGGCGCATGGATCAGCGACGGCACGGGGCGCAGCTGCGAGGCATGGCCCTGCAAGCCGTCGAGCGCGTCGAAGCGTTCCGAGGTAACAGCGGTACCGTCGCGCATCCATGCGGCCAGGCTGGCGGCGCCGATATGGGCAATGCCTTCCGCGTCATGCAGCCACAGGTCGCCGTCCGGCAGCCGAACGATGCCCGACACGCCGCGAAACGCCGCGCCGCGCGCGCCGCGCAAGGTGTGGAAGCGGCCGGCCCGGTACAGCGCCACGCCGTTTTCGCCGCCGGCCCACATCGCCTCGCCATCGCGGTACAGCTGCAACACGGTGCCCACCTGCAGACCCTCGGGCGCGCCGAGCCGTTTGACGGCGCCCGCGCGCTGGCCGTCGGCCACCAGGCTGACCGTATTGTCGGCATGGCCCAGCCAGACGGTGCCGGCGCCATCCATCGCCATGGCCGTCGTCAGCACCGCGGGCAGGCCGGACAGGCCGCCGTTGGCGATCCATTTTCCATCGTTCAGGCGAAACAGGCCACCGCCGGAAAACGAGGCCCACAGTGCGCCCGAGCGGTCTTGCTGCAGCGCTTGCGGATCGAGTCCCTGCACGGGCGTCATCACGCGCGTCATGACGCCGTTGCGCGCGCGATGGTGGAGTTCCTGCTCGTTGCCCAGCCATAGCGTGCCGTCGGGCGCCCAGTGGCTGGCCGCCAGCGCCCCCTTCAAGATCACTTTTTTCATCCCGTCGGCCGTAAAGCTGCGCACGTCGCTGACGTAATCGCCGATCCACACGTCGCCATCGGGCCCCGGCAGCATGCCGGGATGGTCGAAGGGCACGGCAACGCTCAGGGTTGTCAGGCGGTTCGGCCGCAGCCGGTCCAGGCCCGTCGAGGTGCCGAACCACAGATTGCCTTCGCGGTCCTGGAACGAGGTTTGCGGCAGCGGGCCGCTGATGCCGTTCTGGCGCGTCAGGCGCTGGGACGGCAGACTGGGGCCGGAAGGGGAGAATTTGCGTTCGATGCCATCGGGCTGCATCAGCCACATGGTGCCGGCGCGGTCGAAGCGGATGCTGTTGCCCCTGGCGTCGGGCCGGATGGGTGCATCGCCGCGCGGCGCGCTGGTGCGCACGCGATAGTAATTGCTTTGCGCGTCGACGGCCCAGATGGCGCCATCGGGCGCTTCATCCATGCCGGTGAGGATGGTGCGCGGCCAGGCGTGGGAAAAGCGCGTCTCGCCCGGCCTGCGGAAATAGGCGCCGTGCATGGTGCCCATCCACTGCGTGCCATCGCGGGCGAACAGGATCTGGTAGACGCGCTTGTCGGGCAGGCCCACGTTGGCCGCCTGCGCAACGAAGCGGTCCGCGCCGGGCGCCAGGCGCGCCGCGCCATCGCGCGTGCCGACCCAGATGGCGCCGTCGGGCGCTGCCTCGATATGGAACACGGCGCCCGGCGGCAAGCCGTCCGCCTCGCGGTAGGTGCGCGCGCCATCCTTGCGAAAGACGCTGACGCCGCCGAGGCGGTAGCCGACCCACACGGCGCCATCGGCCGGCGTGGCCAGGCCCAGCACATTGCTCGACGGCAGGCGGTGGCCGTACACGCTGTCGACCCTGTCGAAGCGCACGCCGTCATAGCGGTACAAGCCGGTGGCTGTGGCGATCCACAGCCAGCCATCCTTGCCCTGGGCGAATTTCAGCACATCGACGGGCGCGCCTTGCAGGGCGCCCCAGGCGTTGTGCGTGTAGTCGGACAGCAGGGGCGATGGGGCGGCTGCGCACGCGTGCAGCTGGCACGCCAGCAGGGGCAAGATCAACAGGCGGCGCAGCAGGCGAGCGGACATCGGGGCAGGGGAGATAGCGGTGGCGGGGCAGTGATTGTAGCGCAGCGCCGTGCCTTTCAGCAGGCAAAAAAAAGCCCGCGCCGGGCGGCGCAGGCTTCTTTTCACCCTACGTTGACAGGAACTGGCGCTTACGCGAAGTTCTTGGCAACGAAGTCCCAGTTGACCAGGCCCCAGAACGTTTCCACGTACTTGGCGCGCAGGTTGCGGTAGTCGATGTAGTAGGCGTGTTCCCAGACGTCGCAGGTCAGCAGCGGCTTGTCGCCGGTGGTCAGCGGGCAGCCGGCGTTCGAGGTGTTGACGATGTCGACGGAGCCGTCGGCTTTTTGCACCAGCCAGGTCCAGCCCGAACCGAAGTTGCCCACGCACGACTTGGTGAATTCTTCCTTGAACTTGTCGAACGACGACCATTTCGCGTTGATCGCGTCAGCCACGGCACCGCTAGGTGCGCCGCCGCCGGCCGGCTTCATGCCGTTCCAGTAGAAGGTGTGGTTCCATACTTGCGCCGCATTGTTGAAGATGCCGCCCGACGATTTCTTGATGATTTCTTCCAGCGACAGGTTCTCGAACTCGGTACCCTTGATCAGGTTGTTCAAGTTGGTGACATACGCCTGGTGATGCTTGGCATAGTGGTATTCCAGGGTTTCTTTCGAAATATGCGGCGCCAGAGCGTCCATTTCATACGGCAGTGGTGGCAGAGTATGTTCCATGTGATGTCCCTTTATGGTGAGTGTTCGGAGTCTTCCAGCCTGTGGCCGGAGGGTTGAGCCTTGCGTGCTTGAACCAAGCATTCTTGCTGAACGAGCCACTATTGTAAAGCGGATGCGCCATTGCTGCAGATTCCCGCACGCGTTGCGCATGCCGTTGGCGTAGTGATTCTCGTTCAGCGCCAGGCCTAGCGAATACGCCGCGTGGTTTCCCGCACGATCAGTTCCAGGGGCGGTATTGCCGCCTGCACGGCTTCGCCATTGATCAGCCCCAGCAGCGCTTGCGTGGCGATGCGGCCGATGTCGTACAGGGGCTGGTGGATGGTCGTCAGCGGCGGCGTCGTGTAGGACGAGCCGGGCAAGTCATCGAAACCGACGAGCGAGATATCGTCGGGCACGCGGATGCCCTTGCGGTACAGGCACAGGCGCACGCCGTAGGCGGACAGGTCATTGGCGGCGAAGACGGCGCTGAATTGCTGCTGCGTATCGAACAAATGGTTCATGGCCAGCATCCCGCTTGCCTCGTGGAAATCGCCTTCCACCATCAGCTTCGGGTCGATGGCGATGTCCGCTTCGCGCAGCGCGCGCTGGTAGCCCGTCAGGCGCTCGGCCGCATCCGTGTTGTTGGCGGGGCCGGCCACGAACGCGATGCGGCGGTGGCCCAGTTCCACCAGGTGGCGCACGGCCAGGTAGGCGCCGTATTCGTTGTCGAGCTTGAAGCCGATGGCGCTTTTCGTGGCCAGCAGGCGGCCCGTCGAGACGATGGGCCGCTGCTGCGAGAAATCGAGCACGCTCTCGTCCGAGATGCGCCCCGACAGCAGGATGATGCCGTCGACTTTTCTTGCCAGCAGCAAACGGATGCGGTCGGCCTCTTCCTGCGCATTCCAGTGACCGCTGACGATGACGGACGCATAGCCCGTGTCCTTCAGGCCATC
Organism: Janthinobacterium sp. BJB401; assembly: GCF_013372745.1. NCBI lineage: Bacteria > Pseudomonadati > Pseudomonadota > Betaproteobacteria > Burkholderiales > Oxalobacteraceae > Janthinobacterium > Janthinobacterium sp. BJB401. The sequence continues at coordinate 85,780 of NZ_JABXFH010000011.1, read as the reverse complement.
GTCCACGCCGCGCAGGCTTTCGTCGAAGAAGGGGCTGGAAATATCCTGCACCACGATACCGATGGTCATCGAGCGGCCCTTCTTCAGACCCTGGGCCATCTGGTTCGGCGCGAATTTCATGTGCGCAATGGCCGCCAGCACGGCGTCGCGCTTGTCGTCGGACACTTTGGCCGTGCCATTGAGGATGCGCGAGACGGTGCTGGGCGACACGCCGGCCTGGCGGGCCACGTCGAGCAGGGTGGAAGGGGGAGCAGCGTGGGCGCTATCGTTCAAGGTGATTCCTGGGTATCAAAATGGCTGGTTGTCAGTGCTCTGAAAACCTTTTCATCGAAAGATTACCATAAATGCCGAAAGGGCCGTGGGTCGGCGCTTGAAAACGTTTTCACAAAAAACAACAGCATCTTGAAATGGCGGATTTTTGCGTCTTTTCATAGGAGAAAACGCGCCAGGGCATGCATCTCGCCACGCTGCCCTCAATAAAAATGACAACTTTTTCGGTTGACTTGATTTTCTTTGCGGTGTTAAATGGACACATGTTGTGAAAACGTTTTCAAGATAGAAGACGCTCAATAAACGGAGATGAAATAATGAAGTCAAGCATCCTTGGCGCCGCCCCGCTGGCAGCGCTGACCCTGGCTGCCAGCGTGGCCGCCGCACCCGCACCCGCCCCCGCAGCCGTCCCGCCGGCCGCACCGTTGCCGGCGCTGGCCCCGGCCACGATTACCGTCGCCTCGTTCCCCGACCTGGACCGCGCCGTGAAAACGGCCTTGCCCCTGTGGGAAAAGCTGTATCCGCAAGTGAAGGTCAAGCTGGTCAGCCTGCAGATCGACGACCACCATAACTCGATGACGACGGCGCTGGCGGCCGGCGCGCGCCTGCCCGACGTGATGGCCATCGACTTCCGCTATGTCGGCAGCTTCGCCGAATCGAAGGGCATGGAAGATTTGCTGCAGCCGCCCTACGGGGCAGGGCAGTACCGCGCCCAGTTCGTGCCGTTCACCTTTGTGCAGGCGACCAGTTCGCGCGGCACCCTGGGCGCCATGCCGGCCGACCTGGGACCGGGCACCCTGTTCTACCGCAAGGACTTGATGGACAAGGCGGGCATCAAGGAAGCCGACCTGACGCAATCGTGGGAATCGTATATCGCCGCCGGCAAGAAACTCAAGGCCGCCACCGGCACCTATCTGCTGGCCGGCGCCAGCGACCTGGCCGATATCGTCATCCGCGCCAATTTGAAAGATGGCGAAGGCATCTACTTTGGCGACAAGGGCCAGGTGCTGGTCGACTCGCCCCGCTTCGTGAAAGCGTTCGAACTGGCCAAGGCGGCCAGGGTCGCCGGCATCGATGCGCGCACCGTGGCCTGGACGGGCGAGTGGGCCGAAGGTTTTAAACGCGACAAGGTGGCCAGCCAGATGATGGGTTCGTGGCTCAGCGGCCACCTGGCCAAGTGGCTGGCGCCGGCGTCGTCCGGCCAGTGGCGCGCGGCGAACCTGCCGGCCGGCGCGCTGGCGTCCTACGGCGGCTCCTTCTACGGCATCCCGAAAAAGGCCGCGAATAAAACCCAGGCCTGGGAATTCATCAAGTTCATGACCGTCAACAAGGACATCCAGCTGCATTCGCTCAAAGAGATCGGCGCTTTCCCGGCCCTCAAGGCCGCGTATGCGGACCCGATGATGGACGAGCCGCAGCCGTATTTCGGCGGCCAGAAGACGCGTCTGCTGGCGCGCGACACGGCGGCGAAAATCCCCGTCATCCGCGTCGACAAGTTCGACGCCGTGGCGCGCGACATCGTCAACATGGAACTGGAAAGCGTGCTGGCGCAAAACAAGGATATCAAGACGGCCCTGGCCGACGCCAAGGCCCTGATCACCCACCGCGCGCGGCGCTAGGAGCAGCATGACTACCTCCATGCCTTGTACCGAGGGCGCGCCCGCTGCCGCTGCGGCGCGGCCCGCCAGGAAACGCTACAACATGAAGAAGTGGGCGCCGTATATCTTCATCAGCCCCTTCTTCATCCTGTTCGCCGTCTTCAGCCTGTTCCCGCTGCTGTTTTCCATCTATCTGTCGTTCAACCAGTGGGAAGCGGCCAGCGGCGTGGAAGCCATGCAGTGGGTGGGCCTGGACAACTACAAATACGCCTTGAGCGATCCGTGGTTTTTGCGCTCGCTGGGCAATACCGTGTGGCTGGCGCTGGCCTCGGGCGTGCCGCAGCACCTGGTCGCCATTCCGCTGGCAGCCTTCATCCACAACAGCTTCAAGCGCTCGCGCAACCTGGTGATCGGCATTTACTTTTTACCGTTCATCACGTCCAGCGTGGCCATCGCCATGGTCTTCAATACCCTGTTCTCGCGCGACTATGGGCAGATCAATGTGCTGATTCAATGGTGCGCCAGCCTGCCGCTCGTCGGCGGCCTGTTTCCGGCGGAATCGATCGACTGGCTGGGCAGCTCGCTGTTCATCAAGCCGGCCGTCGCCTTCGTGATTTTCTGGCGCTACCTGGGCTGGAACCTGGTGCTGTATCTGTCCGCGCTGCAGGTGATCCCCAAGGATCTGTACGAAGCGGCCACCATCGACGGCGCCTCGAAACGCCAGCAGTTCTGGTACATCACCCTGCCGCAGCTGCGCCCGATGATCTACCTGGCCGTGACACTGACCATCATGGGCAACCTGCAGCTGTTCGAGGAGCCGTTCGTGCTGGTGGCCGAATCGAGCGGCGTGAGCCAGTCGGTGATGACGACGGCCATCTTCGTCTACAAGACGGCGTTTTCCTCGGGCGACTTCGGCACGGCGTCGGCCATTTCCTGGCTGCTGTTTTTGATCATCGCCAGCACCACCTGGGTCAATAACCGCATTTTCAGCCGCAATGAACGCAACGAGCGCAAGGAGGCCAAATGAAAACCACCCGCTGGACGGCCTACGCCATGGTGGCCATCGGCGCCCTGATCATGGTCGCGCCGTTCTACTTCATGTTCGTCTTCGCCACGCACACGAGCGCCGAGATCTACAGCCTGCCGCCGCCGCGCTGGTTCGGTACGGCCCTGCTCAACAACCTGGAATTGCTGCAGGAGCGCCTGCCGTTCTGGCGCAATATCGGCATCAGCCTGTACGTGGCCCTGATGACGACGGCGCTGACCTTGTTCTTTTGCTCGCTGGGCGGCTATGCCTTCGCCATGTACGAGTTCCGCTTCAAGCGGCCCTTGTTCACCCTGGTGATGGCGTCGATGATCATTCCCTCGTTCATGAACATGATCCCGACCTTCATGCTGATGGATTTCCTCGGATGGCTGGACCAGCCGCGCGCCCTGTACGTGCCGGGAGCGGCCGGCGCGCTGGGGATTTTCCTGATGCGCCAGTACATCGGCACGGCGATACCGAAGGACCTGATCGAGGCGGCGCGCATCGACGGCTGCGGCGAATTCGCCATCTACTGGCGAGTCGTGCTGCCGCTGATCGGTCCCGCCATGGGCACCCTGGGCCTGATCACCTTCATCAACTCGTGGAACAATTTCATCACGCCGCTGGTCGTCATGCGCTCGGTCGAGAACTACACGATCCCGCTGGCCCTGCGCAGCATGCAGGCGCCGAACAACACGGAATGGGGCGCGCTGATGACGGGCGCCGCCATCGCCGTGCTGCCGCTGCTGCTGATGTTTTTTGTCGCCTCGAAGCGTTTAATTGAAGGACTGACCCAGGGCGCCGTCAAAGGCTAGCACTCTCTTTAATCCACTCACACTGACATGACCACCATGCATAACGACGACATTGACACCAACTTTCCCGCCACCTTCACCTGGGGCGTGGCCACCAGCGCCTACCAGATCGAGGGCGCCGCCGCCATCGACGGCCGCGGCCCCTCCATCTGGGATACCTTCAGCCACACGGACGGCAAGATCATCGACGGCAGCAATGGCGACGTGGCTTGCGACCATTACCACCGCTACGCGGAGGACGTGGAGCTGATCGCCAGCCTGGGCGTGAACGCCTACCGCTTTTCCATGTCCTGGTCGCGCGTGCAGCCGACGGGTTCCGGCGCCTGGAACGAGGCCGGCTTCGACTTTTATGGGCGCCTGCTCGACGCCCTGGCCGCCAAGGGGCTCGATGCGCACCTGACCCTGTACCACTGGGACTTGCCGCAAGCTTTGCAGGACGAGGGCGGCTGGCTCAATCGCGCCACCTGCTACCACTTCGCCGCCTACGCGGCCGAAGTGGCGCGCCGCTTCGGCCACAAGGTCGCCAGCATCGCCACGCATAACGAACCGTGGTGCACGGCCGTGCTGGGCCACGGCACGGGCCAGTTCGCCCCCGGCATGGCCGACCCGGCCGCCGCCGTGCAAGTGTCGCACCATCTGCTGCTGTCGCACGGCCTGGCCATGCAGGCGATGCGCGCCGTCAATCCGCCCGCGAAACTGGGCATCGTGCTCAATCAATGGACGGCCACGCCGGCCACCGACAGCGCCCAGGACCGCGAACTGGCCGAACTCGAATATGCGCGCTCGGTGCAGTGGTATATGGACGCCATCTTCAAGGGCCGCTATCCGGCTTTGGCCTTGAAACACGTCGACGCTTCTGCTTTATCCATCCTTGAAAACGATTTCATAGATATCAAGCAGCCCATCGATTTCCTCGGCGTGAACTATTACACGCGCGCTTACATGAGCGCCGAGACGCCGCCGCGCAAGCCCGAATGCAAGCTCGGTGTCAACGACATGGGCTGGGAAACCTATCCGCAGGGCTTGACGGAGCTGCTGGTCGGCCTGCACCGCGAATACCGATTGCCACCCGTCTACATCACGGAAAACGGCATGGCCGTGGCCGACAAGCCCGTCGACGGCAAGATCCACGATGCGCCGCGCATCGAGTACGTGCAGCTGCACCTGGACGCCTTGCGCGCCGTGATCGCGCAGGGCATCGACGTGCGCGGTTATTTCTACTGGAGCCTGATGGACAACTTCGAGTGGAATTCGGGCTACGCCAAGCGCTTCGGCATGCTCTACGTCGATTACGCCACGCAGCAGCGCAGCTTCAAGGACAGCGCCCTGTGGTACCGCGACTTCATCGCCGCGCAGCGTGCATCCCACGCCGCCGTCCTGGCCGAGGCGCACTGACATGGCCGCCATTTCCCTGCGCGGCATCCGCAAGACCTACGGCGACGGCCCGGAAATCGTCAAGGGCCTGGACCTCGATATCCACGACGGCGAATTCATGGTCTTCGTCGGGCCGTCCGGCTGCGGCAAGTCGACCCTGCTGCGCATGATCGCGGGACTGGAAGACATCAGCGCGGGCCAGCTGCGCATCGGCGACTTGCTGGCCAATGACGTGGCGCCGGCCGAGCGGGGCATCGCCATGGTCTTCCAGAGCTACGCCCTGTATCCGCACATGACGGCGCGCGACAACATGGGCTTTGCCCTCAAGTTGGCGGGCAAACCGGAAGCCGAAGTGCGCGCCGCCGTCGGCAAGGTGGCCGAGATTTTGCAGATCACGCACCTGCTCGACCGCAAGCCGAAAGCCCTGTCGGGCGGCGAACGCCAGCGCGTGGCCATCGGCCGCTCCATCGTGCGCCAGCCCAAGGTGTTTTTGTTTGACGAGCCGCTGTCCAACCTTGACGCCTCCTTGCGCGTGCAGACGCGCATCGAACTGGCCAAGCTGCACCAGGAACTGGGCACCACGATGATCTATGTGACGCACGACCAGGTCGAAGCCATGACACTCGGCGACCGGGTTGCCGTCTTCCATGGCGGCCACCTGGAGCAGGTGGGCGCGCCCCTGGACCTGTACCGCCATCCGGCCAGCCAGTTCGTGGCCGGCTTCATCGGCGCGCTGCGCATGAACTTCTTGCCGTGCGCCGCCGTCCCCGCGCTGGCCAGCCAGCTTGGCGGCGAGGCGGGCATGCTGGTCGGCATACGTCCCGAACACCTGCGCCTGGTGCCGCGCCACGAAGGCTATGGCGCCACGGTGACCCTGATCGAGCAGCTGGGCGATGCGCAAATCATCCACGCGACCCTCGATAACAGTCCGCATGCGGTGGCCATCAAGCTGCATGGCGAGGCGCGCCACAGTCTGGCGCAGGGCAGCAGCATCGGCTTCGCGCCGGAAGAAGGCCATGCCTTTCTATTTGACACGGCCGGGCGCGCCGTGGCTACCCATTGACCCCGCACGGAGGCGACATGACTTCAGATTGACACCCAAAAAATGTGCAGCAATAGCCAAAGAGCTATGTGATCATCAATCAACCAGCGGTACAGGAGACAACAACAATGCAACAGCTCAAACGCAATACCATCGCCCTCAGCCTCGCGCATGCGACATTCGCCCAGTTCATCTTGCTGGGCAGCGGCGCCGCCATGGCCCAGGAGGCTGCAGCCACGGACGCGGCAAAACCGGCCGCCGAACAGATGGACCGCATCGTCGTCACGGCCACGCGCCGCAATACCTTCGTGCAGGAGACGCCGCTGGCCGTCACCGCCTTCAACCAGGACACGCTGCAAAACAACCAGGTCAAGGATCTGGCCTCGCTGGCCACCATGGTGCCCAGCCTCGTCGTCGAGCAGCATGGCGACTCGGGCGGCGTGCACGTCTACATGCGCGGCGTCGGTTCGGCCAACCACACGGAGCTGGGCGACCCGGCCGTCGCCTTTTATGTCGACGGCGTGTATTCGCCGCGTCCCCAGGGCGCCACGGCGCTGATGTATGACCTGTCGCACGTCGAGGTGGCGCGCGGACCGCAGGGCACCCTGAACGGCCGCAATTCCACGGCCGGTGCCGTCAACCTCGTGTCGGCCGCGCCAAGCACGGCCAAGTTCATGGGCTCGGCCGGCATCACCGTGGGCGACAAGCGCCATCTGCAGACGCAGGGCATGCTCAATATCCCGTTTTCCGACGACGTGGCGCTGCGCATCGCCGCCATCAAGGATAGCCATGACGGCACGGTGGACTTTCGCCGCGGCTCGAACGTCATGCCGGGCACGGCCAAGTATGGCGCCGGCGACCAGATGGGCGTGCGCGCCTCGCTGCTGTGGAAGTTCACGCCGCAGCTGCGCGGTACCTTCATCGCCGACTACTTCCTCGACCAGGGCGCCGGCAACGTCTACCTGGCGGCCGAACCGAAACGGGGCGAGAAGCTGCGCTCGGCCCTGATCGACACGCCGGGCACCCTGGACCAGTCGATTCTGACCTACAAGGGCAAGCTCAATTACAAGCCGACGGACGCGCTGGACTTCACGTACCTGGGTAGCTGGAGCCGCTACAAGCGCCAGAACAGCAACGATTCCGATGCGGGCCTGTTCCCCGGCTTCAAGTCGGAAAACCGCACCGACTGGGCGCAGTTCGACAGCTATTCGCACGAGCTGCAGGCGCGCTCGGACGACGATGCGCCGTTCCAGTGGGTGGCCGGCCTGTTCCTGTTCAATGAAAAGAACAAGGTGCGCTTCGATATCGACCGCAGCCAGATTTCGCAGGCGGCCGTGCAGCAGGATATCGCCAACGGCGCCGTGATCTTCGTGCAGCCGACCGTGGGCCAGTATGCGTCGTCGATGTCCTTCATCCAGGGCGACCGCCAGCTCAAATCGAAGGCCGTGTTCGGCCAGGTCAGCCAGCAAGTGACGGACCAGATCAAGCTGACGGCCGGCGCGCGCTACACGAAAGACCATAAATTCGACGTCGGCGGCAAGAACTGGGCTTGCCCGAACTGGCCCGCGAACGCGCCGCTGGGCACCACAGTGCTCAATCCCGATCAGCTGGCGCAGCTGGTCAAGCCGGGCACGGGCCTGGCCAACACGCACAATATCGGCCCTGGCGGCGCCATCACGGCCGCCACCTGCGGCAATACGCCGGGCGACAACACGGCCGACCTGAAATATGGCCAGGCCACCTGGCTGGGCCGCATCGAGTACAAGCTGCGCCCGGACATTTTGCTGTTCGGTTCCGTGACGACGGGCTTCCATTCGCCGGCCATCGGCGATGGCGGCGCCACCACCAAGCCGGAAAAGCTGACCAGCTATGAAATCGGCTTCAAGTCGGACTTGCTGAACCGCGAACTGACCCTGAACCTCGACGCCTTCCTGATGAAGTACAAGGACAAGCTCGAATCGCAGGTGGTCAACAGCGTGCTGGCCAACTTTAACGCGGCCGGCGCCACCGTCAAGGGCCTGGAAGCGGAATGGGTCTGGCGGCCAACGAAGGTCGACCGCCTGACGGGCAACGCCACCTGGCTCAAAGCCGTGTATGACGACTTCATGTCGTGCGACGTCGATGCGGCGCGCGCGAATGGCCAGTCTTGCGGTTCGACGGCGCCACTGGTGAACGTGGGCGGCAGCACCATGAAGCATGCGCCGAAGTTTTCCACGACCGTCCAGTACGAGCATGATTTCAGTGTCGCCGGCGGCCAGCTCACGCCGCGCGCCTCGGTGCACTATGAAACCATGTCGTATGTGGGTGCGGGCGCCTTCAACGGCGACGTGCCGGGCCATGCCGGCGTCAAGCGCCAGGAAGCCTACACGACCCTGGACCTGAGCCTGCGCTTCCAGCCGGCCAACAAGGCCTATACGGTGGAAGCGTTCGTGCAGAACGCCACGGACAAGGCGGTCAAGCTGGACGTCAATGAAATCTGCACGGACGTCGGCATGCCATGCCAGCCCACGCAGCAGATCTACGGCGCCTTCTACAACGCGCCGCGCACCTTCGGCGCGCGCGTGTCGATGAAGTTTTAATCAGGCCGTGTGAAAGAGCAGTTGCAGTAGCAGTCCACTCAGTAGGGAAGGTGTTGGGCCGGGGTTCTTCCCCGGCCTTTTTTATTCCAGCGCTTATTCCAGACTCGCCTGCACGCTGGCGATGCCGATCTGCGCGCTGCCTTCGGCCAGGCGCACATTGACGTTCTGGCGCGCCTGCAGCTGCGCCGGCGAGCGCACGATATTCCCCTTTTCATCACGCAGGATGGCATAGCCGCGTTCCAGCGTGCGCTGCGGATTCAATAGCTCCAGCTGCGCCGCCAGGCCGTCGAGGCGGTGGCGCCGCTGGCCCAGCTGCTGCGCCATGGCCGCGCCGCTGCGCCGCTGCATGTCCGCCAGGCGCGCGCGCGGCGCCGTGACGTCGGGCCGCAGGTTGGCCCAGCGCGAGCGCAGGCGCTCTAGCGCGTACTGCGACTGGTTGATGGGCGCGCGCGCCGCATGCGTCATGGCCGTGGACAGGGCCAGCAGCTGCAAGCGCTGTTGCTGCAGCTGCGCCTTCGGGTTGAGCAGGCGGCGGCTGTGGCGGTCCAGCGTCTGCGCCGCATCGTCGAGGCTGCGGCGCATGGCGCGGCGCAGGTCGGCCGCATCGGCGCGCAGGGAAGCCATCCAGTCGGCGCGCGGCGTGGCCGCCAGTTCGGCCGCCGCCGTCGGCGTGGCCGCGCGCAGGTCGGCCGCGAAGTCGGCGATGGTGAAATCCGTCTCGTGGCCCACGCCGCTGATCACGGGCATGGAGCAATCGGCGATCGCATGGGCCACGGCTTCATCGTTGAACGACCATAAGTCTTCGATACTGCCGCCGCCACGGCACACGAGCAGCACGTCGCACTCGGCCCTTGTGGATGCCGTGCGGATGGCGTGCGCGATTTTTTCCGGCGCCTGCTGGCCCTGCACGGGCGTGGGGTACAGGATGATGTTGACGTGCGGCGCGCGGCGCTTGAGCGCGATCAACACGTCGCGCAGGGCCGCCGCCTGCGGGCTGGTGACGATGCCGATGCTGCGCGCGAACATGGGGATGGCGCGCTTGCGTTCCTGGTCGAACAGGCCTTGCGCGGCCAGCTTTTCCTTCAGGCGCTGGAACGCTTCATACAGGGCGCCCACGCCGGCGCGGCGGATGGCTTCCACGTTGATCTGGTAATCGCCGCGCGCGCCGTACAGGGTGACGAGGGCGCGCACTTCCACCTTGTCGCCTTCACGCGGCGTGAAGCCGGCAAACTGGGCGCGGCCGCGGAACATCACGGCGCGCACCTGGGCGCCATCGTCCTTCAAGGTGAAATACCAGTGGCCGGAAGCGGCGCGCGTGAAGTTGGAAATCTCGCCGGCGATCCAGGTCAGGGGGAACGAGCGTTCGAGCAGGCGCGCGACGGCCTGGTTCAGGGCGCTGACGGTCAGCACGGGCGGGGCGGCAAAGCCGCTGTCAGTTGGGGTATCGGTCATCATCTGGTGCTATGGGGGAGGGAACTGTCCACATATTATCGGCGAGGTCATGCTTATGTCATATATCGTGCAAAACAACAAGTTCTATTTCTAAGTATTTGATTTCATGATGAATTCCCGGATGCCTGATTTGCGTGCATGGGGAAAAAAACCTTTAATATCAAGCACATCAGTTCAGCCCCTGCCACTTACGCACAAAGTTATCCACAGAAAGTGTGCGGAACTTTTTGCCTTGGACAAACATGGCCCGGCGAGCCCACATCGACCGATAAAAGTGCCTTGCTACATTTTTGCGCACGGAAATAAAGTGTATAGGAATCAAACGCTTAGTATGCCATGCATGGCCTTGCGCACAATCTTATCCACAAAAAATGTGCAGAACTCTGGCGCGGCGCCGGATATATCCACGGGAAGGCCCATGGCATCGCTTGCCTGAATTTTGCGCAGCATAAAAATAGCCATATAAATCAAGGATGTAGCGTAAGGCCGTGCGCCTTGCTCACAATCTTATCCACAGAATGTGTGCAAAACTGCATAAACCGTTTCGTGGCTTGTCCGGGTTTTCCACCGCGTGAACACGCCGAATTGCTGCCTCATTTTTCAGCATGGAAAAAAATCCCTTTAAAATCAAGGCACTTGCATGGAGTCAATCGGCTTGCTCACAATCTTATCCACACTTTATGTGTGGAACTGCGCTGGCGGTGGAAAACTGCCGTTTGGACGTCAAATCGGACGTGGAAAACCCCGCTTTTCGACCTCTGCCACATTTTTATGCATGGCAATAAAAACGATATAAATCAATGTACTTGGCGCGTATCCGTGCGCTTGCGCACAATCTTGTCCACAGATTGTGTGCAGAACTTTGACCGCCTGTTTGCCACCGATTGCGTGCTGGCTGCCACTTTTTTACGCATTGATTTAATTTCCTTTAAAATCAATGACTTGATTGAATTCCTCGGCTTTGCGCACAATCTTGTCCACAGTAAATGTGCAGAACTCTTGAATTCTTGATTTTGTGACATTGACTAATGGCGATGAGCTGCTATGCCTGTATTTTGCGCAGTGCAGTAATTCTCATGTAAATCAATGACTTGCATGCTGGACTTCATGCTTGCTCACAATCTTATCCACACAAAGTGTGCAAAACTGTGCGGCGGCAGCGCGCGCCCGACGTGCCGTGTGGACAAGTGCCATGCGGGCGCCACTTGCCGCCGGCGCGGCAACGCGCTACATTGCGCCATTCCCGCGCGCACGCACCATCGCACTTCGGCGCTCGGTACAATACAGGCTGTTCGGGCGCTTCACCGCCTTCCCTTTACCAGGAGTTCCTTTTGCTCGCTATATTTCAAGCCGCTGGCTGGCCCATCTGGCTGTTGTTGATCGCTTCCATCGTCGCCCTGGCCTTGATCATTGAGCGCCTGCTGTATTTGCGACGCGCCAAGATCCTGCCCCGCAAGCTGTTTGATGAAGTGGTGCAGGTGTATCGCAGCGGCAAGATCACGCCGGACACGGTGGCCAAGCTGGAAGACAATTCGCCGCTGGGCGTGGTGCTGGCCGCCGCCCTGCGCAACGTCGACGCGCCGCGCGAGGTGATGAAGGAATCGATCGAAGAGGCGGGCAGCGGCGTGGCCCACACACTGGAACGTTTCCTGACGACCCTGGGCACGATTGCCACCCTGGCGCCCCTGATGGGCCTGTTTGGCACGGTGATCGGCATGATCGAGATTTTTGCATCGCCCGGCGCCACCGCGTCGAACTCGGCGCTGTCGCACGGTATTTCCGTCGCCTTGTATAACACAGCGTTTGGCCTGGCCATTGCCATGCCGGCCCTGATCTTCTACCGCCACTTCCGCGCCCTCGTCGACAGCTTCGTCATTGACATGGAGCAGCAAGCGGTCAAGTTCGTCGACATCGTCCACAGTGGCCGCAAATGAACTTCCGCAAAGGCAAGGGGCGTGAAGACCCCGAAATCAACCTGATCCCGTTTATCGACGTGCTGCTGGTGATCCTGATCTTCCTCATGGTCAGCACCACCTACAGCAAGTTTACGGAGTTGCAGATCACCTTGCCGACGGCCGACGCCGAGCAGGCGAAGGAAAAGCCGCAGCAGATCGACGTCACCATCGATGCCAAGGGCAACTACACGGTCAACCGTGAGCCCGTCTCGTTCCGCGACGTGGCGGGCCTGGCCGATGCCTTGCAGGACGCGGCGAAAGCGGCCAACGGCGGCAAGGCGCCGGCGCAGACGCCCGTCGTGGTGGTCAACGCCGACCAGTTCGCCATGCACCAGATGGTCATCCACGTGATGGAAGCGGCCCGCCTGGCCGGCTATGAAAAGCTGACCTTTGCGGCGCAAGCGGGTGGCAAGTAGGTCGGCTTAGCCGGCACGGCGTAAGCCGACACAAGCTGCAGCCAAGCATGTCGGATTACGCTGCGCCTGGCGGCGCAGCTAATCCGACCTACACCATTTTTACGTCTTCCTTCATGCCCACATCCTCCCCCGCCAAGCTTGAATCCACATTGACCCGCGCCTGGCTGACGCGCGGCCCGCTGGCGTGCGCGCTGTGGCCCGTGTCGCTGCTGTTCGGCGCCATGAGCGCCGTGCGGCGCGGCCTGTACCGGGCAAACATTATCAAATCCGCGCGCCTGCCCGTGCCCGTCGTCGTCGTCGGCAATATTTTTATTGGCGGCACCGGCAAGACGCCGCTGACGATCTGGCTGGTGCAAGCCTTGCGCGATGCGGGCATGCGCCCGGGCGTCATTTCGCGCGGTCATGGCAGCGCCGACCGTTCGCCGCGCGCCGTCAGCGCCAGTTCCACGCCGCAGCAGGTGGGCGACGAGCCGCTGCTGATCTTCCAGCGCGGCGGCTGTCCCGTGATGGTGGGGCGCGACCGCGCGCAAGCGGGCAGGGCGCTGCTGGCCGCCCATCCCGAGGTCGACGTGCTGGTCACGGACGACGGCTTGCAGCATTACGCCTTGCGGCGCGACGTGGAAATTGTGCTGTTCGACGGCCGCGGCGCCGGCAATGGCTGGCTGCTGCCGGCGGGACCTTTACGCGAATCGCCGCGCCGCCGGCGCGACGTGACGGTGATCAACGCACCCGAGCTGGCGCCGGCACTCGTGGCGCAGGTGGCGCCAGCAGGTTCCCTGGTGGTGCAGATGCGGCTCGATGGCGGCGTGGCCGAACGCCTTGTCAAGCGCGGCGAAAGCGTGGCTTTGGCGACCCTGGCGGCCAGCGGCCAGCGCATCGTGGCGGCGGCCGGCATCGGCAACCCGCAGCGTTTCTTTGCCATGCTGCGCGGGGCCGGACTGGACTTCATGGAACTGCCCCTGCCCGACCATCATGACTTCCTCGACCAGCCATTTGCGGCGCTCGACACGGATGTGATCTTGATCACCGAGAAGGATGCAGTAAAATGTGCGCAAATTGAACATCTCAAAGATGACCCGAGACTGTGGGTCGTCCCCGTCAGTGCGCGCATCGATAGCGCGCTGGCCCAACAAATTGTGGAGAAATGTCGTGGATGCTCGACTGCTTGATATCCTGGTCTGCCCTGTTTGCAAGGGTCCGCTTGAACACGATAAGAAGGCGCAGGAACTGATTTGCCGCGCCGACCGCCTCGCCTATCCTATCCGCGATGGCATCCCCATCATGTGGGCGGACGAAGCGCGCACCCTGCAAGACGCAGTGGAATAACGATGGCGTTCATCGTCATCATCCCGGCTCGCCTGGCCTCGACGCGCCTGCCCGGCAAGCCGCTGGCTGACCTGGGCGGCAAGCCCATGGTGGTGCGCGTGGCCGAGCAGGCAGCCCTGTCGGGCGCCGCGCGCGTCATCGTCGCCACCGACCATGAATCCATTCGCGCCGCCTGCGCCGCGCATGGCGTGGAAGTGTGCATGACGCGCAGCGACCATCCGTCGGGCACGGACCGCATCGCCGAAGTGGCGCGCACGCTCGATTTGCCGCTCGATGCCGTCGTCGTCAACCTGCAGGGCGACGAACCGCTGATCGATCCGTCCCTGCTGGCCGCCTGCGCCGCGCAGATCAGCGCGACCGTCCCCATGGCCACGTGCGCCCATCCGCTGCACGATGTGCTAGACGCATTCAACCCGAACGTGGTGAAGGTCGTGCTGGACAAGAACGGCCGCGCCTTGTATTTTTCGCGCGCCACCATCCCGTGGCACCGCGACGGCTTCGCGCAGTCGAAAGACAGCTTGCCCGCAGGCTATGTGCCGCTGCGCCATATCGGCCTGTATGCGTACAGCAATGCGTTCTTGCAAGAATATCCGCAATTGTCCGCCTCGCCGCTGGAAGCCATCGAGGCGCTGGAGCAGCTGCGCGTGCTGTGGCACGGTGTTGCCATCGCCGTGCATGTCACGGACTCGGCGCCGGCCGCCGGCGTCGACACGCCGGAAGATCTTGCCCGGGTGCAAGCCCACTACGGTGCCCTGTAAGCGCTACCCGTAAAACGGCAGGCGTGCAAATAAAGTTTTGTGCGCCTGCAGTAAAAACCACATTTTGAAACGTCTGCCGCGCGAATTGCTGGCTTTGATCAATCAGGGCATAGCAATTCGATAGCAAACTGGCGTTCCAGGGATTTTTTGTGGTAAGTTTCGTACGGAAAGATAGCCTTGGCAACACCATCTAAAAATAATTACACATACCACCATCCAAAATCTGTTTTTTAGGAACTTTTCAATGCGTCTGATACTTTTAGGAGCACCCGGTGCCGGCAAGGGCACCCAAGCTAATTTCATCAAAGAAAAATACAACATTCCACAAATCTCCACGGGCGACATGCTGCGCGCGGCGATCAAGGAAGGCACGGAACTGGGCCTGGCCGCGAAAAAAGTCATGGATGCGGGCGGCCTCGTGTCGGACGACATCATGATCGGCCTGGTCAAGAATCGCCTGCAGGATGCCGATTGCGCCAATGGCTACCTGTTCGACGGCTTCCCGCGCACGATCGCGCAAGCGGACGCCATGAAAGACGCCGGCATCAATGTCGACTACGTGCTGGAAATCGACGTGCCTGACGCTTCGATCATCGAGCGCATGGACGGCCGCCGCAGCCACCCGGGTTCGGGCCGCGTCTACCACGTCAAATTCAATCCGCCCAAGGTCGACGGCGTCGACGACATCACCGGCGAACCGCTGATCCAGCGCGACGACGACAAGGCGGAAACGGTCAAGAAGCGCCTGGACGTGTACCACAACCAGACCAAGGTCTTGCTCGGCTACTACAATGACTGGGCCAAGTCCGGCCTGCCAGGCGCGCCGAAATACCGCCGCATCGCCGGCGTCGGTCCGGTCGAGCAAATCCGCGACAGCGCATTTGCCGCCCTGGCGGAATAAGCAGTATTGAAAAGCGGACCTGAGTGTCCGCTTTTTTTGTGCCCGCGCTTCAGGCGGGCGCCGTATCGTTTTCGTGGTTCAGGTTTTTTGCAGGTCGTGTTTTCCTGGCTGCGCGTGCCTACCCGGTGCGGTCTGCAGCTGTTGGCAATGACGTCGGATAAAAACAGAAGGGGACGATATGGCAGCCAGTTTGTGGTTTGCGGTAGCCTGCGGCGTGGTCGCAGTCATTTACGGTTTGGTGTCGCGCAGCTGGATCCTGAGGCAGGATCCCGGCAACGCGCGCATGCAGGAAATCGCGCTGGCCATCCAGCAGGGCGCGGCCGCCTACCTGGCGCGCCAGTACCGCACCATCGCCATCGTCGGCGTGGTGCTCCTGATCGCCATCTATGCGCTGCTTGGCCTGCATACGGCGCTGGGCTTTCTGATCGGCGCCGTGCTGTCGGGCGCCTGCGGTTTCATCGGCATGAATGTCTCGGTGCGGGCCAATGTGCGCACGGCGCAGGCGGCCACGCTGGGCATCAACCAGGCCTTGAACGTGGCCTTCAAGGGCGGGGCGATCACCGGCATGCTGGTCGTCGGACTGGGCCTGCTGGGCGTGACCCTGTTCTACTGGCTGCTGGTGACGACGGGCGCGCCCGGCCTCACGCAGCATGACCTGATCAAGCCTTTGATCGGCCTGGCCTTCGGCGCCTCGCTCATTTCCATCTTCGCGCGGCTTGGCGGCGGCATCTTCACCAAGGGCGCCGACGTGGGCGCGGACCTGGTCGGCAAGGTGGAGGCGGGCATTCCCGAGGACGATCCGCGCAACCCGGCCGTCATCGCCGACAACGTGGGCGACAACGTGGGCGACTGCGCCGGCATGGCGGCCGACCTGTTCGAAACCTATGTCGTGACCCTGATCGCCACCATGCTGCTGGGCGCCTTGCTGATGGCCGAGGCCAGCGGCACGGCCATCATCTACCCGCTGCTGCTGGGCGCCGTCTCCATCCTCGCGTCCATCGTCGGCTGCTCGATGGTCAAGACCAAGCCAGGCGCGAAAATCATGTCGGCCCTGTACACGGGCCTGTGGTGGGCGGCCGGCCTGTCCCTGGTCGGCTTCGCGGTGGTGACGTGGCTGCTGTGGCCCGACGACGCCATGCGCTACAAGATGCTGGGCGCCACCGTCGTCGGCATCGTCCTCACGGGGCTGATGGTGTACATCACCGAGTACTACACGGGCACGGACTTCAAGCCCGTGCGCCACATCGCCGAAGCGTCGACGACGGGCCACGGCACCAACATCATCGCCGGCCTGGGCGTGTCGATGAAGTCCACCGCGTATCCGGTGCTGGCCGTCTGCGTCGCCATCCTCGTCTCGTACCAGCTGGCGGGCCTGTACGGCATCGCCATCGCGGCCACGGCCATGCTGTCGATGGCGGGCATCATCGTCGCGCTCGACGCGTATGGCCCCATCACGGATAACGCGGGCGGCATCGCGGAAATGTCGGGCTTGCCCGACTCCGTGCGCGCCATTACCGACCCTCTGGATGCCGTCGGCAATACCACCAAGGCCGTCACCAAGGGCTATGCCATCGGCTCGGCGGGCCTGGCCGCGCTGGTGCTGTTTGCCGACTACACGCATGCGCTCGAATCCGTGGGCCAGCACATCACGTTTGACCTGTCGAACCCCATGGTCATCGTCGGCCTCTTCATCGGCGGGCTGATACCGTATCTGTTCGGCGCCATGGCGATGGAAGCCGTGGGCCGCGCGGCCGGCGCCGTGGTGGTCGAGGTGCGGCGGCAGTTCCGCGACATCAAGGGCATCATGGAAGGCACGGCGCGGCCCGAATACGACAAGGCCGTCGACATGCTGACGGCGTCCGCCATCCGTGAAATGATCGTGCCTTCCCTGCTGCCCGTGGTGGTACCCATCGTCGTCGGCATGCTGCTGGGGCCAGCGGCCCTCGGCGGCTTGCTGATGGGGACCATCGTGACGGGCCTGTTCGTGGCCATCTCCATGACCACGGGCGGCGGCGCCTGGGACAATGCGAAGAAATACATCGAGGATGGCCACTTCGGCGGCAAGGGTTCGGACGCGCACAAGGCGGCCGTCACGGGCGACACGGTGGGCGACCCGTACAAGGACACGGCCGGCCCGGCAGTCAACCCCTTGATCAAGATCATCAATATCGTGGCCCTGCTGCTGGTGCCGCTGCTGCCAGCCACGGGCTGGCTGGCGGTCAAGGCGCCGGCACCGATCCACGCGCCCGTGCCGCCCATCCTGGCGCCGGCCACACCGGTGCAAAGCTTGCCGGCGCAATAATCCGCGCCATTCCCAACAGCCCCGTGGCCCGCGCCGTAGGGCTGTTGGCGTTTGTAGCGCGCAACTCTCGGCCGTGCTTGCTGCTGGCGCCGGGATGGCTGCTTAGAAGCGCGATGTCAGGCCGACGAACATGCGCCGTCCCGGCACATAATAGTCGACCAGTCCATCGGCCATCGGACCCTTCTTGAACAGGTTTTGCACGCCGCCACGCACGGTCCACTGCGGCGTGACCTTGTACGACACGACGGTGTCGACGATGGTGTAGGCCTTGTCGGCCAGCTTGCCCGCATCGAGTTCCTTGCCCGTGTACTGGGCCGACACTTCGCCGAACAGCTGGTCGTTGACTTGCCAGCCCAGCGCCGAGTACCACGACAGTTTTGGCGTGGAGAGCAGGTTGGCGCCCGTCGTCAGGTTTTTCGCTTCCGCCATGTAGGTGACGTTGTTACGCCAGTTCAGGTTTTTCGTCAGCGGGATGGTGGCCGTCGCTTCCAGGCCGCTGGTGCGCGCCTTCTGGATATTCGTCATCTTGGTCCACCAGCGCTGCTGGTAAAAGCCCAGCGGCGCATAGTCGATCTTGTTCTTGAAATCCGTGTGGAAGTAGGTCAGGCCCACGTCCCAGCCATTCTGTTCCCACGCCACGCCGATTTCGCCAGCCGTGCTCGTTTCCGGCTTCAAGTCCGCATTGCCGGCCATGTAGCAGGAACCGGTGACGTAGCCCAGCGGTTTCAGGCTGCCGCAACCGCGTCCGCCCGAATTGGTCGCCGCCGCCGGCGAGTTTTCCTTCAGGCTCGGGGCGCGGAAGCCTTGCGAGACGCCGCCCTTGATGGTCCAGGCGGGGGCAGGGTGGTACACCAGGTACAGGCGCGGGCTGTAGTGGTTGCCGAACTTGCTGTGGTGATCGAGGCGCAGGCCGGCCGTGGCCGTCAGGTTGTCGCGCAGGAACAGCTGATCTTCCGCAAACAGGGCCGACGTGGTGCCGGACAAGGTCGCGCCACTCACGGTGTTGCCCAGGTAATCGGTGGGCACGGTGCCGATGGTATTCGTGTTCGTCAGTTCCTGGTGCTTCCACTGGCCGCCCATCACCAGCATCTGTTCGATGCCGCCCCAGCCGACCCGTTTTTCCAGGCTGGCGTCGAGCGTGCTGTCCTTGGACTTCGCCACCGTGCCGACGTCCTGGTTATCGAAGTCGTTGTGATACAGGTTGACCGTGGTCTTGCCGAAGTCCCAGCGGCCTTCGTAGCCGAGGCTGACGCTCTTGCGTATCAGCTTGTTGGCGCCCCAGCTGTCGACCAGCGGTTCGCCGTCCGCATCACGCGCGCTCGAAGTGCTGGCTTCCTGCCTGCCATAGCTGGCGTCCAGCGACAGGTTCTGTTTCTTGCCCAGCGCCCAGGTCAGCTGGCCCGAGACAGTCTGGTTGCGCTCGCCGCCCATGCTGCCCGCTTTGTCGAAGAATTTTTCATCGGGATTCTGGCGCGTCTGGCTCACGCCCAGGCGCATGCCGACCGTGTCCGACAGGGGACCGGCCAGGTTTACGCCCAGCTGGTGCGCCGTGCCGCGGCCGCTGTCCTGCGGCTGCGTGTAGTTGGCCGTGGCCGAACCGTTCCACTTGCCAGGCACCTTGCGCGTAATGATGTTGATCACGCCGCCCATGGCGTCCGAGCCGTACAGCGAGGACATGGGGCCGCGCACCACTTCGATACGTTCGATCATGTCGGGCGAAATCCAGTTCAAGTCCTGGCGGCCCAGATCCGGACGGTACGCCGTGTCGGCCGAGCTGCCCACGCGCTTGCCATCGACCAGGATCAAGGTGTATTTGTCGGGCAAGCCGCGCAGCTTGATCTTCGACGCTTCGTCTTCGGTGCCGGTGCCGCCCGTCACGCCGGGGATGCGGCGCAGCAGGGTGTTGAGGTCATACACGGGCTGGCGCTCGATTTCCTCGCGCGTGATGACGCTGATGCTGGCCGGCGCATCCTTGATGTCGATGGCCGTGCCGGAGGCGGTGACGACCACCGTGTTCATGGTGGGATCGGCGGCCACATTGCCTTCGGCCCAGGCGCTGCTGACGGCCAGCGACAGCAGGCAGGGCAGGAGCAGGGCGGCGGAATGCATGGAGCGGACGGGAGTGGAAACGGGGGCTGCAAAGGTTGCGAAAGCGGGACTACGCTTGGTCATGGTGAACTTTCCGGATGTTGTTATTTCCTGGCTGCCTTCCGGGTGGCTCGGGTATGAATGAAAAGAGAATAAACTGCGCTCGAATTCTGATAATGAGAATAAGAATCGTTCTTATTGTAATGCCATGCTGGCAAGAAAGAAAGTGATGAGAGGAAATAAAACACCGTTGCAACATGTGCATGGTATCTGGCGCCGTGTGTGCCAATAATGAAAGCGGTAAGATCGATGCTTGGGAGGTGGCATGAAGACGATGATAAAAACCATACCGGCGCTGGCCTGCGCCATCGTGCTCGCTGGCGGCCATGTCTGGGCGCAGGAGCCGGCGGCGCCTGCTGAATCCTTGCCTGAGCCTTTGCCCGTGTGCCAGCTCGACCCGCGCGACAGCGGCAAGCTGGCCGTGGAGCCATGCAGCCCGGCGCCGCCCGTGCAGCCGCGCCGTTCCGTGGCACAGGTGATCGGCCGCATGCCGGCCCAGCCTGCGCCTCCCGTCGTGCCCATGGCGCCTCTGCCGCCCAGCCCGGCCGTGCCGATGCCGCGCGCGCCGCAGCCCATCGGCGCATGCGACACGGGCGGTTGCAGCGATGCGGCCGGCGCGCGCTACAACGGCGCGGGCAACGCCACGCTCGACGCCAACGGGCGCATCTGCCACCGCAATGGCGCATTCATCCAGTGTTTTTAACCCTGCCACTGGCTGGTGTTGCAAGTTTTCGCTCGGTGCGCGTAAAAATGGCTACAATTGTCGCTGACATTACGTTTACGTAAACGTAATGATGGCATCATGTGCCATGCAACCATCAGGCGCCGGGAACACGGCACTTATTACTCAGGAGATTTCATGCAGATTCAGGACAATGTATTCATCATCACGGGCGGCGCATCGGGCCTGGGCGCGGCCACGGCACGCATGCTGACGGCGGCCGGCGGCAAGGTCGTGCTGGCCGACGTGCAGACGCAGGCGGGCCAGGCGCTGGCAGCGGAACTGAACGGCGTGTTCGTGCAGTGCGACGTGACGTCGGAAGAAGACGGCCTGACCGTGGTGGCGGCCGCGACCAAGCTCGGTACCTTGCGCGGCCTGGTCAACTGCGCCGGCGTGGCGCCGGCCGTGAAAACCGTGGGCAAGGATGGCCCGCATCCGCTGGCCCTGTTCCAGAAAGTCGTCAATATCAACCTGGTCGGCACCTTCAATATGTGCCGCCTGGCGGCCGACGCCATGGCCAAGCAGGATGCGACCGCTGAGGGCGAGCGCGGCGTCATCATCAACACGGCGTCCGTGGCGGCCTACGATGGCCAGATCGGCCAGGCCGCGTATGCGTCGTCGAAGGCGGCCGTGGTGGGACTGACCCTGCCGATGGCGCGCGACCTGTCGCGCAACGGCATCCGCGTGATGACGGTGGCGCCCGGCATTTTCGAAACGCCGATGTTGCTGGGCATGCCGGCCGAAGTGCAGGATGCGCTGGGCAAGATGGTGCCGTTCCCATCGCGCCTGGGCAAGCCAGGCGAATACGCGCAACTGGTGAAAGCCATCGTGGAAAACGTCATGCTCAATGGCGAGACTATCCGCCTGGACGGCGCGATCCGCATGCAGCCAAAGTAAGTTGGGCATGATTTGATGTAGGATACCCCCGTATAGGGCGTACAGCCTTGCTCGGCTGTGCGCCCTTTTTTTATCGGAGAATCCATGATCACATTGAAGCCGCTGGCGCTGAGCCTGACCTTGCTGGGAGCCTTGGCTGCCAGTCCCGTATTTGCCGAGGTGCCGCAAAAGGCGCCGGAAATCGCCACCGCGTATGCGGAAAAATCGGGCTGGGCGGCGCAGAAATTCATGGTCGCCGCCGCCAATCCGCTGGCCGCCGATGCCGGTTACCAGATGCTGAAAAAGGGCGGCAGCGCCATCGATGCGGCCATCGCCACGCAACTGGTGCTGACCCTGGTCGAACCGCAATCGTCGGGCATCGGCGGCGGCGCCTTCTTGCTGTACTCGACCGCCAAGGGCGTGCAGGCGTTTGACGGACGCGAAACGGCGCCTGCCGCCGCCGATGAACACCTGTTCCAGAATGCGGACGGCAGTCCCGTCTCGCGCGCCACGGGCGTGGTGGGCGGGCGTTCCGTGGGCGCGCCGGGCGTGCTGCGCATGCTGGAATTGGCGCACAAGGAACACGGCAAGCTGCCGTGGGCCACCCTGTTCGGCCCCGCCATCAAGCTGGCGCACGGCGGCTTTCCCGTCAGTCAGCGCCTCAATGGCTTGCTGAACTGGGACCAGGCCCTGAAGCGCGACCCCGTCGCTGCCGCCTATTTCTATGACAAAGAGGGCAAGGCCTGGCCCGTCGGCCACGTGCTGAAAAACCCGCAGCTGGCGCGCACCTTGCGCGAGATCGCCCGTGGCGGCGCCGACGCTTTTTACAACGGCCGCATCGCGCGCGACATCGCCGCCAAGGTGGCGTCGCATCCGACCAATCCGGGCAAGCTGACGGCGACCGACATCGCCGGCTACAAGGCCAAGGTGCGCGAACCCGTCTGCAGCGATTACAAGGCCTGGACCGTGTGCGGCATGCCGCCGCCATCGTCGGGCGGCATCGCCATCGCGCAGATGCTGGGTATCCTGGAAGTGAAGGATATCCGCCCGTATGCACCCGTCGACGGTGTACTCGATGCGCAAGCGATCCACCTGTTCTCGGAAGCGGGGCGCCTGGCCTACGCGGACCGCAACCGCTATGTGGCCGACACGGACTTCGTGCCGCTGCCGGGCAACGGTATCGCCTCGATGCTCGATAAAACCTATCTGGCGCAGCGCGCCTCGCTGATCGGCGACAAATCCATGGGCAAGGCCAAACCCGGCACGCCGCCCGGCATGCAGGTGGCGTGGGGCATGGACAACGCCTTGCAGCGTCCGTCGACCTCGCACCTGGTGGCCGTCGACGCCTTCGGGGGGGGGCTGTCGATGACCACCAGCGTGGAAGACGCCTTCGGCTCGCGCCAGATGGTCGACGGCTTTTTGCTCAATAACCAGCTGACGGATTTCTCGTTCGATTCGCGCGATGCGGACGGCCCGATCGCCAACCGCGTCGAAGCGGGCAAGCGTCCGCGCAGCGCCATGTCGCCCACCCTCGTGTTCGAGAAGGGCACGCACAAGCTGGTGCTGGCGACGGGTTCGCCCGGCGGCTCGTCCATCATCAATTATGTCGCCAAGGTCCTCGTCGGCACCATGGACTGGGGCTTGAACGTGCAGCAGGCGATCAGCCTGCCGAACTTCGGCAGCCGCAATGGCCCGACGGAACTGGAAAAGGGCCGTGCGCCGGCAGCGCAAGTCGAGGCGCTGCAGGCCATGGGCCACGAGGTGCGCGTGATCGAGCAGAACTCGGGCTTGCAGGGCATCATGCGCCTGAATGCGCATGGCAAGGATTTCTGGTTTGGGGGTGCGGATCCGAGAAGAGAAGGGATGGTACGCGGAGACTAATCACCCCCTAATCTTTTCCACAAAGTATCCAGACCCTGCTAATCTGCCGGCATGGGAATGCAAAATAAAACAGGCTTGATATTGACGGGAGGAGGCGCCCGTGCCGCCTACCAGGTGGGCGTGCTGCAAGCGATTTCGGCGATACTGTGGGAAGCGGGCTGGGCGCCGGCGCGCAACCCGTTCGACATCATCTGCGGCACCTCGGCTGGCGCCATCAACGCCACGGCGCTGGCCTGCCGCGCCGACAATTTCGGCGAAGGCGTGCAAAAGCTGCTCGACGTGTGGCAGCACATCGAAGTCGAGCAAGTGTATCGGGCCGACTCGCTGGGCGTGATCCGCTCGGGCGCGCGCTGGCTGTCGTTGTTGTCGTTTGGCTGGCTGCTGCGCCAGTGGCATGCGTCGCCGCCCAGTTCCCTGCTCGACAATACCCCGCTGGTCAGCCTGCTGCACCGCATGCTCGACCTGCCGCGCCTGGACGCGGCCCTGGCCGATGGCCTGCTGCATGCGCTGGCCGTGACGGCGTCGTCGTACTCGGGCAGCCGCCACATGACGTTTTACCAGACGGCCGAGGATATCGCGCCGTGGGTGCGCACGCAGCGCCTGGCCCTGCCGGACCAGATCGGCGTGGAGCATTTGCTCGCGTCGGCCGCCATCCCCTTCATCTTCCCCGCCGTGCCCCTGTACGTAGGCGGCCAGCGCGAATACTGCGGCGACGGTTCCATGCGCCAGCTGGCGCCGATTTCGCCGGCGATCCACCTGGGCGCGAACAAGGTGCTGGTGGTGGGCGCGGGGCGCATGACGGAACCGGCGCCGGCCGCGTCCGAAGCGGCGCGCTACCCGAGTCTGGCGCAGATCGCCGGCCATGCGCTGTCGTCGATTTTCCTCGATGGCCTGGCCGTCGACATCGAACGCCTGAACCGCATCAACCTGACTCTGTCGATGCTGCCGCCCGAGTTGCTGGGCAAGACGGCCTTGCGTCCCGTGGAGTTGCTCGTCATCGCGCCGTCCGAGCGCCTCGACGCCATCGCCAGCCGGCATATCGGCAGTTTGCCGCGTCCCATCCGCACCATGTTGTCCGGTATCGGCGCGGCCGAAGCGCGCGGCGCGGCGCTGGCATCGTATTTATTGTTCGAATCGACGTATACTAACGAGCTGATCCGTCTTGGACAGCGCGATACGCAAGCCCGCAAGGATGATGTCCTGGCGTTCTTTGGTTCCTGAGACGGCCCTTGGAGCGGCGTGCGGGTTTTTCGCGTTTTTTTTGACAGGACGACTGTGCTGGTATTTCGACGTGTTTGCGATGTGGTGTTGTTATTCAGTCTACTGTTGAGCGGCTGGGCCGCGGCGGCGCCCGCGCCCACCCTGCGTTTCGACCAGCTCAGCGTCGACCAGGGCCTGGCGCAGGAATCGGTGCTGGCCATCGCCCAGGACCGGCAGGGCTATATGTGGTTCGGCAGCCAGTCTGGCCTGAGCCGCTATGACGGCTACCGCATGGTCGTCTACAAAAATATCGAAGGCGACAAGACCAGCCTGGCCGACAACTGGGTGGGCGAGCTGCACGTCGATAGCCAGGGCCAGCTGTGGGTCGGCACCGACAATGGCCTGGACCGCTTCGACGCCGCCAGCCAGACCTTCATCCACTACGCCCCGGCCGAAAAGAGCAAGCGCGGCAACGGCAACCGGCATATCCACGCCATCCTCGACGATGGCGCGCGCGGCTTCTGGATCGCCACCTCGGACGGCTTGCAGCATTTCGATCCGGCCACGGGCGCCTTCCGCACCTGGCACCATGAAGAAGGCAAGCCGCACAGCCTGGGCGACAATGAAATCAAGGCGCTGGCGCTGGACGCGCAGCAGCGCCTGTGGATCGGCACGGTCACGGGCCTGGACATGCTGGCGCCGGGCAGCGACCGCTTCGAGCATTTCGCCGTCGACACGGAGCCTGGCTCGAAGTACAACGTCATCCAGTCGCTGCTGATCGACCGCCAGCAGAATCTGTGGATCGGCACCATGGCCGGCGCCGAGCGCTGGCGACTGGGTGCCGCCGGGCAGGCGCCGCAGGCCAGAGTGCGCTTCGGCGAGAAACATGGCTTTTCCGCCATCCGCGTGGCCAGCCTGTATCAGGACATTGACGCCACGGTCTGGCTGGGCAGCAATGCCGACGGCCTGTTCCGCTGGCTGCCCGAGAGCGACACCTTCCTGCAGTATCGCCACCAGACGGGCGACAAGTTCAGCGTCGCCGACAACCAGCTGTCATCCTTGTACCGCGACCGCGCCGGCACCTTCTGGGTCGGCTCCTGGTACAACGGCGTGAGCCGGGTCGACCTGGGCAGCGGCGGCTTTTCGCGCATGGCGCGCGCGCCCGGCGACGTGGGCGCGCTGGCGGACAAGAAAGTGCGCGCCGTGGCCGACGCGGGCAATGGCAAGCTGTGGCTGGCCACCAAGGGCGGCCTGAAACTGTACGACACGCGCGACGGCAGCTCGCGCCTGTTCGACCTGCGCAGTTCGCCCGGCATGTCGCGCGACGAGCAGGTCACCACCCTGTACAAGGCGCCGGACGGTGTGCTGTGGGTGGGCGGCTCGACGGGCTTGCACCGCTTCGATCCGGCACTCGGGCGTTTCTTTACCATGCGCTTTGCCGCCGGCGATCCGAACAGCGACACCATCCGTAATGTCGTGAGCGACCGCAGCGGCATGCTGTGGGTCTCGACGCGCGGCGGCGTGCACCGCTTCGACCCCTCGACCAAGCGCTTTACCACCTACCGCCATGACCCGGCCAACCCGAACAGCCTGTCCGACAATATGGTGCGGCCCGTGCTGGAAGACGGCAAGGGGCGCTTGTGGATCGGCTCCTTCCACGGCCTGGACTTGCTCGACCGCGACACTGGCCACTTCCGCCATTTCCGCCACGATCCGCAAAACCCGCAGAGCCTGAGCCACGACGAGGTGCATTTCCTGCACGAGGACAAGCGCGGCGTGCTGTGGGTGGGCACGGCCAATGGCCTGAACCGCATGGACGTCGACGCCAAGGGCGAGATCCGATTCCGGCGCTTCGTGCGCAAGGATGGCATGGCCGACGATGCCGTCGCCAGCATCCTCGGCGACGACAACGAGCAGCTGTGGCTAAGTACGAACAGCGGCATCACGCGGCTCGACATGCGCAGCGGCCTGTTTCGCAACTACGACAGTGCCGACGGCACGGTGGAAGGCTCGTACTTCGATGGCGCGGCCCTGCGCGCCTCCGACGGCACCATGTACTTCGGCGGCTTTAACGGCATGACGGCGTTCGTGCCGCAGGATATCCACGACAACCGCGTGCCGCCGCTGGTGTCCATCACGGAACTGCAGATCTTCAACAAGCCGGTGGCCATCGGCCGCGGCGAGTTCGCGCACGTGCTCAGGACGGCCATCGACCATACGCGCCAGCTGGTGCTGACCAGCCGCGAAAGCGTCTTTTCGCTGGAATTCGCGGCCCTGCATTTCGCCGCGCCCCAGCGCAATATGTTCGCCTACCGGCTCGAAGGCTTCGACCAGGACTGGGTCATGACGGATGCGGGCCGGCGCTTTGCCACCTACACCAACCTCGATGCCGGCAACTACGTGTTTCGCGTCAAGGCGGCCAACAAGGACGGCGTGTGGAACGAGAGCGGCGCCACCCTGGCCATCACGATTTTGCCGCCGTTCTGGAAAACCTGGTGGTTCCGCACCCTGATGGCGGCGCTGCTGCTGGGCGCCATTTATGGCGCCTACCGCCAGCGCGTGCGCGCGCTGCGGCATCAGCAGAATGAACTGGAAAAGCAGGTCAGCGAGCGCACGGCCGAGTTGCAGAGCAAGGAAATCGAAGTGCTGGCCCAGTCGGAAAAGCTGGCGCAAGTGAACAGCAGCCTGACGAAAAACGAGGAAAGCCTGCGCCAGGCCAAGCGCAAGGCCGAGGATGCGACGCGCCAGAAGTCGGAATTTTTGGCCAACATGAGCCACGAGATGCGCACGCCGCTGGCCGGCGTGATCGGCATGCTGGGCTTTGCCCTGCGCGACGAGCAGCTGCACGACGCCACGCGCGAGCAGATCCTGCGCGGCCAGGCCAATGCCCAGTCGCTGCTGGTGATCATCAATGACTTGCTCGATTTTTCCAAGATCGAGGCGGGCAAGCTGAGTATCGAAAACATCGACTTCGCGCTCGGCGCGGCGATCGAGACGGTCGTCAGCCTGTTCGAGGAGCAGGCGGCCGCGCGCAGCATCGGTTTCTCCATCGATTTCGCGCCCGACCTGCCGCCGTTCGTGGTGGGCGACCCGACCCGCTTGCGCCAGGTGCTGGTCAACCTGGTCGGCAATGCCTTCAAGTTCACCCAGCGCGGCGGCGTCAGCGTCTGCGTCGAGCGGGCCGGCGTGGCCAGCGGCAGTGGCGGACGGCGTGTCAACCTGATCCGTTTTACGGTCAGCGACAGCGGCATCGGCATCGATGCGGACGCGATGGCGCGCCTGTTCCAGAAGTTCGAGCAGGCCGACGCCAGCACCACGCGGCGCTACGGCGGCACGGGGCTGGGCCTGGCGATCTGCCGCCAGCTGGTCGAATTGATGGAGGGCGAGATCGAAGTGGCCAGCACACCGGGGCAGGGCAGCACCTTTGCCTTCACCTTGCCGCTGGCCGATGGCGTGGCGCCGCCGCTGGTGCCGCAGGTGGCGCTGGCGCCGCACAGCCACCAGTTGCGCGTGCTGTGCGCGGAAGACTTCCCCACCAACCAGATCATCATCCGCGTCATGCTCGAGGAACTGGGGCACCGGGTCGACGTCGTCGCCAACGGCGTGCTGGCGGTGGCCGCCTGCGTGCATACGCGCTATGACCTGATCCTGATGGATGGGCGCATGCCGGAGATGGACGGCGCCACGGCGACGCGCTTGATCCGCGTGGGCGGCTGGCCGGACCAGCCCGTGCGCGACCAGGAACTGATGATCGTGGCCCTGACGGCGAACGCCAGCGACGAAGACCGCAGCCGTTATCTTGGCGTCGGCATGGATGATTTCCTCAGCAAACCGGTGGACGAGGCGGTGCTGCATGGCTTGCTGGCGCGCGCCATCGAGCGCCAGCTGCAGCGCGGTTTCATGTTGCCGCGCATGCCGTCGGATGCGCCGCGCGCCGCCGCGCGCGGGCAGGCCGAACTCGACGCCCTGTTCGGCATCGCGCCGGCGGTTCCCGTGCCGGCGCCTGCCCAGTCCATCCGCAGCGGCGAACTGCAACGGCGCATCCGCGTCGCCTTCCTCGCCGACCTGGAGGGGCGTTTGCGTGAACTCGACGCCGCCCTGGCGGCGCAGGACAAGGACAACGCCGGGCGCCTGCTGCACGGTTTGAAGGGCAGTGCCGCCTATCTCGATGAAACGCAGCTGCACATGCTGTGCACGGAAATGGAGGAGGCGGCGGACGGCGGGCGCTGGACGCAGGTGGCCCTGCATTTGCCGCAATTGCGCGCACTGTTGGCGCAAATAGCCGTTTCTGGCAAGGAAATGTAAAATAGGCAATGCCGGCCATCGAGCGCGCGGCCAAACTGGGTAGAATATGGCCAGGCACCGTGACGCTGCCGCCTATGGAGAAAGCAATGAAAGTACTGGTGGTTGACGATGATGTCGTGTCGCGCATGGTATTGATGCATCTGATCGACAGCTGCGGCGTGCACGATATCGTGGAAGCCGAAGATGGCGCGGCGGCGTGGGAGCAGCTCGAAGGCGGCTTGCGTCCGTCGCTGTGTTTTTGCGATTTGCGCATGCCGCGCCTGTCCGGCATGGAGCTGCTGCAGAAAATCCGCTCCGACAGCGCGCTCGACGCCATGCCGCTGGTGCTTGTGTCGTCGGCGAATGACCAGGACACGGTGCGCGACGCCGTGCAGGCTGGCGCTGCCGGCTACATCGTCAAGCCCTTCCAGCCGGAGCAGGTGCGCCAGCATATCGACGCCTGCTTCGACGTTTCGGCCTTGCCGGCCGAGGCGCCGCGCGACACCTTGCAGCGCCTGGGCATCGACAGCGAACGTCTGCTGGCCTACCTGACGGGCTTCCAGGGACAGATAGTCGCCGCTGGCGAGCAGGTCGACGCCTTGCTGGCGCGCGGCGAACCGGCCCAGGCGCGCCAGCAGCTCGAACGCCTGCACCTCGGTTGCCGCACCTTGGGTCTGCACGGCGCGGAAGCGGGCATGATGGCCTTGCTGCAGGCCGCGGTGCTCGACGGCGGCCAGATACAAACGGCCCTGGCCGCGCTGGCGCGCAGCGTGGCGCAGCAGGCGCGTCTGGCACAGAAGCCGGACGGCGCTGGCTGAATTCGCTGTTTTCCGCTTGCCGGGAAAATACTTTAGGTTTAAAGTATCTGCTTCCGGGCCTTTGCACGCGCCCGTCACCAGCCAGGACGAGCATGAGCAGCGACCCTTCGCCTACCACCGCATCTCCCCGGGACGACTTCGCGCGTGCGCACTTGCCGCCGCGCGCGCACTGGCCGCAGCTGTGCCTGGACTTGCCCGAGCTGCAGTATCCGGCGCGCCTCAATTGCGTCGCCGCGCTGCTCGATGCGGCCGTGGCCGATGGCGGCGGTGGACGCACCGCCATCCTTGCCGACGGCCAGCGCTGGACTTACGCGCAGCTGGCGCGCCAGGTCGACCGCATCGCCCACGTGCTGCGCGCAGACCTGGGCCTGATCCCCGGCAACCGCGTGCTGCTGCGCGGCGCGAATACCCCCATGATGGCCGCCTGCCTGCTGGCCGTGCTGAAGGCCGGCTGCATCGCCGTGCCCACCATGCCGCTGCTGCGCGCGCGCGAGCTGTCCACGATTATCATCAAGGCGGAAGTCAATGCCGTGCTGTGCGCGCAAGGCTTGCGCGCGGAGCTCGATGGCGTGCCCGGCTTGCCGGCCATGCTGTGCTTTGGCGCCGATGACGCGGAACTGGAACAGCGCATGGCGGCCCACGCTGCACCGTTTGCCGCGTGCGATACGGCGGCCGATGACGTCTGCCTGATCAGCTTTACCTCGGGCACGACGGGCGTCCCCAAAGGCACCATGCACATGCACCGCGACTTGCTGGCCATCTGCGACTGCTTTCCCCGCTCCATGCTGCAGGTGCGCGCCGGCGATATCTTCATCGGCACGCCGCCGCTGGCGTTCACCTTCGGCCTTGGCGGCCTGCTGCTGTTCCCGCTGCGCTTTGGCGCTTGCACCGTGCTGCTGGAAAAACTCACGCCCGAGAGCCTGCTGCGCGCCATCGGCGCCTACGGCGCCACGATCTGCTTCACGGCGCCCACCTTTTACCGCCAGATGGCGCCCCTGGCGGCCAGCCACGACGTGCGCAGCCTGCGTTTGTGCGTGTCGGCCGGCGAGGCGCTGCCGCTGGCCACGCGCGACGCCTGGCAGGCGGCGACGGGCCTGGCCATGACGGACGGCATCGGCGCCACCGAAATGCTGCACATCTTCATTTCCGCCACGGGCGAGGGCATCCGCCGTGGCGCCATCGGCAAGGCCATTCCCGGCTACCAGGCGTGCATCGTCGATGAGGCCGGCGTGCCGCAGCCGCCCGGCGTGACGGGCCGCCTGGCCGTGAAAGGCCCCACCGGTTGCCGCTACCTGTCCGACCTGCGCCAGCGCGAGTATGTGCAGAACGGCTGGAACCTGACGGGCGACACCTTCGAGATGGATGCCGACGGCTACTTCTATTACCGCTCGCGCAGCGACGACATGATCGTCTCGGCCGGCTACAACATTGCCGGCCCGGAAGTGGAAGAGGCGCTGCTGCGCCACCCGGCCGTAGCCGAATGCGGCGTGGTCGGGCGCGCCGATGCCGAGCGTGGCCAGATCGTCGAGGCGCACATCGTGCTGAAGGAGGGCGGCCAGGCCAGCGACCTGCTGGCGGCCGAACTGCAGGACTTCGTGCGCCAGCAGATCGCCCCCTATAAATACCCGCGCGCCATCCGTTTCCTGCCTTCCCTGCCGCGTACGGAAACGGGCAAGCTGCAGCGCTTCAAACTTCGTACGGATACGCCATGAATATCGTCTGCATCGGCGGCGGCCCCGCCGGCCTGTATTTCAGCCTGCTCATGAAAAAGCAGAACCCGGATCACCACATCACCGTCATCGAGCGCAACCGGCCGTATGACACGTTTGGCTGGGGCGTCGTGTTTTCCGACCAGACCCTGGGCAACCTGGCCAACGCGGACGAGCCGACCGCGCGCGCCATCCTGCAGGCCTTCAACCACTGGGACGATATCGAGATCCACTTCAAGGGCCAGACCGTGCGTTCCGGCGGCCATGGCTTTTGCGGCATCGGCCGCAAGCGCCTGCTCAACATCCTGCAGGCGCGCTGCGAGGAACTTGGCGTGCAACTGGTGTTCGAGACGGAAGTGCAGGACGACCAGGCCATCGCGCAGCAGTACGGCGCCGACCTGGTGATCGCCAGCGACGGCTTGAACAGCCGCATCCGCACGCGCTATGCGGCCAGCTACCAGCCCGAGATCGACCAGCGCCAGTGTCGCTTCGTCTGGCTCGGCACGCGCAAGAAATTCGAGGCATTCACGTTTGCCTTCCGCCAGACGCCGCACGGCTGGTTCCAGGCGCATATCTATCAATACGATGGCGACACCTCCACCTTCATCGTCGAAACGCCCGAACACGTGTGGCGCGCGGCGGGTTTGGATGCCATGAGCCAGGAAGAGGGCATCGCCTTTTGCGAAGCGCTGTTCGCCGAGGAGCTCGACGGGCAAGGATTGCTGAGCAATTCGCCGCACTTGCGCGGCTCGGCGCAGTGGATCACCTTCCCGCGCATCGTTTGCCGCCAGTGGGTGCATGTACAGGACGGCGTGCCCGTCGTGCTGATGGGCGACGCGGCCCACACGGCGCATTACTCGATTGGCTCGGGCACCAAGCTGGCGCTGGAAGACGCCATCGAGCTGGCCCGCTGCTTCGGCCAGCATGCGGAAGCTGGTGCCGCGCTGGGCGCCTACCAGCAGGCGCGCGCGGTCGAGGTGCTGAAAATCCAGAGCGCGGCGCGCAATTCCATGGAGTGGTTTGAAAACGTCGAGCGCTACAGCGCCATGGAAGCGCCGCAGTTCGCCTATTCCATGCTCACGCGCAGCCAGCGCATTTCGCATGAAAACCTGCGCCTGCGCGACCCTGCGTATGTGTCCGATTATGAACGGTGGCTGGCGCGGCGCGCGGGCGAGCAGGCTGGAGTGGCGATGCGGGACGAGGCCCTGCCGCCCATGCTCACGCCCTTCCGGCTGCGCGGCGTGCTGCTGAAAAACCGCATCGCCGTCTCGCCCATGGCGCAATACAGCGCCGTCGATGGCGTGGCGGGAGATTACCATCTGATGCACCTGGGCGCGCGCGCCATGGGCGGCGCGGGTCTCGTGTTTGCCGAGATGACGTGCGTGTCGGCCGATGCGCGCATCACGCCCGCCTGCCCCGGCATGTACAGCGAAGCCCACACGCAGGCGTGGCGCCGCATCGTCGATTTCGTGCATGCGAACAGCGATGCGAAGATCGCCCTGCAACTGGGCCACGCAGGGGCGAAAGGCTCGACGCAGCCCATGTGGGACGGCATCGACCTGCCCTTGAAGAAAGATAACTGGCCGCTGCTGGCGGCCTCGGAACAGCAATACCTGGCCGGCGTGTCGCAGGTGGCGCGCGCGGCCACGGAAAGCGACCTGGCGCGCATCGAGCAGGACTTCGTGCGCGCCACCCTGGCCGCCGCCGTCGCCGGTTTCGACTGGCTGGAACTGCATTGCGCGCATGGTTATCTGCTGTCGAGTTTTATCTCGCCGCTGACCAACCGCCGCACGGACGACTATGGCGGCAGCCTGGAAAACCGCTGCCGCTATCCGCTGCGCGTGTTCCGCGCCATGCGCGCCGCCTGGCCGCAGGATAAACCGATGAGCGTGCGCATCTCGGCCCACGACTGGGTCGAAGGCGGCATCACGCCAGATGACGCGGTGCGCATCGCGCGCCTGTTCAAGCAGGCGGGCGCCGACCTGATCGACTGTTCCTCGGGCCAGGTGAGCAAACTCGAACAGCCCGTATACGGGCGCATGTTCCAGGCGCCGTTCGCCGACCGCGTGCGCAACGAGGCGGGCATCGCCAGCATGGCCGTCGGCTCGATCTTCGAGGCGGATCACGCCAACAGCATCATCGCCGCCGGGCGCGCCGACCTGTGCGCCGTGGGCCGGCCGCACCTGGCCAACCCCGCCTGGACCCTGACGGAAATGGCGCGCATCGGCTACAGCGGCGCAGGCGCAGCGTGGCCGAAACAGTACCGGCCGGGCCAGCAGCAGCTGGAACGCAATCTGCAGCGCGAGCGCCAGCTGGCCGCCGCCAATACGGGCCTCACCCCGCAACAGGTGGCCGCGCGGCTGCTGGAAGGATGACATGAGCAAGGAAGCATTGATGGACACGCTGTTAGAAAAACACGCGCTGGTGACGGGCGCCGGCAGCGGCATCGGCTTCGCGTGCGCGGGCGCCTTGCTGGACGCGGGCGCCAGGGTCACCCTGGCCGGGCGCGATGGCGCGCGGCTGGCGCGCGCGCGCATGCAGCTGGAAGAGGCGGGCCACGCGGGCAGGGTCGCCGTCTGCGTGCTCGACGTGGCCGTGGAAGCGTCCGTGCAGGCGGGCTTCGCGCAGGCGGCCGCGCATTTCGGCCGCATCGATATATTGATCAATAACGCGGGCCAGGCGCATGCGGCGCCCTTCGGCAAGACGGATGCCGCCATCTGGCAGCAGATGCTGGCCGTGAACCTGACGGGCGTGTATCACTGCTGCCATGCCGCCATGCCGGCCATGCTGGAAGCGGGCTGGGGCCGCATCGTCAACGTGGCGTCGACGGCGGGCCTGAAGGGTTATCGCTACGTCAGCGCCTATGTCGCCGCCAAGCATGGCGTGATCGGCCTGACGCGCGCGCTGGCGCTGGAAGTGGCGCCGCGCGGCGTCACCGTCAACGCCGTCTGCCCCGGCTACACGGAAACGGACATGGTGGCGCAGGCCGTGCAAAACATCGTGCGCAAGACGGGGCGCGGCGAAGACGCGGCGCGCGCGGAAC
Organism: Janthinobacterium sp. BJB401; assembly: GCF_013372745.1. NCBI lineage: Bacteria > Pseudomonadati > Pseudomonadota > Betaproteobacteria > Burkholderiales > Oxalobacteraceae > Janthinobacterium > Janthinobacterium sp. BJB401. The sequence continues at coordinate 51,285 of NZ_JABXFH010000011.1, read as the reverse complement.
TGGCGGCCAGCAACCCGCAGCAGCGGCTGGTGCAGCCGCGCGAAGTGGCCGATGCGGTGGCGTGGCTATGCCTGCCCGCGTCGGCCGCCATGAATGGACAATCGATCGCCGTCGCCGGCGGCGAAGTCATGTAACTGAGTGAAGACCATGGATAAAGAACCCGAAAATTTGCAGGACGAAGCCGTACCGGAAGAGCCGGTGCTGGACCTGGCGAGCCGGCTGACGCAGGACCACCACCAGTCGCTGAAATTGTGGCTGCGCATGCTGTCATGTACGGTCAAAATTGAAAACGAGGTGCGCACGCGCCTGCGCGCCACCTTCGGCATCACCTTGCCCCGCTTCGACTTGATGGCGCAGCTTGAACGCTTTCCCGAAGGCTTGCGCATGGGCGAACTGTCCCGGCGCATGATGGTCACGGGCGGCAATATCACGGGCATCACCGACCAGCTGGAACAGGAAAAGCTGGTGGTGCGCGTGGTCGACCCGAAAGACCGTCGCTCCTACAGCGTCAAGCTGACGCCGGCGGGCCGGCGCGCGTTCGACGAGATGGCGCGCGTGCACGAAGGCTGGATCGCCGAACTGCTGCACGGCGTGACGCCGGACGACAAAACCCGCTTGATCGACCTGCTGTCGCACATGAAACAGCAGTTGAATAACACCCCCATAAAGGACTGAGCATGCGCCATCTACCCGGCCAGCCGCAAGACCTGCCAGGCAACCGCGCCAGCCTGGCCGGCTACGCCGCGCGGCATTTTCTGTTTTCCGTCGACGCCGGCGTCGCCACCTTGACTTTGCACCGGCCCGAGCGCAAGAATCCGCTCACTTTTGACTCTTATGCGGAATTGCGCGAGCTGTTTCGCGCGCTGGCGCATGCGGACGACGTCAAGGCCGTCATCATCACGGGCAGTGGCGACAATTTCTGCTCGGGCGGCGACGTGCACGACATCATCGGCCCGCTGACAAAACTCGACATGCCCGGCTTGCTGGCCTTTACCCGCATGACGGGCGACGTGGTGAAAGCCATGCGCGCCTGCCCGCAGCCCATCATCGCCGCCATCGACGGCATTTGCGCGGGCGCCGGCGCCATGCTGGCGCTGGCCTCCGATATCCGCCTCGGCACGGCGCGCAGCAAGACGGCCTTTTTGTTTACCCGCGTGGGCCTGGCCGGCTGCGACATGGGTGCCTGCGCCTTGCTGCCGCGCGTGATCGGCCAGGGCCGCGCCGCCGAGCTGCTGTACACGGGGCGCTCGCTGACCGGCGCCGAGGGTGAACGCTGGGGCTGGCTCAACCGCCTGGTCGAACCCGAGGAGCTGGCCGAGGCGGCGCAGCTGTTCGCGGCCGGCCTGGCCAGCGGCCCCACCTTCGCCCATGGCATGACGAAAAAAATGCTGCAGCAGGAGTGGAACATGGGCGTCGACGAAGCGATCGAGGCGGAAGCCCAGGCGCAGGCCATTTGCATGGCCACCAACGATTTCCACCGCGCCTATCACGCTTTCGTAGCGAAGGAAAAACCACAATTCGAGGGTAACTGACATGCGTGACATGAGCTATCTGGACTGGCCATTTTTCGAGGCGCATCATGCCGGACTCGAACGCGAGCTCGATGCCTGGGCGACGCAGCACCTGGACGACGCGCATGGTGCCGACGTCGATGCGGCTTGCCGCGCGCTGGTGGCGCAACTGGGGCAGGGTGGCTGGCTCGCGCACGCCACCGGCACCGATGGCAAGATCGACACGCGCGCCATTTGCCTGATGCGCGAAACCCTGGCGCGCCACAATGGCCTGGCCGATTTCGCCTTTGCCATGCAGGGACTCGGTTCCGGCGCCATCGGCCTGTTCGGCAGCGCGCAGAACAAGGCGCGCTATCTGCCGGACGTGGCCAGCGGCAAGCGCATCGCCGCCTTTGCCCTGTCCGAACCGCAGGCCGGCTCCGACGTGGCGGCCATGGCGTGCGCGGCGCGCCGCGACGGCGACGAGTATGTGCTCGACGGCGAAAAGACGTGGATCTCGAACGGCGGCATCGCCGATTTTTACGTGGTGTTCGCCCGCACGGGCGAAGCGCCCGGCGCGCGCGGCATCAGCGCCTTCATCGTCGACGCCGACAATCCCGGGCTGGAAATCGCCGAGCGTATCGCCGTGATCGCGCCGCATCCGCTGGCGCGACTGCGTTTCAATCAGTGTCGCGTGCCCGTCTCGCAGCGCTTGGGCGAGGCGGGGCAGGGCTTCAAGGTGGCCATGGCGACACTCGACGTGTTTCGCACGTCGGTGGCCGCCGCCGCGCTGGGCTTTGCGCGGCGCGCCTTCGATGAAGCGCTGCGCCACGCGACAAAGCGCCAGATGTTTGGCCAGACCCTGGCCGACTTCCAGCTGACGCAGGCAAAATTGGCGCAGATGGCCACCGGCATCGATGCGGCCGCCTTGCTCACCTACCGCGCCGCCTGGCAGCGCGACCAGGGCCGCAAGGTGACGAAGGAAGCGGCAATGGCCAAGCTGACAGCCACGGAAACGGCGCAGCAGGTAATCGACGCGGCCGTGCAGCTGTTCGGCGGCATGGGCGTGGTGAGCGACCATCCGGTCGAGCGCCTGTACCGCGAAATTCGCGCCTTGCGCATCTACGAGGGCGCCAGCGAAGTACAGCAATTGATCATCGCGCGCGAATTGCTGCGCGAGGCGGCGGACGCATGACCCGCATCAACAACGAGGAAAGCAATATGCAAGTTTTACAACCACCGGGATGGGCCAGGCCGCGCGGCTATGCGAATGGCGTGGCCGCCAGCGGACGCACGGTGTACGTCAGCGGCATGATAGGCTGGGATGCGCAGGGCCAGTTCCATACGGACGATTTTGCGGGACAGGTGCGCCAGGCCCTGCAGAATATCGTCGCCGTGCTGGCCGAGGCGGGCGCCTTGCCCGAGCACATCGTGCGCATGAACTGGTATGTGCTCGACAAGAAGGAATACGTGGCGGCGTATCCGCAAATCGGCGTAGCCTACCGCGAGCTGATCGGCAAGCATTTTCCTGCCATGACGGCCGTGCAGGTGGCCGGCCTGATCGAGGATCGCGCCAGGGTGGAAATCGAGGTGACGGCCGTGCTGCCGCCATGATGGTGGCAGAAAACCATTGCATTAACTGCATTTCAATTGAAATTAATTAATGCAATTAATATATCACCCTGTGCTATATTGATATGCCGAAAATTCGCGGCAACTACACAGGGGGAGCGATGCAACAACAAATCATGCTGAAAATCAAGGCGGTGCAGCCCGTCACCTTGCTCGCTGGCGCCTTGCTGTGCATTGGTGCCGTGCCTGCCGCGTCGGCGCAATCCTTGCTCAACGGCGCGCAGGAAGCGCAGCTGTCCGCCTGGCTGGGCGAAGGTCCGCTGGCGCTGACGGCCATCTACACGAAGTCGGCGGGCGACACCTCGCGCGATTTTCACCTGGCTGCCGACGGCAGGGGACGCACCTTTTCCGTGATGCAGGCGAGCAACAGCGCCGGCCAGACTTGGCTGGTGGGCGGCTACAACCCGCAAAGCTGGAATTCGTCGGGCAACTACAACATGACGCCGGAAGACCGCGACCGCACGGCCTTCATCTTCAACCTGACTTCGGGCCAGCATTTCCGGCAAACGCCGAAAACCTATGCGCTGGACTCGGTGGGGTCGTATCAGACCTTCAATGACATCAACGCCGGCCCCACCTTCGGCATCGGCGCCGACCTGGGCATGTCGGCGGACCTGAGCACGAACGGCATTTCTTCGCGCTACTCCTACATCGACCCGGTCAATGGCATCTTTGGCGCCAGCTTGCTCGATGGCACGCCGTACGGCTCCTATCCCAACGTCACGTTTGGCGCCATGCAAGTATTTAGCGTCAGCGCCGTGCCTGAGCCGGCGATGTTGCAGCTGTTGCTGGCCGGCTTGTTGCTTGTCGGTGCAGCTACCGTGCGGCACAGGAAATTGAGCGTGCCGCCGTTTGCAACGAGGCGTGTCAAGTAAGACAGAACGCTTTTACGGGATCGACAGTGCGGCGGAACAGGAACATGGTGCGCAGGACTGGCTGACGGCGATGGCGCGCGTGATTGCGGCCGTGCGGCGCATGATGGCGCGTCGTGCGGGCAAGAACTCGTCTCATCCTCATGTTAAAAATAATAATAAACAAATATCGGCATCAAGCGTTTAGACTTGCGCTTGCTGGTCGCCGAAGCGTCACGTGTAAGCAACTTTATGGAATCGCGCCGTGTTATTTAATTCATTTCCGTTCTTTCTGGTGTTTTTGCCGTTGGCGTTGCTGGGATACTTTCTCATTTCAAAGTATTCGCTGCGGCTATCCATAATTTTCCTGTTGCTGGCCTCGCTTGCATTCTATAGCTACTGGGACGTCGCCTACCTGCCGCTGCTGCTGTTGTCAATCTGCTGTAATTTCACTATTGGCCGAGTCGTCTCGAAGCGTCAGGAGACGGGGCGCAAGCGCGAGGCAAAGCGCTGGCTGTGGGCCGGACTGGCCTTCAATTTGTCGCTGCTGGTGTTTTTCAAGTATTTTGATTTTGTGATCAGCAATGTTGCCACCTTGACGGGAGCGCCATTTCAGCCGCTGGGGATTACCTTGCCCATTGGCATTTCGTTTTTCACCTTTACGCAAATCGCCTACCTCGTCGATTGCCACGCCGGAAAAGTCAAGGATTACCAGCCAGAAAGCTATGGTTTATTTGTGACCTACTTTCCGCACCTGATCGCTGGTCCCATTCTGCATCACAAGGAGATGATGCCGCAGTTCGTGCAGGCCGAATCGCATGTTTTCAGTCGCGGGCGCCTGATCGTCGGCCTTGCATTCTTCACGGTTGGTTTGTTCAAGAAAGTTATTCTGGCCGATGGGATCGCGCGCTACGTCGCTCCCGTCTTCGACCTCCATCACGCCCATTTGAGCATGCTGGAGGCCTGGGCCGGTGCGCTGGCATATACCTTCCAGCTGTATTTCGACTTCTCGGCTTACTGCGACATGGCCTACGGCTTGTCCTATATGTTCGGCATCATCTTGCCCATTAACTTTTTCTCGCCATACAAGGCGACCTCGATCATCGATTTCTGGCGCCGATGGCACATCACGCTGTCCAATTTCCTGCGCGATTATTTGTATATCCCCCTGGGTGGGAACCGCAAGGGCGGGTTCTTGCGTTACCGCAATCTACTGATCACGATGCTGCTGGGCGGACTCTGGCACGGCGCCAACTGGACCTTCGTGGTATGGGGCGGCTTGCACGGCTTTTATCTCATCGTCAACCATGCGCTGCGCCACCTGTTGGGCCAGCGCAGCAACCTGGTGGTACGCGCTGGCGGCGCATTGGCGACTTTTTTTGCCGTGGTGCTGGCTTGGGTCTTTTTTCGCGCCAGTTCCATCGACGCGGCGCTGGATGTGCTCCAGGCCATGTGCGGCGGCACGCTGACGCCCGCCATGCAGGAAAGCATGCTGGGTGTGAACCGCATCATGCAGCTGAGTTCCTGTCTGTGGTGGCTGGGCGTCTGTGCCGCCATCATTTTTTTCATGCCGAATGTGTATGAGCTGCTGGGGCGAGGCTTGCGCGTGTCGACGGAGCAGCGCCTGGAAAGTGACCGGGGCAGTGTCCTGTTGGGGGCCATGTTGATGCTGTGCCTGGTCTTGCTGGCAATTAGTGAGACGCGTGGCGTTTCTGAATTCTTGTATTTTAATTTCTGATAAATCATATGCGCTCTATATTTGCGATAGGCCTGGGTGTCCTGGGTACGGCACTGGTGTTGGAAGCGTTGCTGCAATGCCTGCCGGTGGTGTCCGGCCTGCGCATGGAACAGAGCAGCGAGCAGCGCCCGTATGCCCGTTATCTGCCGCAGCAGGACTACGTGTATTCGCACGGCTGGGCGCTGGCGAATGCCCGGCATGGCAAGACGAATCGGCAGGGCTTTACCAACTCTCCTGATTTTAAGGATGGTGCGGCCGTTCTTGTCATCGGCGACAGCTTTATCGAAAGCTTGATGCTGGAGTATCCGGAAACCCTGCAAGGCCGGCTGGCTCAGACACTGGGCGGCGGCGTGTATGCCGCCTCCGCCTCGGGAAACGGGTTTGCCGATGCGCTGGAAGTGTTGCGTTATACGCGTGCGCAGCTGCATCCGCGCACGGTGGTGATGTTTGTCGAGCCGATGGACATGCTGGACATCCTGGCGCCAGCACAGCGGGGCCATAGCATGTTTGTCAGCGAGGGAAACAATATCAAACTGGTGCACGTCCCGTATGTCGAGTCCAAGGTCAAGCAGCTAGTTTCCTATTCGGCCCTGGTCCGTTATATCTATTACAACTTGAAGTTTCCTGACTGGTTGATGAGCCAGTTGCGCCGCAGTCCCCCTGGCGCGGCACAGGAGCTGGCCGCCGGCGCGCCTGATGCACGCCGCGCTGCCGCGCTTGAATACTACATGACGCAATTGCGCGCGCTGGGCGGCGCTGACGATACGCGCTTTATCTTCGTGGTCGATGCTGACCGGAACATGCTGTATGCGCCGCGGAAGGCGGTGCCGAACTGGAAAGCCGGTGATCGCACATTTTTTATCCAGAGTGCAATACGACATGGCTATCAGGTGGTGGACATGCAGCCCATATTCGCGCGCCATTGGGAGCAACAGCGCGAGCGCATGGATTTCCTGCCGGCGGACGGCCATTGGAACCCTGTGGCGCACGATCTGGCGGCGCAGCAAATCCTGCCCTTGCTGCCTTCGGCATCGCCTGCGTTGCCGGCGCCATTGCGCCAGGTGGCAGGACACTGAGGCGCCGGCCCCACGCACGCGCCCGATTGCCGGACTGTCAATGGCCGGAACTAGCCTGTATAATGCCGCTGCGCGTGTCGCCATCGTACAATGGATAGTACAAGGTCCTCCTAAGACTTAAATGCAGGTTCGATTCCTGCTGGCGACACCACGTTTCCACGCAACGCGCGTCGGCAGCCTGTGATCATCCAGGCGGTAATTACTGGTCGATGGCGATTGAAGTCCGAGTTATCGGTACAATGCGTGCTTCATTCATCCAATCGGCGGCTGTTTTGCACACCACGCGGTGTGCGCGAGACGGCGCCCGAGCACTCTTACTCATTATGGCTGTCATTTCTCTTTCATCGGCGCAACTTGCGTTCGGTCACGTCGCGCTGCTCGATCACGCGGAATTTTCACTGGAAACCACGGAGCGGGTCGGCTTGATCGGCCGTAACGGCACGGGTAAATCGTCGCTGTTGAAGGTTATTTCGGGCAAGTTCAAGCTCGATGACGGCTTGTTGGTGATGCAGCAAGGCATCAAGATCGCGTATGTGGAGCAGGAACCGCAATTCGACCCGGACATGTCCGTGTTCGATGCCGTCGCTTCCGGCATGGGCGAATCGCAGGCGTGGCTGAAGGAATACGATGCGCTGACGGGTCAGTTTGGCCAAGGCAATGACGACGAACTGATGGAACGCATGCACGACATCCAGGTCAAACTCGATGCGGCCGATGCGTGGAGCTTGCCGAACAAGGTTGAAACCGTACTCGACCGTCTGAACCTGACGGGCGACATGGCCATGAAAACCCTGTCCGGCGGGATGCAAAAGCGCGTGGCGCTGGCGCGTGCGCTGGTGTCGGCGCCTGACGTGCTGCTGCTCGATGAGCCGACCAACCATCTGGACTTCAGCTCCATCCTGTGGCTGGAAGGCTTGTTGCGCGACTTCAAGGGCAGCGTGCTGTTCATTACCCATGACCGCTCCTTCCTCGACAACGTTGCCACGCGCATCATCGAGCTCGACCGCGGCCGTTTGCTGTCGTATCCGGGCAACTTCACGGCGTACCAGACCCGCAAGGCGGAGCAGCTGGAAATCGAGGAAGTGGAAAACGCCAAGTTCGACAAGTTCCTGGCGCAGGAAGAAGTGTGGATACGCAAGGGCGTCAAGGCGCGCCGCGTGCGTGACGAAGGCCGCGTGCGCCGTCTGGAAGCGCTGCGTCTGACGCGCAATGCGCGCCGCGACCAGCAGGGACAAGTCAAGCTGGACGTCTCGGCCGGCGAACGCTCGGGCAAGATCGTGGCGGACCTGGAAAACGTTTCCAAGATTTATGGCGACAAGGTCATCGTCAAGGATTTCAGCGCCACCATCTTGCGCGGCGACAAGGTTGGCCTGATCGGCGCCAACGGTGCCGGCAAGACCACCTTGCTGAAGATGATCCTCGGCCAGGAAGAGTCGGACACGGGCAGCATCCGCCTGGGTACCAAGCTGCAAGTGGCGTATTTCGACCAGATGCGCACGCAGCTGAACGAAGAGGCGAACCTGATGGAAACCATCGCGCCAGGCAGCGACTGGGTCGAGATCAATGGCCAGCGCCGTCACGTGATGACGTATTTGAACGATTTCCTGTTCGCGCCGGAACGCGCCCGTTCGCCCGTCAAGTCCTTGTCCGGTGGCGAGCGCAACCGTTTGCTGCTGGCGCGCCTGTTCGCCAAGCCGGCCAACGTGCTGGTGCTCGATGAGCCGACCAATGACTTGGATATCGATACCCTGGAATTGCTGGAAGAGTTGCTGGAAGAATACACCGGCACCGTTTTCCTCGTCAGCCATGACCGCACCTTCCTCGACAACGTGGTCACGCAAGTGATCGTCGCCGAAGGCGAGGGCAAGTGGCGCGAATTCGTCGGCGGCTATACGGACTGGGAGCGCGTGCGCACCTTGCCGATCGCCACGGCGCCCGCCAGCAAGCCGGCCGTGAAGGTCGAGGCTGCCGCGCCGGCCGCCAAGCAGAAAAAGCTCAGCTACAAGGAACAGCGCGAGCTCGATGAGTTGCCGAAACTGATCGCCAAGCTGGAAGATGAGCAGTCGGTGCTGGCCGCCGAACTGTCGCACCCGGACTTCTACAAGAAGACGCCAGCCGAAGGCAAGCGCCTGAACGCGCGCGTGGCCGAGATCGAAGGCGAACTGCTGGAAGCGCTGGAAAAGTGGGAACTGATCGAGGCGCGCACCAATAGTTGATGCTTTTTTGCATACCCTGTTGTAATTAAGTCAGGATTATTTGCCACGGCAACGGTTCAGCTTGATATAATTATATAATTATATTTATTACATCGGGGGATGCATGTTTGTCATGAAAAACATGCGCTCCGGACCACCGCGTCCGGTGCGCGGTTCCACCTCCGGTGCGCAGCAGCATGTTTGACCGCGCCGCCTTGCCCCGGGTAGCGCCATTCCTTGCCTATCTCTCCTTCATTGTCATTGCCGACGTGCTCGGCCGCCTGGGCGTTGCCGCGCAGGACTTGCGCTGGCTGTACGCCGTCAAGATAGCCGTCGTGCTGGGCCTGTTGTTGTACTGGCGCCGCAGTTACACGGAATTGCTGTGGACGCCGTTGGGCGCGCGTGCCATTCTCGGAGCGCTGGTCAGCGGTGTTGTTGTTTTTCTGCTGTGGATCAATCTCGACGCCAGCTGGATGCGCATCGGCAATCCGGACGGCTTCGATCCCCGCACCGATGGCCGCATCGAGTGGAGCCTGGTGGTGCTGCGCATCGCCGGCGCGGCGCTGGTGGTGCCCGTGATGGAGGAGCTGTTCTGGCGTTCCTTCCTGCTGCGCTGGATCGACAAGCCGGATTTTTTGCGGGCCGATCCGCGTCTGGCCAGCGCCAAGGCCTTCTCCATCAGCGTGTTGCTGTTTGGCTTTGAGCATAATTTGTGGCTGGCCGGCATGGTGGCCGGTGCGGCATATAGTTTGTTGTACATGCGTAGCCAGTCCCTGTGGTCGCCTATCCTCGCGCATGGCGTGACGAACGGCGTGCTGGGGCTCTGGATTATTTCTGGTGGGCATTGGATTTACTGGTAGTATTGCCTATCAACTGTGTGATCTTTCAAAGACAAAACCATGTTGAATTCCTTGCGTAAAAAAGCCGTTGCCGCAGCCTTCATGGCCAGCCCGCGTTTGCCGGCTGCGCTGTTCCTCCTGGGCACTCTGGCCAGCGGCGCCGCCCTGGCCGACATCAGCGACACCATCAAGCCTTTCGTTGCCACCTCGTATTCGTACGACGACAACCTGATGCGCTTGCCAGACGACGTGCCCGGTTTTTCCGGTCCCCGTTCGGATACGTCGAGGATGCTGCAGGCGGGCTTCCTGTTCAACCGTCCCATCGGCCGCCAGGTACTGACGGGCCAGGCCAAGTGGTCGAAGGTGAGCTTCAACCGCTTCAGCCAGTTCGACTACGACGGCAAGGATTATCTGGCCGACCTGGAGTGGCACATCGCCAACCACCTCGAAGGCCATGTGGGCGCCAGTTATTCGCAGACCCTGACGCCGTTCAGCGACTTCCAGAGCTCTGTGCGCAATCTGCGCACGGAGCGCCGCGAGTACGTGAATGGCGCCTGGCGCTTCCACCCCAGCTGGCGCGTGCGCGGCGGCCTGTCGCGCGACCGCTACTCGTATGACTTGCCGTCGCAAGCGTTTTCCAACTGGACGGAAGATGCGACGGAGTTCGGCGTCGACTACCTTGCGCCCAGCAATAGCCGCATCGGCCTGCAATTGCGCCACCTGAACGGCAAGTATCCGAACCGCGGCGCGCTCGATGCCAGTGTGTACGGCAACGGCTATCGCCAGGACGAGATCAAGGCCAATGTCTTCTGGGAATTGAGCGGCAACACGCAGTTGGAGTTCCTTGGTGGCTGGGTGCGCCACCGCAACAACTTGCTGGTCGGGCGCGATGAGAGCGGCACCAATGGCCGGCTGAGCATGTACTGGAAGCCTTTGGGTAAAGTCAATTTCACGGGCATGGTCTGGCGCGAATTCGGTTCCGTCGACAATTCGCTGGTGACAAGCAGCCTGAACACGGGCGCCAGCCTGGGCGCTTCATGGGCTACCACGTCGAAGGTGCGCGTCGATGCGCTGCTGCGCAAGGAACGACGCGATTTCGCCGCCATCAGCGGCCTGGTGCTGCCGGGCGACGGGCGCGACACCACCCGCACGGCATCGCTGGGCGCCACGTATGCGCCGCACCGGAAAATCCAGCTTGGCGTGCGTCTGTTCCACGAGCGGCGCGAAGGCGTCGCCATCATCGATAGCGGCAGCTATCGGGCCAAGGGCATTTCCTTCAATGGCAGCGTCCAGTTTTAAAGATCAACATGACTGTCAATGATATACCCCTGATTTCGTTTTTTCAGCGCGTCCTCGACCCGATCATCATCATGGGCTTGCTGTACCTGATGACGGTTTTGTCGGGCTCGCCATTCACCGGCTATACGCTGGTGCTGATGATACTGGCCGTCTTCATTTCGTCGACGGTGTACCAGCACGTCGACCCCTACCGTACCTGGCGCAGCGGCCGCATGCTGGCGTATGCGCGCGATATTCTCGTCGGCTGGACGATCGTCGCGCTGATCCTCATCTTCCTGGGCTCGGCCACGGGCCTGGCCTATCATTTCGATACCGAGGTGGTGCTGGCCTGGTTTGTCCTCACGCCCTTCGTGCTGCTGGCCGGGCACCTGGCCGGGCGCAGGTTCAGCCTGCGTCCGGACAGCGACAGCGAAGTGCGCTCGGTGGTCATCATCGGCGCCAATGACGCGAGCCTGAAGTTTGCCGCCACCGTCGAGCGCAATGCCAACCTGTTCATGCAGGTGCATGGCTTCTTCGACGACCGCACGGACGACCGCTGGCCGGAAAAAATGCGCGAACCGATGTTGGGGCGCATGGACGATATCGCCACCTACGTGCGCGAACACAATATCAAGATGATCTTCATCAGTCAGCCGATTTCGGCCCAGCCGCGCATCCGCAAGATGCTCGACGAGCTTGAAGATACGACGGCTTCCGTGTATTTCTTGCCCGATATTTATATCTTCGACCTGATGCAGGCGCGCTTCGACAACGTGGGCGGCATGCCCGTGATCGCCATCCGCGAATCGCCGTTTACGGGCTTTAACAGCATGGTCAAGCGGGGTAGCGACATCGTGCTGGGGCTGGTGATCCAGGTGCTGCTGCTGCCGGTCATGCTGGTCATCGCCATCGCCGTCAAGAGCACCTCGAAGGGGCCGGTGATTTTCCGCCAGCGCCGCTATGGCCTGTATGGCGAAGAGATCGTCGTCTACAAGTTCCGTTCCATGACGGTGGGCGAAGACGGCGATACGGTGGTGCAGGCCACCAAGAACGACCAGCGCGTGACGCGCGTCGGCGCCTTCCTGCGCCGCAGCTCGCTCGATGAGCTGCCGCAATTTCTCAACGTCCTGCAGGGCCGCATGAGCATCGTCGGTCCGCGTCCCCACGCGGTGGTGCACAACGAGCAGTACCGCAAGCTGATCAAGGGCTACATGCTGCGCCACAAGGTCAAGCCCGGCATCACGGGCTGGGCCCAGGTTAACGGTTTGCGGGGCGAGACGGAAACGCTCGACAAAATGGAGGCGCGCATCCATTTCGACCTCGATTACCTGCGCAACTGGTCGCTGTGGCTGGATCTGTGGATTATCGCGCGCACGGTGAAAGTGGTGCTGGCGCGCGAGAACGCCCATTGAGCGCCAGTATGCTGCCTGCAGGAAAAAATAGCGTTTGAATATACTTTGCACGGAGTCAATACGCGTTAAAATGGAGCATCTTTAGAGTACCAGCATAGAGCACCAGCGCATCACGCGACCACTCCGCGCTCACCCTGCCACGAGTCGTGCCGGCCATGCGCCATTACTTTCCTCTTGGAAAGGGTCCGACGAAGGGTGCAGTATCCGGCCTTGCCCCTGCCGGTCGTAGCGTCAGCCTGACGGGCAGCCGTCAGGGACGGCACGCGCCAACTATCATTGTTAAAGTCAGTCTGTACCGTGCAATACATAATTTTTTGCAATGAAGTAGACTGCGGAAATAGTTGTTTTTATATCTCATTAGTAGATTTTTAAGCAAATATTTTGCTTGTCGTCATGCATTGTGTGTATTATGTTTACAATATTATTAATTATTTGACGAATAACTATTTTTCGGAGGAATCTGAGCAGTGCAGCCTGGCCATGCAGCCAGCACGCCGCGCCGGATTTTTCCAGCCGTCATACCCGTCATCCGAAGGAGCTCGCTTGAACCACTTTATTCATTCCCGTCCCGCGCCACGTCTGTTGTGCGCCGCCCTGGTCCTGCTGGCCGCCGCCGGTCTGTCGGCCTGCGGCAACAAGGAAAAAAAGGCTGGCCAGGCGCTGGCCAGCGTGAACGGCGAAGAAATCACCGTCCTGCAGTTGAATGAAGAGTTGCAGCGGGCCGGCGTGCAGGCGCCGCAGCAGGCCGCGGCCAGCAAGCAGTTGCTCGAGTCGCTGATCGACCGCCAGCTGCTGCAGAACGAAGCGGCGAAGGAAAAGGTCGACCGCGATCCGAAAGTCATGCAAGCCATCGAGCGCGCCAAGGCGCTGATCGTTGCCCAGGCATACATGCAAAAACGCATCGGCGCGGCCACCCGCCCGAGCAAGGCCGAAGTGGAAGAGTACTTCGCGAAAAACCCCCTGTTCTTCAGCCAGCGCAAGCAATTCGATTTGCGCGAGCTGGTCATTCCGACGGCGGCGCTGAACGATGAACTCAAGGCCGTCATGGACCGCGCCAAGTCGCTGGAAGATGTGGCGCAATGGCTCGACGAACACAAGATCGCGTTTGGCCGCACCCAGGTGTCGCGCACCAGCGCCGACCTGGCGCCCGAACTGAGCGGCAAACTGCAGTCGATGCCCAAGGGCCAGCTGTTCATCGTGCGCGAAGGCGAGCGCAGCCTGCTCATCGCGCTGGCCGATATCAAGGATAGCCCGGTGGGCCTGGACGCGGCCGCGCCGCAGATCGAACAGTTCCTGGCCAACAAGAAGAACAAGGATGCGGCCGAAGCCGAGCTGAAGCGTCTGCGCGCCAGCGCCAAGATCGAGTATTTCAACAAGGATGCAGCGGCCTCGGCTTCGGCCAGTGCACCGGCGGCACCAGCGGCAGCGGCGCCGGCGAACAGCGCGCATGAAGCCAACGAGCGCGGCGTAGCGGGTTTGAAATAAGTGACGTATCAACAAGTAGTTAAACATCAGCAATCTACCAACGGGAATCTGTAATCATGAAACGACTCGCAAACTGGATGATGGCGGCCTTCCTGGCCCTCGCCGCAGGCATGGCCGGTGCAGCCGATGTCCCCCTCGGGGCTGGTGATGTGCTGAAAATTTCCGTCTACGGCAACCCGGATCTGGGCCTGGAGACGCGCGTCAGCGAAGCGGGGGAAATCACCTTCCCGCTGGTGGGCGCGGTAGCGATCGGCGGTTTGTCCACCTCGGCAGCGGAAAAGAAACTGGGCGGCCTGCTCGAAAGCGGCGGCTTCCTGCGCAAGGCGCAAGTGAACATCATCGTCACCAGCCTGCAAAGCCAGCAGGCGTCCGTGCTGGGCCAGGTGAACCGCCCGGGCCGCTATCCGGTGGAAGGCAAGCGCAGCGTGATGGACATGCTGGCCATGGCCGGCGGCGTCAGTCCTGATGGCGCCGACCAGATCACCGTGATCCGCAAGCGCGGCGGCACTGCCACGCGCGAGGTGGCCGATATCCTCGACATCGTGCGCAACGGCGACCTGAAGGGCGACACGGAAGTGGGCGGCAACGACATCATCTATGTCGAACGCGCGCCGCGCTTCTATATCTACGGCGAAGTGCAGCGCCCGGGCGCCTTCCGCCTGGAACGCAACATGACCGTGCTGCAAGCCTTGTCCGTGGGTGGTGGCCTGACCTTGCGCGGCACCGAACGCGGCGTGCGTGTCAAGCGCCGCAATGCGGCCGGCCAGATGGAAGTGTTGCCGGTCAAGCATGACGACCTGCTGCGCGTCGACGATGTCGTGTATGTCCAGGAAAGCCTGTTCTAAGAGCAACTGGCTCCCTACCTTTTTGTATTGAAAGTTTCCAAATGAACCTCACCCAACTATTGCTGATCCTTCGGGCACGCAAGAAGATTGTGCTGCTGACCTTGATGATCACCGTGGCGCTGGCGCTGGGCGTCAGCCTGGTGTTGCCGAAGACCTACAAGGCCACCAGCACCTTGCTGATGAACTACAAGGGCGTCGATCCTCTGACGGGCATGACCATGCCGGGGCAGTTGCTGCCCGGCTACATGGCTACCCAGGTCGATATTATCGGCAGCAAGAACGTCGCCCTGCGCGTCGTCGACCAGCTGGAGCTGGCGCGCAGCCCCGCCGTGATCGCCCAGTTCAATGACGCGGCGCAAGGCAAGGGCACGGTGCGCGACTGGCTGGCCGACTTGCTGCTGAAGAAACTCGAAGTGATGCCGTCGCGCGAAAGCAGCGTGGTCGATGTCAGCTTCAAGGGCGCCGACCCGCAATTCGTCGCGGCCGTCTCGAACGCCTTTGCGGAACAGTATCAAAAGGTCAGTATCCAGCTGAAGGTCGACCCGATGCGCAAGGCGACGACGTACTTCGATGACCAGACCAAATTGCTGCGCGATAACGTCGAGCGCGCGCAAAGCCGTTTGTCGAAATACCAGCAGGATAACGGCATCGTCAGCGTCGACAACCGCCTCGACGTGGAATCGAACCGCCTGAACGACCTGTCGGCGCAACTGGTGCTGGCGCAGGGCCAGGCCATGGAAGCCAATTCGCGCCAGCGCATGGCGCAGGGCGGCAACCTGTCCGAATCGCCGGACGTGGCGTCGAATCCGCTGATCCAGAGCCTGAAGCTGGGCCTGGGCAACGCCGAGGGTAAATTGGCCGAGCTGGGCCAGCGCCTGGACCGCAATCACCCGCAATACCAAAGCGCCAAGGCGGAAGTGGACAAGCTGCGCCGCGACCTGGCCGAGCAGACGCGCTCGACCTCGCAAAGCGTAGGCAACAATGCGCAGATCCTGCAGCAGCGCGAAGGCGCGATCCGTGCCGCTCTGGCCGCGCAAAAAGCCAAGGTGCTGGAACTGAACCGGACGCGCGATGAAATGGGCGTGCTGAGCAAGGATGTGGAAAGCGCCCAGCGCGCCTTCGACGTGACCTCGCAGCGCCTGTCGCAGACGCGCATCGAAGGCCAGGCCGAGCAGTCCGATATCGCCATGCTCAACCCGGCCACGGCGCCGATCGAGCCGGACAGCCCGAAGATTCCCCGCAACGTGCTGCTGTCGATTTTCCTCGGACTCATGCTGGGCTGCGGCATCGCGCTGCTGGCCGAATTGCTGGACCGCCGTATCCGTTCCGACCAGGACCTGAGCGAAGTGCTGCAGATTCCCGTGTTCGGCGTGGTCGACTGGAAACCGAAACAGCGCCGCATGCGCGGTATGCTGCCGCGCCGCTTGCGCCTGAACTGAGATGGAACCTATCATGACTTCAAGTCCACACCTTCTGAATACCACCGCACCGCTGGTGCGCGGCGCCGATTCCAGCATAGGCGGCCTGTTGCTCGAATCGGGCAAGATCACGCCGGAAAACGCCGAACGCGTGCTGCGCATGCAAAAGGAACTGGGCATCCGCTTCGGCGAAGCGGCCCTGCGCCTGGGCCTGATCACGGAAGCCGATATCGAGCAAGTGCTGGCGCGCCAGTTCGACTACCCGTATCTGCAGCCGGGCGCCGGCAAGTATCCGCAGGAACTGGTGGCCGCGTACCAGCCATTCAGCCACCAGGTGGAAACCCTGCGCGCCGTGCGCAGCCAGCTGATGCTGCGCTGGTTCGCCCGCGGCAGCAAGTCGCTGGTGGTGCTGGGCATGGAGCCGGGCGACGGCGCCAGCCTGTTCGCGGCCAACCTGGCCGTGGTGTTTTCCCAGCTGGGCGAGCACACCTTGCTGGTTGACGCCAACCTGCGCGCGCCGCGCCAGCAGGAAATCTTCGACCTGAAGACACGCCAGGGCCTGTCCGACGTGCTGGCCGGCCGCGCCGAACTCGATATCATCGCCAAGGTGGAATCGTTTGTCGCGCTGTCGGTGCTGGCCGCCGGCACCTTGCCGCCGAATCCGCAGGAATTGCTGAGCCGGACCTCCTTCGTCACGCTCAACAAGCAGCTGGAAAGCCGCTACGACGTGGTGCTCTACGACGTGCCGGCGTATGCCACCGGTTCCGATGCGCTGGCCGTGGCCGCGCGTGCCGGCGGCGTGCTGCTGGTGGCGCGCAAGAACAAGACGCCGATGGCGGAAGTGGCAGCCATGGCCGAGCAAATGACGCATAGCGGCGCCCAGGTGGTCGGTTCCGTGATGGTCGACTTTTGATGACTGCGCCTGGCCATGCCATGCCGCCGGCACGGTCCGGCCGGTCCGCCGTGCCGGACTGGCTGCCGCTGGCGCTGGGCTTCCTGGCCATGCTCGCGCCCAGCCTGGTCGGACTGTTCCGCGGCATCTGGTCCACCGAAGAGCAGGCGCACGGCCCCATCATCCTGGCCCTGTCGCTGTGGCTGATCTACCGCAAGTGGCCCGAGATGCTGGCGCAGAGCGCCGGCGCCCGTCCGGCCCGCGCCGGCTGGCCGCTGCTGGCCGCCGCGCTGCTGCTGTATGTGCTGGGCCGTTCGCAGCACATCCTGTCGCTGGAAATCCTCGCCCTGATCGGCACCGGCCTGGCCCTGCTGCTGCTCAAGCGCGGCTGGATTGCCGCGCGCGTGCTGTGGTTTCCCTTCTTTTTCATGCTGTTCATGGTGCCGCTGCCGCTGCCGCTGGTGACGACCCTGACCATGCCGATGAAAATGGCCGTTTCGTATGTGACCGAACACCTGCTTTTCCTGGCCGGCTATCCGATCGCCCGCAATGGCGTGATCCTGCAGATCGGCCAGTACCAGCTGCTGGTGGCCGACGCCTGCGCCGGCTTGCAGACCCTGCTCACGCTGGAAGCGCTGGGCCTGTTTTACCTGAACCTGGTGCGGCATACTTCGCCGTTCCGCAACATCGTGCTGGCCCTGCTGATCGTGCCGATTTCCTTTACCGCCAATGTCATCCGCGTGATCGTGCTGACCCTGATCACATATTACTTCGGCGACGCGGCCGGGCAGGGCTTCCTGCATGGCTTCGCCGGCATGGTGCTGTTCATTTCCGCGCTGCTGCTGATCCTCAGTGTCGACAGCCTGCTGCAGTGGATCGTGCGCAGGCGCCAGGCGGGCCGCGCGCCCGCCGTGGGAGCGTCGACATGAACGCGGCGCTGCGCATGAACATGCTGCTGGGCGCCTTGCTGCTGGGCGCGGCCATCCTCAGCCACGGCGTGGCGCCGGGCGTGAAGCTGGCCGACCAGCGCCCGAGCTTTTCGCTGGAAACGGCGATACCGCAAGCGTTCGGCGAGTGGCGCGTCGACAGTTCCATCGTGCCGCTGCAGGTGGATCCGGAAACCCAGGAACGCCTGAACAAGATCTACAACCAGACCTTGTCGCGCACCTACATCAATGCGCATGGCGAACGGGTGATGCTGTCGATCGCCTACGGCGGCGACCAGAGCGACAACATGGGCGTGCACAAGCCGGAAGTGTGCTACGCGGCGCAGGGTTTCCAGGTCGAGCGCGACGAATATGGCGAGCTGGCCTCGGCCTACGGCAGCCTGCCCGTGAAGCGCTTGTTGGCCGTGAATGGCAACCGCAGCGAACCCATCACGTACTGGATCACCATCGGCGACAAGATCAGCAAGGTCGGCATGCAGCAGCGCCTGGAGCAATTGCGCTACGGCCTGACGGGCACCGTCGCCGACGCCATGCTGTTCCGCGTGTCGAGCATCGATACGGATTTGCCGCGCGCGTACCGCTTGCAGGCCGATTTCGTCAATGGCTTGCTGGCCAGCATGCCGCCAGCGGAGCGTGGCCGCCTGATCGGCGCGCCGTCCCGTTGAGGCGCAGCGAAGCAGATAGCGAGAATCATGAGTAGCGACATCAACAAGAAAAGCGTCAGCGCCGTCAAGTGGGCGGCGATGGGCACGGTCCTCATGTTTGGCCTGCAGCTGGTCACGCAAGTGGTGCTGGCGCGCCTGCTGGGGCCGGAAAACTACGGCTTGTTTGCCATGGGACTGATCGTGCTGACATTTAGCAACTTCCTGGCCGATTTCGGCTTTTCCTGGGGGCTGGTGCAAAACCGCACGCTCAGCGAGGAAGATGTGCGCTTTACCGTGACGTGGCAGGCGCTGACGGGCCTGGCGGCCATGACCTTGCTGTTTTTCATGGCGCCCTGGATCGCCGCGTATTTCAAGGAGCCGCGCATCGCGCCCGTGATCGCGTGGATGAGCCTGACCTGCCTGCTGAATGCGCTGACGGCGCCCGGTAGCAGCCTGCTGCGGCGCGCCCTCGATTTCCGCTGGCTCAACATCATCCAGGTGAGCAGCTACATCGTCGGCTACCTGCTGGTGGGCTTGCCGCTCGCGTATGCGGGCGCCGGCGTGTGGACGCTCGTGTGCGCCTGGCTGGGACAGGCGGCCACGGCGCTGGTGCTGACGTATGCGCGCACGCGCTTTTCGCTCAAGCCGCTGCTGTGGTACGAGGGCGCGCGGCGTTCGACGAATGTGGGCGTGACGGTGTTCGTGACGAATCTGTGCAACTGGTGCCTGAACAATATGGACCGCGTATTTCTGGGCCGCTTCCTCAACGCCCACGCGGTGGGCGTGTATGCGGTCGGCTACAACCTGGCCAATACGCCCAATTCGCTGTTCCTGAGCGCCTTGCAGCCGGCGTTCCTGGCCACGGGCGCCAAGCTGCAGGACGATCTGCCGCGCCTGCGCGACACCTATCTGTCGGTGCTGGCGACCATCTGGATCATCATCCTGCCGCTGTTCGTGCTGCTGGCGATGACGGCGCCGGACCTGATCGGCGTGTTGTATGGCAAGGTGTGGCAAGAGTCGGGCATCGTGCTGAGCATCCTGGCGCTGGCCATGCCCGCGTACATCACGTGGGGCATGTCGACGCCGATTTTATGGAATACGGGCGGCAAGCACCTGGAAAGCCTGCTGCAACTGCCGCTGATCGTGCTGGCTGGCGCGGCGCTGGTGCTGTGGGCGGGGCAGGGCGGGGCGGTGGTCGCCATGATCGCCGCCGGCACCTTGCTGGCACGGGCGCTGGTGGTGGGCACGGTGGCGTGCCTGCGCCTGCAGGTGGGGCTGGGCGAACTGGCGCCACTGGCCGCGCGCGGCCTGGCGATGGGCTTGCTGGCCGCCGCCGGCAGCTGGGGCGGCGCCATGTTGGGCGGCCTGGGCGGCAGCCATCCGCTGCCGGCATTCCTGGGCGGCGCGATGTTCGGCGGCCTGACCCTGCTGCTGGCCGTGCTGGCCTGGCCCGAACTGCTGGGCACGCGCGCGGTGGGCATGCTGGCCCGCTTCAGCCCGCCGCTGCCGGCCAGGGTGGTCTCTTATCTGCGCGCCCGCTGTGGCGCGCGCGACAACTTACTGGATACGCGAGAACTACATGAGTGAAATACTGTTTGGCCTGTTTGCCGTGGTCGCCGCGCTGGTGGTGGTGTTCGTGATCGCCTTGAGCATTCATTGGGGCAACAAGCGCGAGACGGGACTGGTGCCCTATGTGTTCTATCCGGTACTGCTGTCGATCGCCGTGGCGGCCATTTTGTCGAACCGCGATATCTCTGGCGATGAGCTCCAGATGGGCATGCAGGCGATGGTGCGCAACCCGGCCAGCGCCTGGTTTGGCCGGCTCACGTCCCTGTTCGTGATCTTTGCCTGCGGCGAGCGCATATTGCACCGCCTGACTTCGCGCGACAAGATCCAGCCCATGCCGATGCTGCTGTTCTGGGCGCTGTTCGTGTACTTCCTCAGCAATATTGTCAGTCCGGCCCTGTTGGGGCGCCATACCAGTGTCTCGCATGAATACCTGTACATGTTCCTGGCCGGCTATGCGGCGCTGCTGATGACGCCGAAAGAGGTCGACCTGAGCGTCATTTCGATGCGCAACGCCACCTTGCTGTTCCTGGTGCTCAGCGCGGCCGTGTTTGTCTGGAAGCCGAACATGGTCATCAACAAGAGTTACCACGGCCTGATTCCCTTCCTCAGCATTCGCTATACGGGCCTGGCCAATCACGCCAACAGCCTGGGACCGATGGTGGTGGTATTCCTGTTGTGCCTGTGGCGCAAGCCCTATGCCTCGCACCTGCTGAACCTGTTTGCCTGGGGTGTGGGCCTGGGCAGCCTGTTGCTGGCCCAATCGAAAACCAGTTGGATCGCCTGCTTCCTGTGCTTTGCCTGTGTCGCGTATTTCGGTTTCCGTGAACAAATCAAGGAGCGGCTGTTCGATTACCGCCGCCCGCAATTGTCGATCATCGGCATCTTCTGCTTCATCCTGTTGTGCACGTTGGGCATGCTGATGGTGATGTTCGGCAATCTCGACGCCAAGCTGGCGCGCTTTGCCTCGAGCAACGAGGGCTTTGACTTGATCAGCTTGACGGGCCGTGACGTGATCTGGCAGGTGGCGCTGCAGGAATGGCACAAAAATCCCGTGTTCGGCTACGGCTTGCCGCTGTGGGATGATGCGTTCCGCGTCAGCATCGGCATGCCCTACGCCACCCATGCGCATAGCCAGTTTTACCAGAGTCTGGCCAGCGCTGGCACCATCGGGGCCATCGGCCTGGTACCGTATGCCATGGCACTACTGTATGCCTGCGCGCGCACGGCCCGTGCCAGCCAGGGCCTGTCGATGGCCCTGTTCGTGCTCATTGCCATCCGTTCGATCAGCGAAGTGCCGCTGTCGCTGACGGGCTTTGCCGCCGAGGCGATGACGCATTTGCTGTTGCTCATTATCTTGACGGCGTATTATCCGGCGGCCGACCGGCAGGCGCTCAGGGCGCGCAAGGTGCGCGTGCCGGGGATGGCTTGATGCTGTGCTCGGTCATTGTGCCGCTGTATAACAAGGGGCCATATATCGAAGCGGCGCTGGCCTCGGTGCTGGCGCAAACCCATGCCGACTGGGAAGTGGTGGTGGTTGATGATGGTTCCAGCGATGATGGCGCGCAGCGCGTGCGGGCCTGCGCCGACGCGCGCGTGCGGCTGGTAAGCCAGTCCAATGGCGGCGTGTCGCGCGCGCGCAACCGCGGCATTCTGGAAGCGCGCGGCGAATTGATCTGTTTTCTCGATGCGGACGACTGGTATGGTCCGGTGTATCTGGAAACCATGGTGGCCATGGCGCGCGCGCATCCGTCGGGGTCGTTTTTCGCCTGCGGCTTCGAACGCATACCGGACAGCAGCCTGGCGGCGCTCAGCTACCAGGGCGTGGCGGTACGCGAGACGCGCCTGCTCGACGACTTTTTCGAGCGCCGTCGCCGCGGCGGACCGTTTTTCTGCACGAATTCCGTGGCCATCTGGCGCAGCGACTTGTTGCCATTGCAACCGTGCTTTCCGGAAGGCGAATCGGCTGGCGAAGACCAGGATCTGTGGTTTCGGCTGGCCGAGCGCCTGACGCTGGTGTTTACGCCGGCACAGCTGGTGGCTTACCGTGTCGAGGTGGCCGGCAGTCTGTGCGCGATCGAATCGGTCGATGTGCTGGCGCCCACCTTCGAGCGACTGGAGCAGCGTGCCCTGGCCTGGCCGGCGGCCAAGCCGGCGCGCCGTTCGGCCTTGCGGCTGGTGTCCGATGCGCGCGTCAGCGTGGCGCGCGCGGCGCTGGCGCGGGGCCGCCGCGGCGAAGCGCTGGCCGGGCTGCGCCGCGCCGCCAGCGGCGGCATGTCGCGCCACTGGTGGGTGGCCCTGGCCTTGTGTTGCATGTTGCCGACCAGGCTTGCCATAAAATGGCAAATGTGGCGCGAAACGCACATTAGTAGCTGAGAAGAAACTAATATTAGTGCTTGTAAGAATACTTTAGGTATATGCTGCATATATTCGCAGTGCCTTCCGCAGTGTCTTCGCCTATTACCCGATCTTGTACGGCGGGCCGTCCTGTGTCTCGCAAGCAGCCTCGACAGGAGGCGTATGCCCACGCAGCGGCGGTATCTTGCTCGATAGTTGATGTTAAGAAGGTAATCTATGAAATTCGCTAAATATACGCTGGTCAAGGTAGCGCTGCTGCTCGTCTGTTCAGCTTGCGGCCAGGCCCAGGCCGACTGGGCCCTGGCGACAGACCCGCTGGCCATCCGCACCTTGCCGGACAACCGCCAGATCCAGCCGCAAAATCCCCCCAGTTTCAGCTGGTCGCGCCATCCGCAGTCGCCGGCGTCCTACATCATTGAAGTGCGCTCCGCAGGCGCCGTCGTCGGCACCTTCACGTCGGCGCGCAACTGGTATCTGCCATCCAGGAAATTTGCGGATGGCACGTACACCTGGCGCGTGCGTCCCGGCACGAGCAATGAATGGTCGAGCCCGCGAACCTTTGTGATCAATGCCACCTCGAAAGTGTTCGAAGTGCCGGAAAACAGCACCTTGCGCGCTGCCGTCGTGTTGCGCCCGCGCCCGCGCGGCTTGGAAGATAACGCGACCTTTTTTGCGAACTGGAGCGCGGCCAAGCGCACCGACCGCAGCCAGGTGCTGACCTGGCTGAGCAATGAGGTCAAGCGCAACATGACGGAACTCGCGCCCGTTTCCGACGCCGAATGGCCTTTGTCGCCGGGCAAGGTTCGTACCGCCGCCAACGAGGCGCAGAATGCGCGCGTCATTTCGCGCACGAATCTGAGCGCACGCCAGCTGGAGGCTGCCTCGCTGCTGTACCGCGTGACGGGCGAGAACCAGTATCTGGTGGAGGCGCTCAAGCGTGGCGACCAGCATGCCGCGCTCAGCACGAGCGGCGGCACCAGTTTTGTCAACCATGACCAGGGCAACCGCGCCATTGCGCAAAGCCTGATCAAGGCTATCGACAATCTGGCCAGCGCCCTCGATGCGCCGCGCCGCGCCCTGTGGCTGGAGAAGGTGCGCGTACGCACGAATGCGATGTACCTCGACCTGGCCGCACAGACGGGGCGCCTGGACCAGTATCCCTACGATTCCCACGCCGCCAGCAATATCGGTTTCCTGACGCTGATTTCAACGCTGTCCCTGGGCGATATCCCGGAGGCGAAGGACTGGTTCGATTTTTCGTTCCGCGCCTTTGTCAGTTCCTACAGCGTGTGGAGCGGCCCGGAAGGCGGTTTCGCCAACGGCACGGCGTATGCCGAGTATGAGGCCGACTACGCGCTGCAGATATGGCCCGCCCTGGCTTACGCGACCAAGGTCGACCTGTTCACCAAACCCTGGGCCAGCGGCTTTCTCGACTACCTGATG
Source organism: Janthinobacterium sp. BJB401 (assembly GCF_013372745.1). Taxonomy (NCBI): domain Bacteria; kingdom Pseudomonadati; phylum Pseudomonadota; class Betaproteobacteria; order Burkholderiales; family Oxalobacteraceae; genus Janthinobacterium; species Janthinobacterium sp. BJB401. The sequence goes on along the minus strand of NZ_JABXFH010000011.1, from coordinate 27,176 downwards.
CATTTCGTGCCACCCGGTTCGCAGACCCACGTGTTTGGCGACGGGCACGAGACCTTGCCTGAAATCCGCATGATGAAGGGTTTCGCCGCGCATTTCGCCACGCCTGCCGCGGCATGGTATTTCAAGAACCTGATCCGTACCGACGATTCGCTGGCCACGCTGCAGGCACCGTACCCGTTGCCGGTGTCGACCGTCACCACGGCCGCGCCGCCAGCGAACTCGGCGTATTACCCGAGCATCGGCTGGGCCGCCATGCACAGCGACATCGGCAATCTGCAGCGTACCTCGGTGTATTTCAAATCGAGTCCCTATGGTTCGTTCAATCACAGCCATGGCGACCAGAACGGCTTTGTGCTGGCCAGCGCGGGCGTGCCCCTGCTGACGGAAAGCGGCTGGTATGACTGGTACGATTCGCCGCTGTGGAGTTCCTGGTACCGCCAGACCAAGGCGCACAATGCCCTGACGTTCGACAATGGCCAGGGCCAGTTGGTCGACGGCTATGAAACGACCATGGCGCGCAATGGCCGCATCACCGCTTTTGCCCCCAAGGCAACCGTCGACTACGTGGCGGGCGACGCCACGCTGGCGTATGGCGGCCAGCTCAAATCGGCGCTGCGCAAGCTGTGGTATTTGCGCACGATGGACGCCGTGGTGGTGCAGGACCAGGTGACATCGGCCACGCCGCGCGTGTTCGAGTGGAACTTCCATACGTATGCGCCTATCGTGGTCGACGCCGGCGGCGCCATCTCGGTGACGAATCAGGGCCGCAAGGTGTGCGTGGTGCCGGTCAGCACCGGTGCGCGTTTCGAAAAGCGCACGGGACCTCCGCCGCAGCCTGGTACCTACGAAGAGCATGGGGTGTTCATCAAGTCGGCCGCGGCGCTGAGCGGTGAATTCCTCACGGTGCTCGATGTCGGCTGCAAGAAGCCGCTGATCACGCTGGGCAGCAACGGCACGGCCCGCACGCTGACGGTTGGCAAGCAAGTGGTGACATTGCCGAACTGAGCGCTGGTTCCAGCAAAATCCACTGTCGTTGTTGCGGCAGTGGATTTTTTTCAAGGCGCCAACAGAAATTGTTCGATTTCCTGGCCCGGTCCGCCGCGCTGTTCCATGCGGGCATAGGCGCGCGACACTTGCCCGGCCAAGGCTTCGCGGAAGGCATCGTCGGACAGGGCGCGGCTCAAGCCTTCGCGCATGGCGCCGCTGTCGCCTGCGGCAACGAAGCCGGCGTAATCACGTCCCAGGTAGGCTTCGATGGCTTCGTGGCGCGTGGCGATCAGTGGTTTGCCATTGCGCAATACCCGTAGCAGCACGCTCTGGCCACACGCTTCGCCCTGGCTTTTCAGCGGCATGGCGACCACCCGGCTGCGTGCCAGCAGCATTTCAAACTGCGCTTCCGGCAAGTCGAGATGGACCGTCGTCTGCGCCGGATCTTGCGCGGGGATCTGGTTTTGCGCCGACGCCACGATCACCAGCTGCGCCCCCAGTCCGCGCGTCGCATCGAGCAGCAGGTCGTAATCGCGGTTGGAAAAGCCGCCGGCGAAGATGCTGCCGTCATCTTGCCGCTGGGACGGCGCGGTGGCGCCGTCGAGATGCTGGCGCCACAGGTGGAAATGCACGGCGGCGGGCGCGATGCCGACGTTGTCGGTCAGGTTCAGCGTTTCACCGCTGGAAAAGGTAATGAATTCCAGTCCGGGGAAATTGAGCAGGCGCCAGGCCCGGTTGATCACGTTGCGTGCCCGCGCGCCATGGATGAAGCAAGCCATTACCAGCAGGCGCTGCGGGCGCGGCAGCAGGCCCACGCGTATCAGCGCCAGCACGGGCAGCGCTTGCCAGCCGACAACCAGCAGGCGGTCTTGCCGGCTCCATAATTTGCGCGTGCGCAACAGTGATGGCGACAGCATGGCCGCCAGGATGGACAGTTTGCTGCGCATGTGCGGCTGCGCCTGCGCGTCCGGTCCGATATGCGTCACGCGCGCGCCGCTCGCCGCCAGGTGCTCGACGATGTCGTGGTAGGTTCCGGCTTCCGACAGCAGCACATGGATCATTGTTGCGCCTTATTGAAAATGGACATTATCACATTAAAACAACAGCCAGCGCCGTTGCGGCCGTCGTTGTCACTGACTTAATGATTGGCAATCGACAGCATTATAACAATAGCATTAATATAGATGTTTACATATTGTTTCAATGCACGGCATGCCACGCTGCGGTGATGTGCCGCGCCATTGCTGGCCGCTGCTAGCATAAACTTGTCGTGATGCTATTAATGCAATATAATTAATCATTTCGTAAGGCCGTGATATGCTTCGGCGCATGGCGTATTGTATCTGCCTCAACCTTCTTTTGCCGTCGAACCGCCTATGTCCCTGAAGATTTTGCAACTGGTGCCGGAAAGCCTGCCCACGTTTCGTCCCGATGTGGCGGTGCTGTTCGGTAAATACCTGCCGCGCTACGGCGTCGAATGCGATATCGTGGGCATGCCGTCGCAACAGGCGCCGCAGGCGCAGGGCTTCCGCTCCGTGCGCCACGGACGCTTCCTGGGCAACCGCCTCCTGCGTGAACTGGCTTTCCAGTGGACCTGCCTGCGCGCCCTGATGGGCGCCCGCCGCGCCAGTTGCGATGCGGTCCAGGTGCGCGACATGGTACCCACGGGCCTGCTTGCCTTGCTGGCGGCGCGCCTGAAGGGCATCCCGTTCTATTACTGGGTGTCTTACCTGATCAGCGAGGGACGCATCGAACGCGCGCGCAGCAGCCTGGCGCAACGCCCCACCTTGCGCGCGCGCCTGGTGCTGTGCAAGGGATTGCTCGAACAATGGTTGCTGTACCGTATTGTGTTGCCACGCGCCAATCACGTCTTCGTGCAAAGCGAAGCGATGCTGCGCATGATGCAGGCGCGCGGCATCGCGGCGCAGCGCCTCACGGCCGTGCCCATGGGTGTCGACATGGAAGTGTTGCAGGCGCAAGCCATCGCGCCCATCCGGCCGGCTGGCTGGGAGGAGGTGCCCTTGCTGGCTTACCTGGGCACACTCGACCAGTCGCGCCAGCTGGAACGCTTGCTGGACGCCTTGCTGATCGTGCGCCAGACCATCCCCGCTGCCTGCCTGCTGCTGATCGGCGCTTCCGATACGCCCTCCGATGTCGATGACTTGCTTGCCTATGCGCAGCGCGCCGGGCTGGCCGATGCCGTGCGCGTGACGGGCTGGCTGCCCTCGGACCAGGCGTGGCCCCTGCTGGCCGGGGCCGATGCCGCGCTGTCGTATATTCCCCGTGGCGCCCTGTTCGACGTCAGTTCGCCCACCAAGCTGCTCGAATATCTGGCCTTGCGCATGCCGGCCGTGGGCAACGACAGTCCGGATCAGGTCGAGGTGCTGACGGCCAGCGGCGCAGGCTGGCTGACGGCCAGCGAACCGGCCGCCATGGCCGCGGCGATGACGGCCATCTTGTCCGATGTGCCTGCGGCGCGCGCCCGTGCCCAGGCCGGCGTCGCCTATATCGAGGCGCAGCGCAGCTACCGTGTGCTGGCGCAGGCACTGGCGCAGCGCTACCAGGATCTTGCCAGTGCGCGCAGTTGACGCCCGTGGCTGGATGAGCAGGCAAGAAGTTGTTGCCGAACACGTAAACGGCGCTCAGAATGCACCATGGGTGGTGTTCCCTGGAAGAAAATTGTTGTAGATATTAGCGCAATGCAGCAAATATATTTGTCTTCGCGTCTAAATTACAAAAGTACAACATATAATACCAATATGACTACGATAATGCTGCTAGGACCTGCACTGACTGCGGTGAGCGGGGTAACCACCCATTTGAATCAACTATTTCACAGTTCTTTGTCGCAAGACTACAAGCTGGTGCACTTCCAGGTCGGTAGCGAGGGCCGCAACGAGTCGCGCCTGCACAAGCTGCTGCGTTTTGCCTGGAGTCCCGTGCAGTTCGTGCAGGCCGTGCGCAAGCAGCGTCCGCAGATCGTGCATATCAACACCTCCATGGAGTGGCGCAGCTATTGGCGCGATATCGTGTATCTGCTGCTGGCCAAGGCCATGGGCAAGCGCGTCGTGTACCAGGTGCATGGCGGCGCCTTGCCGCAAGTGTTTTTCAATGGCAAGCCATTGCTGACGGGCCTGCTGCGGCGCGTGCTGCGCGCGGCCGATGTGGTGGTGCTGCTGGCGCAATGCGAACTGCAGGGCTATCGCGACTTCGATCCCGCGCTGGCGCTCGACGTGATCCCCAACGCCATCGATGCGGGCAGCGACCCTGGCGACAGGCCGCTGGCGCCGCAGCGTCCGCTGTCACTCGTGTACGTGGGGCGCCTGGCGGAAAGTAAGGGCTTGTTCGATCTGCTCGAAGCGCTGCGCCTGGCGCGTGCCGCTAGCGTGGAAGCAACGCTGTCACTGGCCGGCAGCGGCCCCCTTGAAGGGGCGTTGCGCGAGCGCGTCGCCAAACTGGGCTTGCAAGAGGTGGTGCGCTTTCTCGGCCCCGTCTTTGGCGCCGAAAAGGAAGCCGTGTGGCGCCAGGCCGACCTGTTCGGTTTTCCCACCTTGCATCAGGAAGGCTTGCCGTATGCGCTGCTGGAAAGCATGGCCGCGCGCACGCCCGTGCTGGTGTGCCCGGTGGGCGCGATTGCCGACGTGATGCAGGATGGCGTGCATGGCGTGTTCTTGCCGCCACGCAAGCCCCAGGCGCTGGCGGACGCCATCGTGCGCCTCGACGCCGACCGCGCCCTGTTGCAGCGCATGGGGCAAGCGTGCCGCGAGCGCATCGAAAGCGCCTATACGGTCGAGCGCCTGGCGCAGGATTTCCGCCGCGTCTACCGCGCCTTGCTGGCGCCGCCGGCGCTCTAGCCGAATTCTTTTTTAAGCGAGCCTATATGTGCGGTATTGCCGGTTTGATCTTTCCCTCGTCCGTTGCCGGCCTGCCTGCCGCGCTCGACGCCATGGGGCGCGCCATCGCCCACCGCGGCCCCGATGATACGGGCGTGCTCCAGGCGGCCACGGCCGACGGCGCCTGGCAGGTGGGCTTGCTGCACCGCCGCCTGTCCATCATCGACATCGCCACGGGCCACCAGCCGCTGGGCAATGAGACGGGCGACGTGCAAATCATCTTCAATGGCGAAATCTACAATTTCCAGCCCTTGCGCGACGAGCTGATCGCGCTGGGCCACCATTTCCGCACGGCATCGGACACGGAAACCATCGTGCATGCCTACGTGCAATGGGGCGAAGAGTGCGTGCAGCATTTCCGGGGCATGTTTGCGTTTGCCATCTGGGATGCGCGCAAGAATTGCCTGTTCATGGCGCGCGACCCGTTCGGCAAAAAACCCCTGTTCCTGTGGCAGCACGAGGGCAAGCTGGCTTTCGGCTCGGAAATCAAGGCGCTGCTGGCCTTGCCGGACGTGGCGCCGCAAGCGGACGAGGCCGCCATCTGGGATTATTTCGCCTACCGCTACGTGCCGGGCCCGGCCACCTTATTCCAGGGCATCCGCAAGCTGGCGCCCGGTTCCACGGCCACGTGGGAAAACGGCGTGCTACGCGAGCGCGTGTATTACACGCCGCCCGACAGCCGGCCCCGCGTGACGGCGCCGTTGCCGGCCGACCCCGTCGCCACTTTCCTCGACAAGCTCGATGAATCGGTGCGCATTCGCATGATTTCCGACGTGCCCTTCGGCGCCTTCCTGTCCGGCGGCATCGACTCGTCGGCCATCGTGGCGCTGATGTCGCGCCATGCGGGCGTGCCCGTGAAAACTTTTTCCGTCGGCTTCAAGGAGGGCGGCTTCAGCGAGCTGGCGTATGCGGCCGATATCGCGCGTCAATTTTCCACCGAACACCATGAGCTGGAAGTGTCCGTCGACCAGGTCATCGCACTGCTGCCCGACCTCGTGCGCTTCCGCGACGCCCCCGTGGCCGAACCGTCCGATATTCCCATCTACCTGCTGGCAAAAGAATCGCGCAAGACGGTCAAGATGGTATTGACGGGCGAAGGCTCCGATGAAATCCTCGGCGGCTACCCCAAGCACGTGTACGAGCGCTATGCGGGCCATTACCAGATGCTGCCGGGCTTGCTGCGCCGCGGCCTGATCGAGCCGGCTGTCGGCGCCTTGCCCTACCGTTTCCGCCGCGCCAAGACGGCCATCATCAACCTGGGCCTGGAAGCGTTCGACGAACGCATGCCGCGCTGGTTCGGCATGATGTCCGACCAGGAACGCGCGCGCCTGGTGGCCATGCCGGCGCCGTCGCGCCAGCGCGATCCCGCGCTGGGCTGCGGCAGTGCCGGCAACAGCGCCTTGCGCCGCATCCTGTGCTTCGATCAACTGAGCTGGCTGCCCGACAACCTGCTCGAACGGGGTGACCGCATGACCATGGCCGCCTCGCTGGAAGCGCGCATGCCCTTCATGGACCACGAACTGGCCGCGTATGTGTCGAGCCTGCCGGACGAGTACCGCGTGCGCGGCCGCACTACCAAGTGGATTTTGCGCGAAGCCATGAAGCAGCTGCTGCCGGAAAATATCCTGTCGCGGCCGAAAGTGGGCTTCCGCGTGCCCGTCAACGAATGGTTCCGCGGCCCCATGAAGGATTATTTGTATGAACACTTGACGGGCGCCGAGTCGCGCACGCGCCACTATTACCATGCGCAAGCCCTGCAGCAGGTGCTGGCCGAGCACGTGGCCGGACGGCAAAACCACGAGAAGCTGCTGTGGAGCTTGCTCACCCTGGAAATCTGGCACCGCCAGTATCTGTGAGACGTCCATGCTGAGCAACTTGTCCTGGAAACTGAACCGCTTGCGCGCCATGGGGGCGCCCGAGGTGGCGCACCGCGTGCGCGATGCCGTGCAGCAGCGGCTGCAGGCGCGCGGCTATGGCCTGGCGACTGTGCCGCCGCCGGCCGCGCGCCAGCGTTTCGGCGCGCCGTGGCTGGGCTTGCCCAGCGATGCCGCGCCGCACCTGGCGGCGGCCGAACGCATCCTGGCGGGCCGCTTCGACGTGTTCGCTCAGCGCGATGCGGAGCTGGGTTTCCCGCCGCAATGGAACCGCGATCCGAAGACGGGCACCGTGGCGCCGCTGGACTTTGGCAAGACGCTCAATTACCGCGATGAAACCGTGGTGGGCGATATCAAATGCCTGTGGGAACCGAACCGCCACCTGGCCGTGGCCGACCTGGCGATGGCGTACCGGCTCGGCGGCGACCTGCGCCATGCGCTCGGCGCGCAAGCCTTGCTGGAATCGTGGTGGCAGCAATGCCCGTATCCGCTGGGGCCGAACTGGAGCAGCGCGCTGGAACTGGCCTTGCGCCTGGTCAGCTGGTCGCATGCGTGGCATTTGCTCGGTGGCATCAACAGCCCCTTGTTCCAGGGTGCGCAAGGGCAAGCCTTCCTGCAGCGCTGGCTCGACAGCATCTACCAGCATTGCCATTTCATCGCGGGACACTTTTCGCGCCACTCGTCGGCCAACAACCACCTGTTTGGCGAATTGACGGGCTTGCATATCGCCGCGCTCACATGGCCGTGCTGGCCGGAAAGCGCCGGCTGGCTGGCGCAGACGGAAGGCGAGCTGGAAGCGCAGGCGCTCAAGCAAAACGGTCACGATGGCGTGAACCGCGAGCAAGCCATTTATTATCAGCACACGGTGGCCGATGAAATGCTGCTGTGCGTGCTGGCGGGCCGCGCGAATGGCCGGCCCCGCTCGGACGCTTTTTTGCGGCGCCTGGAAGCCATGCTGGAATTTATTGCCGCCATGACGAATGTGGCGGGCGAAGTGCCGATGATCGGCGACGCCGACGACGCGCTGCTGGCGCACTGGGACAAGGCGCCGGACGCCAATCCCTACACCTCGCTGCTGGCCAGCGGCGCGGCCCTGTTCGGCCGCGCCGACTTCAAGGCCAGGGCGCGCACTTTCGACGAGAAAAGCGCGTGGCTGCTGGGCGCGGCGGGGAGCCAGGCATTTGACGCCTTGCCGGACGCCGCGCCCGATACCTTGCCGCGCGCCTTCCCCGATGGCGGCTATTACGTGATGGGCGCCGGCTTCGGCACGCCCGGTGAAGTGCGCCTGATTGCCGACGCCGGCCCGCTGGGCTACCTGGGCATTGCCGCGCACGGCCATGCCGATGCGCTGGCGCTGACCTTGTCCGTGGCGGGCCAGATGGTGCTGGTCGATCCGGGCACCTATGCCTATCACACGCAAAAGCAGTGGCGCGATTATTTCCGCGGCACCAGCGCGCACAACACCGTGCGCATCGATGGCCGCGACCAGTCCGAGTCCGGTGGCAACTTCCTGTGGCTGCGCAAGGCCACGGCACAGTGCCTGGCGTGGCGTGACGATGCCGACGGGCAATTCTGGAGCGCCAGCCACGATGGCTACCTGGGTTTGAAAGATGCCTTGCTGCACCGGCGCGACGTGCGCGTGGCACCCGGCGCCGTGCGGATCGTGGTCGACGATGTGTTCGCATGCCAGGGCGCGCATGAGGTGGAATTGTTCTGGCACTTCGATCCCCGCTGCAGTGTGCGGCTGGATGGCCAGGTAGTGCGCGTGGCGGGCGACGCCTTCGCGCTGGACATGCATTTGCCGCCGTTGCCGGATGCCTCCGTGCAACTGGTGTGCGGCAGCGACGATCCGCCCCTGGGCTGGATTTCGCACCGCTTCGATGAAAAACAGGCTGCGCCTGTGTTGGTCTGGCGCGGGCGGCTGCAAGGCGCGGCCACCTTGCGCACGGAGTTTCACCTGAGTTTGGCTACCCCTGATCTGTCAGAAAATACGAGGAAAACATGAAAATTAGCATATTTGGTTTGGGTTATGTGGGTGCCGTCTCGGCTGGTTGCCTGGCAACGGATGGACACGAAGTCATCGGCGTCGATCCGAACAGGACCAAGGTGGAACTGATCAACCAGGGCACCACGCCCATCATTGAAAAAGACATCGGCGAGATGATCGCCGCCACCGTGAAAAGCGGCCATTTGCGCGCCACCTTCGACGTGCGCGACGCCGTCTTCGGCTCGGACATGTCGCTCATCTGCGTGGGCACGCCATCGCAGCTCAATGGCAACCTGGACCTGAGCCACGTGCGCAAGGTGTGCCAGGAAATCGGCGCCGCCATCCGTGAAAAGGATACTTTCCACGTCGTCGTGGCGCGCTCGACCATGCTGCCCGGCTCCATGCGCTCGCTCGTCATCCCGACCCTGGAAGCGGCCTCGGGCAAGGTGGCCGGCGTCGATTTCGGCGTGTGCAACAACCCGGAATTCCTGCGCGAAGGCACGGCCGTCTACGATTACTACAATCCGCCGAAGACGGTGATCGGCGAATCCGATGAAAAGGCGGGCGCGCTGCTGGTGCAGCTGTATGAAAAGATGGATGCGCCGCTGGTGCGCACGGACGTGGAAACGGCCGAGATGGTCAAGTACACGGACAATACCTGGCACGCCGTCAAGGTGGCGTTCGCCAACGAGATCGGCAACATCTGCAAGGCCGTCGGCATCGATGGCCACACGGTGATGGAGATTTTCTGCCAGGACACCAAGCTGAACCTGTCGCCGTACTACATGAAGCCGGGCTTTGCCTTCGGCGGCTCGTGCCTGCCGAAAGACGTGCGCGCGCTGACCTACAAGGCGCGCAGCCTGGACCTCGATTTGCCTTTGCTCAATTCCATCCTGCCATCGAACCAGAAGCAAGTGGAAAAAGGCATCAAGATGATCGTCGACAAGGGCGCGCGCAAGGTGGGCATCCTGGGCTTCTCGTTCAAGGCCGGCACGGATGACTTGCGCGAGTCGCCGCTGGTCGATGTCATCGAGTATCTGCTGGGCAAAGGTTATGAACTGAAGCTGTACGACAAGAACGTCAACCTGGCCGCCTTGACGGGCGCCAACCAGGATTACATCCTGAACATGATCCCGCACATTTCCAAGTTGATGGTGGACAACATGCAAGACGTGCTCGATTTTGCCGACACCATCGTCATCGGCAACGGCGCGGCCGAATTCAAGACGGTGCCTGCCAGCCTGCAGCCGCACCAGCATATCGTCGACCTGGTGCGCATCAGCAAAGAACAAAGTGGAGAGCAATATGACGGCATCTGCTGGTAACACCGTGGCAGGCCAGCCGCGGCGCGTGCTGATCCTGGTGGAAAACCTGCCGTCGCCGTTCGACCGGCGCGTGTGGCAGGAAGCGACCACCTTGCATGCGAACGGTTATGAAGTGTCGATCATTTGCCCGACGGGCAAGGGCTACGAGTCGCGCTACGAAGCCATCGACGGCATCCATATCTACCGCTACAACCTGCCGCTGGAAGCGGAAGGAGCGAAGGGATACCTGGTCGAATATACACTGGCGCTGTTCCACACCTTCCGCCTGGCGTGGAAAGTGCATTTCGCGCGCGGCTTCGACGTCATCCACGCCTGCAATCCGCCTGATTTGTTGTTTCTCATCGGCGGCTTCTTCAAGTTGACGATGGGCAAGCGTTTCCTGTTCGACCACCATGACATCAATCCGGAGCTGTACGAAGCCAAGTTCGGCCGGCGCGATTTCTTTTACAAGCTGATGGTGCTGTTCGAGCGCTGGTCGTTCCAGAGCGCCGACGTGTCGATCGCCACCAACGAGTCGTACAAGAAGATCGCCATCGAGCGCGGTGGCATGCGGCCCGAGGATGTCTACGTGGTGCGCAGCGGACCCAAGCTGGACCGCCTGCGCGTGCTGCCGCCCGTGCCGGAACTCAAGAAGGGCCGCGCCTACCTGGTTGGCTATGTGGGCGTGATGGGTGCGCAGGAAGGCATCGATCTGCTGCTGCAGGCGGCGCAATACATCGTGCAGACCCTCAAGCGCGAGGATGTGCACTTCGGCCTGGTGGGTGGCGGCACCTCGCTGGAACAGATGAAGCAGATGGCGCAGGACATGGGCATCGCCGACTATGTGACGTTTACGGGGCGCGTGCCGGACCAGCAATTGCTGGAAATGCTCAACACCTCCGACGTGTGCGTGAACCCGGACGTGGCCAACGACATGAACGACAAGTCGACCATGAACAAGATCATGGAATACATGGCGCTGGGCAAACCGATCGTGCAGTTTGATCTGGTCGAGGGCAAGGTGTCCGCGCAGCAGGCATCCTTGTATGCCTTGAAGAACGATCCCATCGACATGGCGCGCAAGATCGTCGAATTGCTCGACGACCCGGCCCGCCGCGAGCAGATGGGGGCATTCGGCCGCCATCGCGTGATCAACGAGCTGGAGTGGGAGTATGAAGCGCCCAAGCTGCTGGCCGCGTATGCGCGCCTGTTTCCCGCCGCCGCGCCCGCCGTTCCCGTAACCTTGAGCAAGGATGGCCGCTGAAGTGCGTCCCACCCTGATGGAGCATGCTGGACGATGAAAGCAATGATACTGGCAGCAGGCAAGGGCACGCGCGTGCAGCCCCTGACCTATGATTTGCCCAAGCCGATGATTCCCATCCTGGGCAAGCCCGTGATGGCTTATCTGGTGGAACACCTGGCGCAGCATGGCGTGACCGACATCATGGTCAACGTCAGCTACCTGCATGAAAAGATCGAGGAGTATTTCGGCGAAGGCCACCAGTTCGGCGTGCGCATCGGCTACTCGTTCGAAGGCTATACGAACGATGCGGGCAAGGTCGTGCCGCAACCGCTCGGTTCGGCCGGCGGCATGAAGAAGATCCAGGAGTTCGGCGGCTTTTTCGACGACACGACGATCGTGCTGTGCGGCGACGCCTTGATCGACCTCGACCTGGAAGCGGCTCTGCGCGAGCACCGCAGCAAGGGCGCGCTGGCGTCCGTCATCACCTTGGAAGTGCCGTGGGACAAGGTATCGAGTTATGGCGTTGTGGTCAGCGACGAAGACGGGCGCATCCGCGCCTTCCAGGAAAAGCCGGCGCAGGCCGATGCGCAGTCCAATTGCGTCAGTACCGGCATCTATATTATCGAGCCGGCCGTGCTGGACCTGATTCCCGCCGGCCAGCCCTTTGATATCGGTTCGCAACTGTTTCCCTTGCTGGTCGCGCAAGGCTTGCCCTTCTATGCGCAAAAGCGCCAGTACAACTGGGTCGATATCGGCAGCATCAAGGATTACTGGGAAGTGCTGCAAAGCGTGCTGATGGGAAAAGTGGCCAATTTGCACGTGCCGGGCACCCAGATCGCCGATGGCGTGTGGGCCGGCCTGAATACGAGCATCGACTGGCGCGGCGGCACGCGCATTGAAGGCCCCGTCTACATCGGCTCGGGCTGCCGCATCGAGGCGGGCACGACCATCATCGGGCCGGCCTGGATCGGCCATGGCAGCCATGTCTGCGGCGGCGCCGAGGTGGTGCGCAGCGTGCTGTTCGAGTACACGCGCGTGCTGCCTGGCGTGCTGCTTGATGAAATGATCGTCTTCAAGGATTATAGTGTCGACCGTGCCGGCCAGATGCGCCATGTCTCCGACTATGAGAAAGATGCCTGGGGCAATGCGCGCGACCGGCGCAGCCTGCGCCGCGATGAAACGCCGCCGGCCCTGTATGCTGCCCAATAATGCTGCCCAATAAACTGTTTTTGAAATGAAATCATGAAAATTTACCCAGTCATCCTGTCCGGCGGTTCGGGCACCCGTTTATGGCCGCTGTCGCGCGCCGTGCTGCCCAAGCAACTATTGCCGCTGGTAACGGACAAGACCATGCTGCAGGAAACGGCGCTGCGCGTCACCAGCCTGCCCAACCGCCGTGCCGGCGATAGCGGACTGGCCGGTTTCGAGGTCATGCCGCCGCTGGTGGTGTGCGGCAATGAACACCGCTTCATGGTGGCCGAGCAACTGCGCGAAATCGGCTTGCCGCCGCTGGGCATCTTGCTCGAACCGGTGGGGCGCAACACGGCGCCGGCCGTGGCCGTGGCTGCGCAATACCTGCTGGCCATCGACCCGCAGGCGCTGATGCTGGTCTTGCCGGCCGACCATGTCATCACCGACGTGGCCGCGTTTCACCAGGCTATCGCCGAGGCGGCGCTGCTGGCGGCCGATGGTGCGCTGGCCACCTTCGGCATCGTGCCGACGGCGCCGGAAACGGGCTATGGCTACATCCGCAGCGGCGCGCCCGTCAGCCCTGGCGCCGTGGGCTGCAAGGTCGAGCGTTTCGTGGAAAAGCCGGACCTGGCCACGGCGCAGTCGTTCCTTGCCGCCGGTAATTATTCCTGGAACAGCGGCATGTTCATGTTCCGCGCCGAACGCTATCTGGGCGAGCTGGGGCAATTCCAGCCCGCCATGCTGGCCGCCTGCGAAACGGCCGTGCGCGACGGCTACCGCGACCTCGATTTCTGCCGCCTGGAAGAAAAGGCCTTCGCCGCCTGCCCATCCGATTCGATCGACTATGCCGTGATGGAGCATACGGCGCATGCGGTGGTGCTGCCGGCCGCCATCGGCTGGAGCGATGTGGGTTCCTGGTCGGCCCTGTGGGAAGTGCAAGCTGGGGACGCCAACGGCAACGTGGTGCGCGGCGACGTGTATCTCGATGGCGTGCGCAATTGCCTGGTGCGCGCCGAGCGTCGCATGGTGGCCGTGCTGGGCGTGCAGGACTTGATCGTGGTGGAAACGGACGACGCCATCCTGGTGGCGCACAAGGACCAGGTGCAGCGCGTGAAACAGGTGGTCGACCACTTGAAGCAGGCGGGACGCAGCGAACACGTGCAGCACCGCAAGGTGTACCGCCCGTGGGGCAGTTATGAAGGCATCGATATCGGCGAGCGCTTCCAGGTCAAGCGCATCACGGTCAATCCGGGCGGCAAGCTGTCCTTGCAGATGCACCACCACCGCGCCGAACACTGGGTGGTGGTCAGCGGCACGGCGCAAGTGACGTGCGGCGAGAAGGTGACTTTACTCACGGAAAACGAATCGACCTACATCCCCATCGGCATGACGCACCGGCTGGAAAATCCGGGCAAGCTGCCCTTGCACCTGATCGAAGTGCAGTCGGGCAGCTACCTGGGCGAAGACGACATCGTGCGCCTGGAGGATGTCTACCAGCGCGCCTGATGGCGCTATAATCGGAAGGCAGCCGCGCCCCTGGCCGCCTGCCTCCGATCACTCCCTTACCGGTGCACCGACCCTTGCGCAACTTCCTTTGTCTTTCGCTGGCGCTGGCCGCCGCCGCCCATGCCGAGCCTGTCGCACCTGTCCCACCTGCGGCCCCGCCCGGATTGCAGGCGTCGCAGCTGGCCATCGTCATCAACGACGCCGAACCGAACAGTATCGAAGTGGGCGAGTACTACCGCAAGGCGCACGGCATTCCGGCCGCCAATGTGGCGCACGTCAATATTCCCAACCGCCCCCGCAAGCTCAGCATCGACCAGTTCGCGCAGTTGAAGGAGCGCATCAATGCGCAGCTGAAACCCGAGATCCAGGCCGTGCTGATGGTGTGGAGCGCGCCGTATGCCGTCGAATGCAATGCCATCACCTCGGCTTTTACCCTGGGTTATGACGGGGATCAATGCGCGAAAACGTGCGACCCCGGCAAGCCCAGCGCGTATTTCAACAGCGAGGTGGCGCAGCCTTACACGCAGCTGGGCTTGCGGCTGTCGATGCTGCTGCCCATCGATTTTGTGGAAGAGGCCAAGGCCGTGGTGGACCGCGGCGCCGTCAGCGGCTTTTCCGTGCCGGCCGCCAGCGCGTACTATCTGACCACCAGCGACGCGGCGCGCAACAGCCGGGCCGGTTTCTTTCCGCCCGCCGGCGTCGTGCGCCAGCGCAAGCTGACCGTCAAGAACCTCAAGGCGGACAGCCTGGAAGGGGCGCAAGACATCATGGTGTACCAGACGGGGCAGGCCAAGGTGGCCAAGCTGGAAACCCTGCGTTTTCTGCCCGGCGCCCTGGCCGACCATTTGACCTCGTTTGGCGGTGACTTACAGGGCAATAGCCAGATGAGCAGCCAGCGTTGGCTGGAAGCGGGCGCGACGGCCAGCTATGGCACCGTCAGCGAACCGTGCAGCTATTGGCAGAAGTTTCCCAATCCGACCGTGCTGCTGCGCCGCTACCTGTCCGGCAGCACGGCGCTGGAAGCGTACTGGGGCAGCGTGCTGTGGCCGGCCCAGGGCCTGTTCATCGGCGACCCGCTGGCCGCCCCGTATGCGGGCTTCCGGCGTTGATGCCTGATTCTTTCAGGTAATAAAAAAGGCCCTTGCGGGCCTTTTCTCATGCTGCGGCGTTCACGGTGCGTTATTTGCTCTTGCGGCGGCGCGCCAGGGCGACGAGGCCCAGTCCGGCCAGCAGCATGGCATAGGTTTCCGGTTCCGGCACGGCTGGAATTTCCGGCGTTACGGGGAGGATGCTGCCGCCCGTGAAGCCGCCACCCGAACCGCCGCCGCCGACACCGTTGCTGCCTGTGGGCAAGTTTTCACCCAGCGACGACGAAACGATCAATGGTGCCTGGGTGTCGCCGCTGCGGCCCTGGTACGAACGGCCCGGGCCACGGTAGCCGGCTGCGTCATCGAAGGGGCGGTTTTCTTCGGAAGCGACGAAGTCGCGCGTGGCAAAGCTGAAGTCGCGGTCGCTGCTGGCGAGCGCCTTGCTCGGTTCTCCGGCAGCGGCACCGGCAGGCAACTGGCGCGTGGCCAGGCGCTGATTGCTTTCGGCCGCGGGAGCCTTGCGGAATTCCTGGTCGGACGCGATGCCGTCAAATTCCGGCGTCTTGTTCGTGCCGTCGTTGGTGCGCGTGCCTGCGCCGATGAAGCCGTTGGACAGGCTGCAAGCGCTGTAGGTGCCATCGAGGTTGGCATCTTTCGTATTGCCATTCGCCGACTGCGTGCTGGCCTGGCAATTCTTTTCATTCTTTTGCGCAGGCGCGGCCGTTTGCGCCTGGACGCCGGCGCCGAACAGCATCAATGCTGCGGCCAGCAGCAAGGGACGGGAAGAGGCTGGCGTGAAAATTGGTGTTGGCATGATCGATCTCTCAAAAAGCATGGAAGGGTGCGCCGCTCGGCGCGTGTATCCACTGCGAATGTTGCCGCTCCCGTCCAGGCTACCGTTGCGAGCAAGGTGGGAGTGCGTTTCAAGGTCAGGCATGGATGGGGCCTGCACTACTGGGTCTGGTGTTGCCGTTTAATTTATTGTCATGAACTAAACTTATTTGTTTGAATTATATCATATTGTGCGGCTGCGTAACGGCCGGGATTGCTTTGCAAGGCATGGCGTTGTTGAAAGGATACTGATGGCATGCGGCCGCCAGCCGTGCTCCTGGCTGCGCATTACTCCGTTCAGCTTAATGAAATGTCATCAACTCGTCATGCAGCCTGTTTAGTATGTACATTCGTATGTAAATCATAAGTTCGTTGTCATTTTACTGACCAGGAAAACCATGACTTCCCACCTTGCCGCCGTGTCCGTTTCACCCCTGTCCCTGGGCAAACCGCTGCGCCTGACGGTCATGGCCGCCGTGCTGGCCAGCCTGTCGCTGCCTGCCCTGGCCGCCTCCGACGTCGTCATCAGCCAGGTGTATGGCGGTGGCGGCAACACGGGGGCCGTGTACCGCAACGATTTCATCGAGCTGTTCAACCGTGGCGCCAGTCCCGTCAACTTGAGCAACTGGAGCGTGCAATACGCGTCCGCCGCTGGCACGAGCTGGTCCGTGACGGCCTTGCCGGCTATCGATTTGCAAGCTGGCCAGTATTTGCTGGTTCAGCAAGCCAAGGGCACGGGCGGCACGCAAGACTTGCCCACGCCGGACGCCACGGGCAGCCTGGCCATGTCCGGCACGGCAGGCAAGGTATTGCTGAGCAATGGCAAGACGGCGCAAACGGGCGCCAGCCCTACGGGCGCGGCCGTCATCGACCTGGTCGGCTTCGGCACGGCCAACGGTTTTGAAGGCGCCGTGGCACAAGCACCATCGAATACCTTGTCTATCCTGCGCGCGAATGGCGGCTGCGGCGACACGGACGATAACAGCGTTGATTTTGCCACCGGCAGCGTGACGCCGCGCAATACGGCCTCGCCGCTGAATGTCTGCGGCGGCCCGGTCGTGCACCAGATCATTACCAGCTGCCCGGCCAGCTTGGCCTTGGCCGTGGGCAATGGCGGCAATGCCGTGCTGCGCGCGTCCGACGTGGATGGCGTCGTGAATGCCGCCACCTTGAGTTCGCCCGCCGTGGCCGGCATCAGCCTGGCCAATTTCAGCGCGGCCGGCGTGGCGGGCGAGAGCGCCATGGTCAGCCTGCTGGTGGCCGCTGGCGTGCCGGTGGGCAATTATCCCGTCATCGTCAGCTTCAGCAATGACCAGCAGCAAAGCGCCAGCTGCAAGATCGATGTCGCCGTGCAAGGCCTGGCCGCCGTCAGCCACACGATTCCGCAAATCCAGGGATCGGGCGCGGCCAGCCCGTATGCCAATTCCGTGCAAACGACGGAAGGCGTGGTGACCCTGAAAGTGGGCACGGGCTTCTTCATGCAGGACGCGGCCGGCGATGGCGACCCATCGACGTCGGACGGTATCTTTGTATACACGGGCGCGACGGCCACCACCGTGCAGCCGGGCGAACTGGTGCGCGTGACGGGCACGGTGGTCGAATACACGCCCTCGGGCGCGAAAAATTCCTATACGGAATTCAAGGACGTGACGGCCATCCTCACGCAAGGCGCTGGCCACGGCATCGTGCCGACGAATGTAACCTTACCGAACGAAAACCTGGCCGCCGTGGAAGGCATGCTGGTGCGCTTCACGCAACCGTTGACCGTGTCGCAAAACGCCTACCTGGGTGCGCGCGGCGAGCTGACCCTGTCGGCGGGCCGGCGCGAAGTGCCGACCAATCGCCATCCGGCTGGCTCCGCCGAGGCGCAAGCCTTGATCGCCACCAATGCGCACAACCTGATCGTGCTCGATGATGGTATTTTCGTGGCGCCGGCGACGATACCGTACATCGGCCAGGACAATACCGTGCGCAGCGGCGATACGCTGGCCGACTTGACGGGCGTGGTGGATTTCGGTGCCATCGGCGGTGGCGGCGCCGCCTACAAATTGCAGCCGACGCAGACGCCGCAATTCTCGCGCGACAACCCGCGCACGGGCAGCCCGGAACTGCCATCCGGCAACGTCAAGGTGGCCAGCGCCAACGTGCTCAATTTCTTTACGACCTTTACGAATGGCAACAATATCTTTGGGCAAACGGGGCAGGGCTGTACCGTGGGCGCGTCGACCACCAAGAGCAATTGCCGTGGCGCCGACAACCTGGCCGAGTTCGAGCGCCAGCGTGACAAGATCGTCGCCGAACTGAAAGCCATCGATGCGGACGTGGTGGGTTTGATGGAAATCCAGAACAATGGCGAAATCGCCGTCACTTACCTGGTCGAGCAGCTCAACGCGGCCATCGGCGGCGTCACGTATGCCGTGGTGCCGAAACCGGCCGCCACGGGCACGGACGCCATCCGCGTGGCGATGATCTACAAGCCTGCCAAGCTGGGCCTGGTGGGTGGCGCCTTGTCGGACGCCAACGCCATCAACAACCGCCCGCCGATGGCGCAAACTTTCCTTGCAAGCAATGGCGAAAAATTCTCGCTGATCGTCAACCACCTGAAATCGAAGGGTAGCTGCCCGTCGAGCGGGCTGGACGCGGATCAGAACGATAGCCAGAGTTGCTGGAACGCCACCCGCGTGCAGCAAGCCCAGCGTCTGGTGGGCAGCTTCGTGCCGCAGGTGGCGGCCGCCGCCGGCGACGCGGACGTGCTGGTCATCGGCGACTTGAATTCCTATGGCGCGGAAGACCCGATCCAGGCCATCACGGGCGCCGGCTTCGTCAACGAACTCGAGCGTTTCGTGCGGCCGTCCGGCATGCCGTACTCGTATGTATTCGGCGGCCAGAGCGGCTACCTCGACCATGCTCTGGCCAGCGCGTCGCTGAGCCCGCAAGTGGCCGGCGTGGCCGAATGGCATGTGAATGCGGACGAGCCGGAAGTGATCGACTACAACATCGATTCGGCCAAGCCGCAAGACTTGTACAACGCCTTGCCCTACCGCGCTTCGGACCACGACCCCGTCGTCGTCAGCCTGGACCTCCAGCCTGCCTACCGTGACATCACGGCCGCCGTGGCGACAGCCAGCTCGGGCCTGGCGTACAACCGCGCGACGCAAAAGTACACGGGCACGTTTGCCTTCACGAACACGGGCACGAGCGCCTTGAACGGTCCGTTCCAGGTGGTGTTCGGCGGCTTGCCGGCCGGCGTGAGCCTGGCCAATGCCACGGGCAGCCATGCGGGCGCCGCGTACGTTACCGTCAACACCGCCAGCCTGGCGCCTGGCGCGACGGCCTCGTTTGCCGTCAGTTTCACCAATCCGTCGAAAGTGACGATCAATTATTCCGCCAGCATCTACGCCGGCAACTTCTAAGGACACCATCATGTTGACAACGAAACTCAACCTTACCCTGCGCCGCGCCGTATTGGCCGCCGTGCTGGCCGCCAGCTCCAACCTGGCGCTGGCGGACCCGCTCGGCTACCGCGTGGAAATCGACACGAGCCAGTTCTCGGGTGCCGGTTTCCTCGATTTCGCTTTTATCGCCGGCAACAGCCCGGCGCCGGGCGCCAGCGCCGTGCTGAGCAATTTCTCGGGCGCGTTCGGCGCGCTGGAATCTCTGGAAGGCAACGTCAGCGGCAGCGTGCCCGGTACCTTGACTTTCGGCAATAGCGGCGCCTACAACGACTGGTTTCACAACGTGACCCTGGGTGGCAAGTTCGGTTTCAACGTCGTCTTTGGCGGCGACTTCCTGAGCACGGCCGGCAACGCGGGAACGACGTTTGGCGTAGGCTTGCTCGACTACACCGGCACCACTTACCTGGGCAATGCGAATGGCAACCTCGTGCAATTTGAACTGACGCCGCTGAACGGCGGTTTGCCCGCCAGCATTACGGGCAGCACTTATGCCAGCATCGCGACGATCTCGGCCGTGCCGGAAGCGTCGGAATGGATGATGCTGACGGGCGGCCTGGCGCTGATCGGTTTTGCCCTGCGCCGCCGCCAAGCTGTCACACGCGCCTAGTCTATTTATTCGCAATAGCTATAAATCAGGAAACTAAATTGTATTGGCCACTGTTTTACGCTTGATGCATAGTCAAAAACTTGTCGGGCAGTCTAGTTTTTCATGGACTGCCGCCAACTTTTTTGGGAGATGCATCGATGCCTGGCCATATCCTGGTGCTGGACCCTGCGCCCGCCATGCAAGCGCTGCTGGCGCATAACCTGGCGGGGGCCGGTTACCGGGTCAGCTGCGCCGTGGATGCGCGCGGCGCGCTGGCGCTGCTGGCGGCTGACCCGCCCGACGTGCTGTTGCTGGAATGGGATCTGCCGGATGCGTCCGGCATCGCGCTGCTGCGCCAGCTACGCCAGGATGGCGTGCTGTGCGACTTGCCCATCATCATGGTCAGCGCGCGCGACAGCGAGCAAGACAAGGTGCTGGCGCTGGACAGCGGCGCCGACGATTACCTGTGCAAACCTGCCGGCCCCCGTGAAATGCTGGCCCGCGTGCACGCGCTGCTGCGCCGCCGCGCGCCAGCGGTCTTGCGCACCGCCACTGCCGCTACCTTGTGCCTCGATCCGCACACCCGGCGCGTGACGGCCGGCAAGGTGCCAGTCAACCTGGGCCGCGTGGAATTCAAGCTGCTGCATTTCCTCATGGACCATCCTGGCAGGGTGCATAGCCGCGCGCAATTGCTGGATCAGGTGTGGGGCCATGCGGCCTATCTCGACGAGCGTACGGTCGACGCCCACGTGGGACGCTTGCGCCACGCCTTGCAGCCGGGCGGCTGCGGCCACCGCATCGAAACCGTGCGCGGCAGCGGTTACCGCTATCTGGCGCTGGATGCCCTTGACACCGCCGTGTGCGCCTGATGCTGCTGACGGGGCGGGAACAGGAATACTTGCTGCACGCCATACTCGGCGCGCATGGCATCGCCGTGCCCGGCGATTTTTTCCTGTGGAGCCAGGGACCGCTGCAGGCGCTGCTGCCGCATGCCGTCCTCGTCTGCGCGCAGCTGGGCGCCGATGGCGGCGTGGTGCGCAGCGCGGCCTGGCATAGCGCGGTGCTCGCCGAGGCCGAGGTGCGGGCGCTGAGCGACCCGCGCCAGGGGCAGGTGGCGCATCTGGCGCAAGCGTGGCGCGCAGGCGGGCGGCGCGTGGCCATCCTCGATGACGTGTTGCTGCATGGCAGCGCGGCAGCGGGCGGCGGCAGTTTTTTTGCCCTGTTCGGCGCGCCCCGGACCGACCCGGCGCGCCAGGCCTATGTGCTGGAACTGCTGCTGCCCTGCCTGCACCTGCATTGGCTGGCGCTGCCGGACGGCGCGCAGGCAACACTCGCCGGCGTGGCGCGCGCGGCCAGTGCGCGCGAGCTGGAAGTGCTGCACTGGGTCAGCATCGGCAAGAGCAATGAAGAGGTGGGGCAAATTCTCGGCATCAGCGGCGGGACCGTGAAAAGCCATTTGCAGCGCATCTACAAATTATTGGGCGTAAGCAATCGCACGCAAGCCGTGTCGCGCGGCATCGCGCTGCGCCTGCTGGCCGCCTGAGGCCGTTTAGTGCTGCGGCCGGGGTGCTGCAGTGTTGTGCGTGCCGCCGCCATTGAACTGATCCTCGGTGCCCGGCGCCACCCGCGCGACGAGGGGGCTGGCGCGCAGGCGCTTGACTTCGGCCGGCGTCAGCATGGCGGCAAAGCCGTTCAGCGCGGCCGTGTAATGATATTGCACCGTGGCATCGGGCACCAGCGCCAGCACGGCACGCCGGCCACTTTCCCGCTGCGCCTCCCGCTGGGCTTCCCTTTGTCCTGCATCAGACGGCGGGGGCAGTTGCAGGCTCAGTTCAACAATATATGGCTGTCGCTACGGCGCCGCCGACGCGCCGGCAGGCAGCACGCTGGCAGCGGCCAGGATGGCAAGGCTCAAGCGGATTGCAGACATGCAAGCTCCTTCGGCAGGTGGCGGCATGGCCGCTCATGCGCCGATTGTACCCCTGCCGGATGATGGGTGGCGCGCGACTTGCGTTAGTGCAAACGCGATGGTTTCCCTTGGAATTTTGTTGTTTTCAGTACAAACAAAAGATTGTATTAACCATAAGCGGCATGGTAGCCTGCTAAGTAAGCCTCGGGAAATTAGTGTGAATTTATGACGAACAGAACCGGATGCTATGCAAGGCGCTCGCTGCGACGCAGTGCGAGCACTGCTAGCAGTGAGCAACGCCGCCTAGCGCCGGTTATGGAAGTCAGAAATTACAATAATTTATTGGGGGTTACTTAGGCATCAGGCAGGCGCGCGCGGCCTGTGCGCGGCCACTAGCGGCGCACATGGCGGCAATGTATTGAAGGTAGGCAAGAAGGAGTTACCGGATGCATGCAGCACACAGGCAGAACCTTGCGGCAACGCGCCATGCGCGCGGCTTTACCTTGCTCGAATTGCTGGTCGTCATCGTGATCATTGGCTTGCTGGCGGCCTATGTCGGCCCCAAATATTTCGCCCAATTGGGCAAATCCGAAGTGACGGTGGCCAAGGCGCAGATCGAGGCGTTTGAAAAATCGCTCGATACCTACCGCCTCGACGTGGGGCGCTACCCGACCACGGAAGAAGGCCTGGCCGCGCTGCTGGTCGCGCCGCCCGCCGCCGGCACGCGCTGGAATGGCCCCTACCTGAAAAAGGCCGTGCCGCTCGACCCGTGGGGCCATGCCTATCAATACCGCGCGCCCGGCAGCAAGGGCGAATATGACATCGTCTCGATGGGCAAGGATGGCCAGCCGGGCGGCAGCGGCGAGAACGCCGACATCAGCTCGCAATAGCGCCAGCGCATTCTTTTTCCTACGGACAAGCCATCATGCAGTTCGAAGTACGCGCGCTTTCCACGGACCAGGCCGTAACTACCTTGCAGACGTGCGTGATCGACGGCCGCGACGAAGCCGACGCACGCCGTCAGGCCGAGGCGCGCGGCCTGTTCGTCAGCGCCATCCGCCCGCTGCGGGCCACGCCGTTCAGCGCGGCCGGCCGTCAGCGCGCGCGGGCCTTGCCTTTGCTGCTGTTCAGCCAGGAATTGCTGGCGCTGCTGAACGCGGGTCTGGGCATCGTCGAAGGGCTGGAAGCCTTGCTGGAAAAGGAAGCGTCGCCGGCCACGCGCAGCGTGCTCACGCGCCTGCTGGAAGGTTTGCGCGAAGGCAAGCGCTTTTCCGCCGTGCTGGCAGAACAAGCGGAACTGTTTCCCCCCTTGTACATCGGCATCGTCAAGGCGGCCGAAGGCACGAGCGACTTGCCGCGCGCCTTGTCGCGCTACATCGACTACCAGCAGCGCATCGATACGGTGCGCAGTAAAATCGTCAGCGCCGCCATTTATCCCGCCATCCTGCTGGCCGTGGGCGGCGGCGTCAGCGCCTTCCTGATCAGCTATGTGGTGCCCCGTTTTGCCGAGGTGTACCAGGGCGCCGGGCGCAACCTGCCGTGGATGTCGCAAGTGATGCTCAGCTGGGGCCAGTTCGTCACCGAACACGGTGTGCTGCTGTTGCTCGGGCTGGCGCTGGCCGGCAGCGTCGTGTTCACTGCCGTGCGGCGCGTGCTGCGCCATGGCGGCGTGGCGCGCCTGCTGGCGAAGCTGCCCGGCATCGGCGAGCGCGTGCGCATCTATGAACTGTCGCGCCTGTACCTGACCCTGGGCATGCTGGCCGAAGGCGGCATCACCATCGTGCAGGCGATCGCCACCGTGCAGGCGATGGTCTCGCCGGGCATGCAGGCGTCGTTGCAGCAGGCGCGCGGCGCCATCGAGGCGGGCCAGCCCCTGTCGTCGGCCTTTGAGCAGCATCGACTGACGACGCCGATTTCCCTGCGCATGCTGCGCGTGGGCGAGCGCACGGGCGACATGGGCCCCATGCTGACACAGTCTGCCGCCTTTTACGATGGCGAAATCAGCCGTTGGATCGACCGTTTTACGCGCACGTTCGAGCCGCTGCTGATGGCCGCCATCGGCCTCGTCGTGGGCGCCATCGTGATCCTGCTGTACATGCCCATCTTTGACCTTGCCGGCGATATTTCATGATGCAAACCGAAACCACCGTCGCCAGCGTGGCCATCGATTCTGCGCTGCTGCAGCGCGCGCGCATCCTGAGCCGGCAATCGAAGCGCAGCCTGGTCGAGGAATTGCAGCAGCTGAGCGGCATCGAGGCGCGCGCCGTGGTGCGCGCACTGGCGCGTCCGTTCGGTCTGGACGTGCTGGAAACGGCCGACATGCTGGCGCTGTCTCCCGCCTTCGACGTGCTGCCCCTGTCGCAGGCGCTGGCGCGCCACAGCGTGCTGCTGCGCGCCGCCGATGGCCAGCTGGTGGGCGTGATCGCCGACCCCTTCGACCTCGACCTGCAAACCTGGCTGAATGCGCGCGCCGGGCAGGGCGCCTTGAGCATCCGCCTGGCGCTGCAGGCCGACATCGGCGCCTATTTGTCGAAACAGGAGGAATCGGCGCGCGCCGTCGACAGCCTGCTGCCCGGCGCCGCCACGGACGCGCGGCGCGACGGCAAGACGGCCGCCGTGCTGTCGTTTGCCAGCGTGTCGGAAGCGGCCAGCCCCGCCGTCAAGCTGGTCAACTCGACCCTGTATGACGCGCTCAAAGCAGGCGCCTCGGACATCCACCTGGAAAGCACGGCAGGTGGCCTGGCCGTCAAGTACCGGGTCGACGGCGTGCTCGATCACGCCACGTCCGTCAACGGCATCGAAGTGGCCGAACACATCATCTCGCGCCTGAAAGTATTGGCCGAACTCGATATCGCCGAGCGCCGCGTGCCGCAGGACGGCAGCTTCCGCGTCGAATCGGGCGGACGCGAAATCGATTTGCGCGTCTCCATCATGCCCAGCATCCACGGCGAAGATGCCGTCATCCGCATCCTCGACAAGCGCGCCATGATCGAGGCCTACGGCGCCCTGACCCTGGAAGCGCTGGGTTTTGATGCGCCATCGCTGGAAGCCTTGCGCGCGCTGGCGCAGGAAGCCTACGGCATGCTGCTCGTCACCGGTCCCACGGGTTCGGGCAAGACGACGACCCTGTATGCGGCGCTGACGGAAATCCATAACGGGCGCGAAAAGATCATCACCATCGAAGACCCGGTCGAATACCAGCTGCCCGGCATTTTGCAAATCCCCGTCAACGAAAAGAAGGGGCTGACCTTCGCCAAGGGCTTGCGCTCGATCTTGCGGCACGACCCAGACAAGATCATGGTGGGCGAGATCCGCGACCGCGAGACGGCGGAAATCGCCGTGCAATCGGCGCTCACGGGCCATTTGGTGCTGACCACCGTGCATGCGAATAATGTCTTCGACGTGTTCGGCCGTTTTACGCACATGGGCATCGACCCGTATGCGTTTGTTTCGGCCCTGAACGGCATCTGGGCGCAGCGCCTGATCCGCACCAACTGCCCCCATTGCGCGGTCGAGTACACGCCGGACGATAGTGAACTGGCCAGCGTGGGCCTGGCGCGCGCCGACGTGGCGCAATATCAATTCAAGCAGGGCAAGGGCTGCGGCGACTGCCGCGGTACGGGCTACAAGGGGCGCCGTTCGATCGCCGAAATCCTCGTGCTGACCGATGAAATCCGCGAACTGATCGTCGATAAAAAACCGATCCGCCAGATCAAGGCGGCAGCGTATGCGAACGGCACGCGCAGCCTGCGCCTGGCGGCGCTGGAACTGGTCAAGCGGGGCGCCACCACCATCACGGAAATCAAGAGGGTCACCCTGCATGCGTAGAGGTTTTGGACAAGCCCTGCGCCTGGGCGTGGCGGCGGGCAAGGTGAGCCTGTGGCGCAGCAGTCGCTGGCGCGCGCCTGCCTGGACGCCGCTGGGTGAAGCCGCGTATGCGCCGGACGACGCGCCGCATGGCGACTTTGCCGCCCTGGGCCAGGCGCTGGAACAGATTCTGCCAGCGGGGCAATACGCGGGCTGGCCTTTATCCGTGGTGCTCGACGATGGACTGGCGCGCCTGTGGCAGGTGGACATGCCGCAAGGCGCCGCGCGCCTGGCCGACATCGAGGCCGCCGCCGCGCTGCGCTTCCAGTCGCTGTATGGCGATGTACCGGGCCTGTGGCGCAGCAGCGGCGCCTGGGATGCGCGCGCGCCGTTTTTCTGCGCCGTGCCCCGCGCGCTGCTGGCGCAGCTGACGCGCGTGGCCGACGCACGCAAGCTGGCCCTGATTTTCATTACGCCGCAATTCGCGCGCCACTGGAACCGCTGGCACGGCGCGCTGAAGCCGGGCGCCTGGTTTGGCCAGTTGCAGGAGCACGTCCTGACCCTGGGCGTGCGGCACGAGGGCCGTCTGCGCGCCGTGCGCGCGCTGCCCGTACCGCCTGGCGCTGGCAGGGACTGGCTGGCGCAGACCCTGGCGCGCGAGGCGTTGCTGCAAGGCGTGCCCGCACCGGCGCTGCTGCAGCTGTGTGGAGCGCCGCCAGCGGGCTGGCTGGCGCCCGCGCAAGAGTTCCATTGCCGGGCTTTTTCCACGCCGGACGGGGACGGCGTTTTGTCGCCGGCGGCCCGGCTGGCGCATAGCGGAGGCGTGGCATGACGCGCCTCGATATCGATTTTGCGCCGCCCAACTGGCGCCGCAGCCTGCACCGCGTACCCGTCTGGGCGTGGTGCATCGGTGCGCTGGGCGTGGCGCTGACCATCGCGGCGGCGTACAGCGGCAGCGCCGCGCTGCAGCGCCAGCAGGCCAGCGAGGCGCAATGGCAGCGCGCGCAGCAGCGCGTCGCGCAAGCCATGCAGGGGCCGGCGCTTGCGCCGCAAATCGCCATCGCGCCCGCGCAAGCGGCAGCCGTGAATGCGGCCATCCTGCAACTGAACCTGCCGTGGCGCGACCTGCAGGATGCGCTGGCCAGCGCCACGCCGCCCGCCATCGCGCTGCTGGCGCTGGAGCCGGATGCGCGCAAGCGCGTGCTGAAGATCACGGCCGAGACGACCAGCAGCGACGCCATGGTGGCCTATATCGCGCAATTGAAGCGGCAGGAGCTGTTCGGCACGCGCGTGCAGCTGCTGCGCCATGAAATCAACGCGCTCGATCCGAACAAACCCCTGCGCTTCCAGCTCGAAGCGCGCTGGGGTGCGCCATGATGGCCATCGACCTCGCAAGCGTGCGCCTGCGCGCGCAACTGCTGCTGCGCCGCCTGGGGGCGCCCGCCTGCCTGGCCGTGGCCTTGCTCGCACTGGGCGTGGCCGCCTGGGCGTGGACCTGGCAGCAGCGCGCCGTGG